>JBPBQB010000146.1:0-19331 GCA_050954545.1 Janthinobacterium lividum | reverse complement strand
TATGTCATGGACCACTGCAAAGGCATCGACATAGCTTTGCATCAGGGTCAGCCCGGCGAAGTCTACAATGTCGGCGGCGACAATGACCGCCCGAATTTAGAAATCGTCCACCTGCTGCTGAAGCTGCTGAATAAGCCCGATTCGCTCATTCACTATGTCAAAGATCGGCCCGGTCACGACCGGCGCTACTCACTGGATGTCACCAAAATGGCGGGTCTTGGCTACCATCCCGAGAAAGAGCGATTTGAAGAACGTCTATACGAGACGGTTCAGTGGTACCTAGCCAATGAAGGCTGGTGGCGAGCGATCAAAGAAAAGCAGCATGAGTATCAGCAGTTTATGCAAAAGTGGTACGCGGATCGCCAGTAGTACAAATGGTCCTAGTCTGCGGCTGCTTTATGTCGCGAGTACAAAAAGTCAGGGTGGGATTGAGACCCATTCCGTCGAGATGGCGGAAGCTCTGAGCCGATGCGGAGCGTTTGTGCAGTTCGCCTGCCGCCCCGGTGGCTTTATCGAAAGATGGTGCCGGGAATGCGGCCTGCCGACAGCGGCGTTCCGTGTTCGCAACAGCGGGGATTTCGGTGCGGCTCTGCGTCTTGCCCGGATCATCAGCAACGAAGACATAGACATCGTTCATGTCCATTCGCGCCGTGATTACGTAGTCGCGGTGCTCGGCGTTGCCCTTGCACGGCGCAGATCGCGCCGGCCTATTGGGCTTGTTCTTCATGCCCATATGATTCGGCCTCTCGGCGGACAGTCCCGATTGACAGGCCGCTTCATTGAATGGGGCGCGGATGCAGTCGCGGCGGTTTCCAGCGCAGTCGCTGACCTTGTGCGTCACGAGCATCAATTCCGGCCTGACTTTGTCCAGCTTATCCCAAATGGCGTCAATCTCGCCGAGTTCAGTCAGCCTGGGTCGCCCGAGGCGGCTTCACAGCGTGAGGATCTTCGGGAGAGTCTGAGCATTCCAGACGATGCACTCGTGATCGGAATGATCGGGCGGCTTGATGCTAAAGGGCAAAAGCAGCTTCTCAAAGTCATGCCTAAGCTGCTGACCCACTGCCCCACCCTACGGGTTGTTCTGGCCGGCAGTGAGGGAAAACCGAACGAGCAGGCAGTCCTGACAGCTCTCGCCAGCGCCCATGGCTTTGAAGATCATTTGATCTTTACCGGCCCGCGCCTGGACATTCCAGAACTGCTGTCGGCATTCGACATTCTGGTCCATCTGCCGATAGATGAGGCGTTCGGCCTGGTGATTGTGGAAGCGATGGCATCCGGCCTGTCGACAGTTGCCACGGACATCGGCGGCTGCCGGGAAGTGGTTTTGGAGGGTGTCACCGGCTTTCTTGTACCGCCCGATGACTTGGACGCGCTTTCGGAAGCGCTGCTCCGGCTGCTGGACCCTATCGAGGGAGCATCCCGCCGGGCCGAAATGGGCAGAGCGGGCCGACACGCCGCCGAAAGCGATTTCTCACAGGAGCTTCAGATCGAGCGTCTGCTGGCGCTTTATCGGGAGATAGGCGATAAGACGATAAAGCCGATGGCATAATCGTTGCGATGGCGTTTGGCGATGGCGTAAACGCCCTCGCTGGGGGGCGCAGACGCCAAGGTCCCGCCTGCGCGGGACAGGAATGAAACTCCGCTTCTTCCGCCACGAAGGTGGCGGCGTGGCGCTTCGCCCCCCAGCGAGGGCGTTTACGCCATTGTTCCTAGTCACCCATAAATTATGCAAACCTTTCCAACCCCCGTTCCCATATTAATGTACCATGCCGTCGAAGATGCCCTGCGTCCGCCCAAGTACAAACACTTTTACGTGCTTGCCGACGAGTTCGCCGGGCAGATGAAGATGCTGAAACGAGTAGGCTACACCCCGATCACATTCCAAATGCTGGCAGATGCACGGGCCGGAATAACCGCGCTGCCTCAAAAGCCGGTCTTACTGACTTTTGATGACGGGTATTTAAATCTCAAGACGAATGTCCATCCTCTGCTTAGCGAACTTGGATTTTCCTACACCGTGTTTCTCATCTCAGAGCGTGTCGGCAAAACGAATGAGTGGGTCATTGCCGAGGGCTACGAGCCGACCCCATTGCTCTCTTGGAACGACATCAACGAGATGCAGCGTGACAGCCACGTGACCTTTGAAGCTCATACGGCCACGCATCCGAAGCTCGCCCAGATCAGCGCGGCAGATGCTCGGCGGGAGATGGAAGAAAGTAAAGAGACGCTGGAACAGAAGCTGCAGACGCCTATTTCCGTGCTGTGCTACCCCTACGGCGATGTCAATGACCGTGTCGTAGAGATGGCCGAAGAGCTTGGCTACGCGCAGGCCGTGACTACCGAGTTCGGGCGGGCACGTTCTACAGATTCCCCGCTGCGCCTGCCCCGGATCAGTGTCTACCATGTGCCGCCATTCTCGCTGACTTATGGGATCGGCCCGATGAACTTCCGCTGGCGTCTGGAATCCCGCAAAGACCCACGGCCCTGAGCGAGAACACTGCCGACTTGGGTACAACAGTAGAATGAAATCCTCGTCGAAAGTCCTGCTCTGGATCGCCTTGCTTCTCGTCTTCATCGTTGCCGCGTTTGTGAGCCTGCGCCAGCCCCCTGTCACCGATCAAGCGCAGATCGCGCAGCAATTGGAAACAGCCCGTGCGGCAGGAGAGCGGCAGGATGTCGGTGGGGTCATGAAGATCATCTCGGCCAGCTACCATGACTCCAATGTTCCCGGCCCGACGCAGCTTCAGTTCCTGCTGAACAAGGTTCGGGGAAGTGAGGCGGTCAAGATTACGCAGTCTCTTCCAGTCGTCACTGTCAGCGGCGATACCGCGACTTCCATCAGCCATTTGCAGATTATCGCTGAAAGCACCAATCAAATTGTCTACAGCCATGACATCACGCTTCAATGGCAGCGTGAGGATGCAAACCGCTTTTTGATTATCCCTACCAAAGTTTGGCACGTCGTCAGCGCCGACTACGGCAGCTTTGGGCTTGAATAAGAACCCCTCCCGTCTCGCTAAGGTTCGCCACCCTCCCCTGTTAGGGGAGGGCCACAGAGTAGGGGCCGGGCTTGCCCCTGCCCTCTTGGTCTTTTCTTAATCCTGAACTTTCCAAAGCCCTTCCCTAACAGGGGAGGGAGCGAGGTACGAGCGGGAGGGGTTCTTAAGTCATCCCCAGATAGCTTTCGTAGCGGCGACGGTCAATGACACAGTCGTCGACGGCGGCGCGGACGGCGCAGCCTAGTTCCGTGTGATGACGGCAGTCGGCGAACTTGCATTGGTCTAGAAACAGCGCGAACTCAGGGAAGCAGTAGCGAATCTCGCTTTTCTCGACTTCCCAGAAGTCCACTTGGCGTAGTCCCGGCGTGTCGGCCACCCAGCCACCGCCGTCGAGAGGCAGCAGCTCGGCAGTAGTGGTCGTGTGCTTGCCGGCAAGATTGGTCTCGCTGATGTCGCCGGTCTTGAGCTGCAAACCTGGCTGAACAGTATTGAGCAGGCTGCTTTTACCGACCCCCGATGGCCCAGCAATAGCGGAAATCCGTCCGTGCAGGGCCTCGCGCAGAGTATCGATCCCCTCCCCTGTCTTCGCGCTGACCCAGTACACCGGGTAGCCGATTGTCTCGTACACGGCAATCGCGGCTTCTACCTCCGGTCGGTCTTTTTCTTCCAGTCGATCCAGCTTGTTGACGATGATGCGCGGGGGAATGTCGGCGGCTTCGGCGAGGACAAGAAAGCGGTCCAGCAGCCAGCAGTCAGGGCGAGGATGGGCGGCGGCGACTGTCAGGAACGCCTGATCCAAGTTCGCGACCAGCGTATGCTGTCCTCGTCCTGATGGCGAGTGCCGGGACAGCTCAGATGTGCGCGGACGGACGCTTTCGATGACGGCAAGGTCCGTATCGACCTCGACCCGGTCTCCGACTGTCAATGGGTCCGTGCTGCGGCGTTTCTGAGTCTGTTCCACGCGCTTAGGCCTGCTGTCAGACGTCGAGTAGATCAGCTCTTTTTTCAGGTTGCCCCGCAGCTTGCAGACGAGAACGCCCACGCTGTCTGTTTGGACATAATAGTTGCCGCTATGGGTGCGGAACACAGTGCCTTCAATGAGCAAAAGGGACTCCAATACTCAGCCAATCGTACTTCCCAAAGTATACCCTGCAATCTGTATATCATCCAATTTGTGTATTTACACGGATTATAACGTTTTATATAAAATATGTGGTATGATAAAATTAACAGTTTCAAAGTATCCGCTTGTTCTCGTTCGTTTGCGCCCCCAGTTCGATGTATTTCAGTTTGCGCCTGGCCGAGAAAGTGCGAAGCCGATCAGGGTTTTCCCCTTTTTGCTTCTGTACGTGAGTGGAGATTTGGATTGCGCCGCCTGTGACCTTTTCTTCGCTTATAGAGTAATTTAGAGAAGAAGAAAAAATTACAAGCAGACGGGCGGCAACCCTCCCCTTGGTGCGGAGGAAAAAGGAAAACTCATATTGGAAACTTTTGCTGAAGTGGAACTGCGCGACGTCATCCAGACGAACCTCGCAAACGCCGGCCACATCACACCCACGGAAATTCAGAGCTTGGCGCTTCCCGCCGCGCTTAGCGGCCAGGACCTCATCGCCTGTGCCCAAACCGGAGGCGGCAAGACTGCTGTCTTCGCGATCCCGATCATTAACAAGCTGGACCGCAGTGACGCTGTCCGGCCCCGCGCCCTTGTCCTTGTTCCCACCCGTGAGTTGGCAGTGCAGGTCGAAGCCTCATTTGCCCTTTACGGCAAAGGCTCCGGCATTCGCGGCGCGGCTATCTATGGCGGTGCAGGCATGGGCGCACAGGTCGCCAAGCTTCGGCGCGGCGTCGATCTGATCGTTGCTACCCCAGGCCGCCTGTTCGACCATCTGGAACAGGGCTATGTGGACCTGTCCGATGTTTCGACTTTCGTTCTGGACGAAGCCGACCGGATGCTGGACATGGGCTTTTTGCCCCAGGTACAGCGGATCGCGAAGCATCTGAAATCCGAAGGCCGCCAGACCATGCTGTTCTCGGCGACCATGGACGGCGATGTCGAAAAGCTGGCACAAGCGTACCTGAACAACCCGGTCATTATCAACGCAGGCCCGCGCTCGACAGTAGTCGAGCAGATCGAGCAGATCGTCCACCGCGTCACCGCCGCAGAGAAGGGTGAGCTTCTGCTGACCCTCCTGCACGAAGCCCGCGAAGGCGGCGGCGGAGCCCTTGTCTTCGCCCGGACCCGTCACGGCGTCGACCGGCTGGAAAAGACTCTGGCAGATGCCGGAATGCGCTCCGGCTCGATCCACGGCGATATTTCGCAGAACCAGCGTGAGCGTGTTCTGGCTCAGTTCCGTGGCAAGCGGATCGATGTGCTTGTGGCAACCGATGTCGCGGCTCGCGGCATCGATGTCCCACATATCACGCATGTCATCAACTATGATGTCCCCGTGAACGCGGAAGACTACATCCACCGCATCGGACGCACAGGCCGGGCAGGACGCTCGGGCAAAGCGCTGACATTCGTGACGCACGGCGATACGCCTCAGCTTCGCGCAATCGAGAAATTGGTCGGACAGCGGCTTGACCCGAACCCGATTGACCCGAACGAAAATCGTCAGGGTGCCCGCCAGCAGGTTCGCCGCTCACAGGGCAGCGGCCGCACCTACGGCGGCGGCTGGGACGGCGGCGCGAAAGCGAACAACCGACGCCCAATGCCCGCCCGTCGCGGTCGCTAGTCTTTAGGCTGACACTCAATAGAAAACGCCCGGTCATTTATGACCGGGCGTTTCCTTGTGCCATATGTGCTGCCAGTTTTGCGGTCTGTGCTACATTCGGCCAATCGATCTGACCGGCAGCGTCTTCGATTAGCGCCAGCGTCATGGGGTAAAGATAGGCCATGTCATGGAGCGCGGCGATCAGTACACGCGCCGTTTCAATATCAGGCCGGACATACCGGGCCATGACTACAAGCGTTCCGACAATCTCTGCTGCTGTGGCCTCTTTCCAGACACGAACGTTCTGGCCGTCCATAAACTGGGCAAGCTGAGACAGATATACTGCCGGGGCGTAAAGAGGCAGGTCGTAGGCGGTCAGGGGTAGCGTGTTGTCAAAAAGCAGTTTGCCCTCTGCGGCATCTTCTACCGTGACCCTCGCCATCAGTAGTTCTCGGAGCGTTCGCAGGCCTTCAGTCAGCGCGACGATGCCCGGAATGCTCAGGTCTTTGACAGCCGCCTCGAATGACAGGTTCAAGCGGCGGTCAAACAGCAAGTCTGCCGCTTCCTCAAAGCGGATCAGAATGGGTGTCAGGGCCTCCTGCACGGCTTCCGGCAGGCTATCCCAATTATCGGCGTAGTCAGCAGTGTACATGGTTAGAGTTCCCTCTTGCTCCCCCATTATTGGGGGCTGGGGGGCCTACTTAATCAGATTCTTCAGAATAAAGCCGATGTTAGCGGGGCGTTCAGCCAGGCGGCGCATGAAGTAAGGGTACCAGGACACGCCGAAGGGGACGTAAGCGCGGACAAAATATCCTTCGGCAGCAAGAGACTCCTGCAAATCGCGCCGGATGCCAAGAAGCATCTGGAACTCAAACTGGGTGTTTTTGATGCGCTGCTCCCGGACAAAGCGCTTGGCCTCACGCAGAATGGCTTCGTCATGGGAAGCGATTGCTGGATGGTTTCCATGCATCAGCAGCTCGCGCATCTGGCGGGCATAGGCCACGTCGACGTCTGCTTTGTCAGGGTAGGCGACTGATGCCGGCTCGGCATAGGCCCCTTTGACCAGGCGCACGGAAATGCCGTCGGCGATCAATTGAGCTAGGTCATCGTCAGTTCGGCGCAGGTAAGATTGCAGGACAGTCCCGACATTGCCGAAGTCACGATGCGCGGCCCGGACGATGTCCAGAGTCCGCTGCGTATAGGCCGAGCCTTCCATGTCCACCCGAACAAACGCCTCGGGGTACGACTGGGCCGCTGTCAAAACGCGGCGGAGATTGGCGGTTGCCAGATCGTCCCCTAAGTCTAGTCCAAGCGCCGTCAATTTGATGCTGATATACGGTGCAGGCAAGTCCGCTGCCGCAACCGCTGTCAGGACCCCGATGTAGGCATCCGCCGAAGCCCTTGCTTCTGCTTCCGTCCCGACATTTTCCCCCAGCAAATCCAGAGCCGTCCCGATATGCTGGGTCTTCAGCCGATGCGCTGCTGCGATTGCGTCATCTAAAGTCTCGCCTGCGACAAAGCGCTGCACCATTCCTTTGGACATCCCGTTCCGAACCAGTGTCCGCTTGATCGTTTCATTTTCCGCCAGCGCCAGCATCACCGCGCGACCATTCAAAGCCATAGTGCATTCTTCCTAACAGTGTCTCGTCGTCATTTTGAGTGTCTATATTATTATACCCATTCGCGATGGTGCTGCTTAAATGCAACCTTTTGGCTGCCCATGTGTCGTATCAAGATAAGAGGACTTGTTTATGACACCTGAAAACTTACTCTACTCGGACAGCCTGGTAGAGATCACCGAGGACAGTATCTGCTTCAAGGACTACTACTTTCCAGTCGGCTCTAAAGAGGTTCGGTTCTCAGAGATTGACACCATCACAGAGAAAAAACCGACTTGGTGGAACGGCAAGTACCGTGTTCAAGGCACAGGCGACTTGCAGACCTGGTTTCCGAAAGATTGGCATCGGCCCTCACGGTCCAAGCTCTTCTTTGCCCATCTGCGCGGTTCGTCACGCTGCATCGGCTTTACAGTAGAAAATGCAGGATTGGTCGAACAGATCCTGCGCGGCAAGAGCCTCCTCACTTGACACGAAAGCGGTGCGGTTTGGAATGCTCCGGGCGAGAGACGATCTGAGCCGGGGGATCTAATTCCCTGCAATCAACTTGAACTTCATTGGCGGCAGTGTCACATCGCCGGTCCAAAATCCATCCAGCGTTTTCACGATCTTATTCGTGTTGTCATCACGAATTGGCACGGTTGGGGTCGGCATCCGGTACTCGATTGTGAATTGGTAAGTACCTGCGACCAGCCCTGGATAAGTCCATGGGTTCCCCGCGATGGGGGACGGCCAGCTTAAGTCGAGGCGATCACCACGCCATTCGAGAAAGCTTGGCCTCGGCACAACGAGGCTTTGCTGAGGCTGAAGCACGATATAATCCTCTTCTTGCGGCTGAAGCATACGGCCGTAATTCCTGATTTCGTCAGCGAACAACTTTTTACCATTCGGCTTGACCAGCATGAGATCCAGCATATATGGATCAAAACGCACTGGCTTTGACAGCAGGTTAGTGACACGAACACTGAACAGCGTCACTGGGATGTTTTTCTTGGGGACCAGATGTTTATCAGGAATGACTATCTTAGGATCAGCCAGCCATGTCTCAAACCGAAGCCCGCTTTGCTCGACCGGCGGACCCAAAATGGGATCGGCCCGTAATCCACCAGCAGAAGACAATAGGAGCAGCATAATGCAGATAAAAACAGGACTTCGTAGTTTCATTGGTTTACTTTCGCGAAGCGAGATGGCAGGCTTCTCTTGACATTGAACCCCTGTGCGGCCTATAATAAGCGGTAATGTTTGTCTCCGTTATTATACCTGCCTTCAATGAAGCTGCACGCCTGCCGCTGACGCTGCGCGAGACCGTGGATTACTTTGCGGCGCGTGACGACGCATTTGAAGTGCTGGTGGTCGATGATGGCAGCACGGATGCGACGGCATCGGTTGTGGCCGAGTTCGCGGGCCGGCATCCTGAGATGTCGATCCAGTGTCTGAGCTACGGCGGGAACCGGGGCAAAGGGTTTGCGGTGCGCTACGGAATGCTTCGGGCAGGCGGCGATCTGAGGCTGTTCTGCGATGCGGATCTCGCGACACCTGCGGAAGAGTATGAAGTCGTGCTGGCCGCGATGACGGCGCAGAGGGCACCCATCGGGATCGGGTCCCGGCCACTGCGCCTTTCTAATCTGATGGTCCATCAGCCCTGGTACCGGGAACAGCTCGGACGTGGGTTTAATACCGCTGTTCAGCTTCTCGCCGTGCCGGGGATCAAGGATACTCAGTGCGGGTTCAAGATCTTCACGGCGGAAGCGGCCAAGGCGGTCTTTTCCCGGTGCCGTATCGACGGCTTTGCGTTCGACAGCGAGGCCCTGTTTGTCGCACGACGCCTGGGCTACTCTATTGCCGAAGTGCCGATCCGCTGGTCACACAAAGACGGCTCCAAAGTCAGCATGGTGCGTGACGGCCTCAAGATGCTGGCCGATCTTTCGCGTATCCGCTGGATGCACCGGCAATTGAAAGAGACTGCTCCGACCACTGCGTCTATCCACCCCAAAGTCTAAGATCACCCCCAAAGTATGAAACATGAAGAGTATGAGCGGATGTACCGCTTCGAAGACCGTTACTGGTGGTTTGTCGCCCGGCGGCATCTGATCACCAGCCTGCTGGAAACGCAGTACGAGCGCACCGGAAAGCTGCGGATTTTAGACATCGGCTGCGGAACCGGGAAAATGCTGGATGACCTGAAACCCTTCGGCGAAGTCATCGGCGCAGATTTCTCGCCGGAAGCTCTGCAGTTCTGCGTGACGCGCGGCGTTCCTGCCGAGCTTGCCCGGGCCGATGTCCGGCGGCTTCCGTTTGCCGATTCGTCGTTTGACGTGGTCACGGCCATGGACATCATCGAGCACATCGACGATGACAAAGCCGCCTCCAGCGAGATATTCCGTGTGCTCAAGCCCGGCGGGCGGCTTCTGGTCACAGTCCCGGCGTTCCCCTCTTTGTGGAGCGAGCATGATGACGCCCTGCATCACTACCGCCGCTACACATCGCCGCGCCTCAAAGATCTGTTCCAGCGTGTCGGACTGCATGTTGAAAAGATTTCCTATACGGTCACGACATTGTTTGTGCCGATCTGGATATTTCGGCAGATCAGCAACCTGCTTCCTCAAAAGCGGACGGACGGCGAGAAAAAAGCCAACCTGATCAACTTTTCCGGGCCAGTCAATCAGGCTCTGCTGTCGCTGTCCCAATGGGAGACCCGCCTGCTCCAGACTCTCAGCCTGCCGTTTGGGGTATCCGTCGTCTGTATCGCGCACAAGCCCGACACTGAGAACAGTGTCCAGAAAGCCCCGGCCCCATGAGCAATCGGCTGGGAAGGCTGGGCCTGCTGGCCGGAGGTGCAGGATTAGGTCTGCTGGCTTACGCCGCCGGGGTCGAGCCATATGCTATCGAAACAGTCCACTGGGACCTATTCGCGCCGCGCCTGCCGGAAGCGTTTGAAGGCTACACGATCTACCAGATCTCCGACCTGCACATGCGTCAGATGGGACGCCGGGAACGGCTGCTGGAATCTCTGCTGCGCGGCCTGCCGCAAGCCGATCTAGTCGCAGTCACGGGCGACCTGATTCATACTCCTGCGGGCATTGGCCCATTCCTCACGCTGGCACAGGCTTTTCAGGCCAGGGACGGTGCTTACGCGATCTTTGGCAATTCGGAGCACAAGAACGGTGTCCGGCCTTACGCTCTTTCCCGAACACTGTCTGAGAACGGCATCGTGCCTCTGATGAACCAGCATGTCCTGCTGATGCGGGGCGATTCAAAGATCGTCTTGGCCGGTGTCGACGACCCTGTCAACGATAAAGACGACATCTGCGAAGCCCTTAAAGACGCTCCTGCCAACCTCTTTACCCTGCTTTTGATGCACTCCCCGGACTCTATCGCCGAAGCCGTGCTGCGCGGCGTCGACGTTGTGCTCTCCGGCCACACCCACGGCGGCCAGATCCGGCTGCCCTGGTACGGGGCGCTTTACACCCATTCCCTGCTGGGCCGCCGCATGAGCGACGGCTACTACAGCCGCCGCCGCCTGCGCCATGCCATTGGGATTCGCCCTGGCCGCACTCAGCTTTATGTCACGCGCGGCATCGGCATCAGTGGCCTAGCACTGCGCTTTTTGACCCGCCCCGAGCTGACCATTATTACCCTGCGGCGCGGCCTGCCCCATATCGCCCGCGCGAATTGAGGAACACATAATTATGACCGCTCAAGAATACATGGCTGAACAGACCGAGCGAATGGGGCCAATGCTCGCACATTTCATCGCCGCAACCGCCCCTGACAAGCTCCGGTGGGAACCGTTTATGGAAGGCAGTGACTCCACACGCAGCGTTTTGGATCAAGTTGCAGAATGCGTCGACGTAAACCGGCAGTTTGCCGCTTCGCTGCGCGGAGACGAAATTCCGCCTGCCTCCGGTAGTTCTTCCCCAATCGAATTTACCGATGCTCAGGACGCACAAGACCAGATCATTGCCAGCGCAAGAGAGCTGGCCGTTTCCATTCGCGGCCTGGATGATGAGGCGCTGGAGCGCACCTTCCAATCAAGCCGTGGCCCGCGCACGGGGAGAAATTTGATAATCGCCGCCTACCGTAACATGGCCTACCATGCGGGGCAGATCCAACCAGATACAGCTCCTGGCCGGTGATGCCGAGTTCCATGCGCCGCCCGGCTGGCGCTAAATGAGCAAAATAATGTACCAAAAAAAACTCACCCGGAGAGCCTTTCTTGCCGATGCTTTGGTGACGTCACTTGCGCTCTATGGCAGCAGCGTATTTGCACAGGATGCCGCCGGCCCTCCTCTTGTGAACACGCCGAGCGGGCCGCTGCGCGGTGCGCGGCTAGGCAGTACCAGGGTCTTTCGGGGAGTGCCGTTTGCACAGCCGCCAGTCGGCCCGCTGCGGTTCCGTCCTCCCCTGCCGGTCAAGCCGTGGACTCAGGAGCGGGATGCGACTCGCTTTGCCGCCGAGGCCATGCAGTCGAGTGACCCGAGCGCGTCGCAGAGCGAAGACTGCCTGTATCTCAATATCTGGGCACCGGAGGGCAAGGGACCATTTCCTGTGTCTGTCTGGATTCACGGGGGCGGCTTCACCGGCGGTCGTTCGTATGGGTCCGGCAGCGAGGGAATACCATTTGCCGATGCAGGTGTGATCTGTGTCACGGTTGCGTATCGATTGGGCGTCTTCGGTTTCTTGGATTTGGAACCGCTGCTGGGGAAAGATTATGCCGGCAGCGCCGATAATGCCCTGCGCGATCTGATGGCCGCACTGGAATGGGTGCAGGGAAACATTGCCGCGTTCGGCGGCGACCCTGCCCGCGTGACTGTCGGCGGCGAGTCGGCGGGCGCGAAGCTGACCGATATTCTGATGGGTATTCCCTCGGCGAAGCCGCTTTTCCATCAGATGATCTCGGAAAGTGGCGGGGCGGAGCGCGTTTCGACCTCGGATGCGGCGGCGAAAGTCGCCAATGGGTTTGCTGAAGAATGGCAGCGTCATAACAGGGCCATGTTCTGTTGGCAGGACGCTTCGCCGATAATATTGATTGCGGCACAGCAGCAGTTTCTTGATCGCTGGCCGCAGCACTTCCCGCTGCGCGGAGAGGTAGACGGCCTATTGCTGCCACGTCTGCCGGTGCAGACTATCGCCGCCGGTTCGACGCGAGGAAAGCGGCTGCTGATCGGGACGAACCGCGACGAGAGTGCGCTGTTTATCGGGCCGCATCCAGCGCATGATCCCACCGCCGCAGATTTGGGAAACATGCCGCTGGCCCAGTTCTCAGGCATTTTTGCCCAGTACGCGAATGTCTACCCAGACATGACGGACGAGCGGCGACGCATTAGAGCAGTCACGGCGGAAGAGTATTGGGTGCCGTCGATCCGGGCGGCGGATGCTCATGTCCAGGGCGGCGGCACGGCCTGGATGTATCGGCTGGATTTCGCGGAAACGAGTGGACGGCTGAAGGGCTACGCCTATCATTCCCTGGATGTCGGGCTGGCCTGGGACCAGCCGCATTCCGATGTCACCAACGCGGCAGCGGAAGCTGCGCTGGCGACACAGGTACATCAGGCCTGGGTGGCATTCATTCGGGGCGAGTCGCCGTCAGCCCCAGGACTTCCGGCATGGCCGGAATACCGTCCACAAGAAAGACCCACGATGATTCTGGATGTGCAGAGCCGCGTCGAGCAGCGCCCCCAGGAGGCGGAGCTGCGGCTCTGGGATGGCAGCCTCTGACAGCCGAAGATAGGACAAGTGACTTTAGTCACCCGGTCTGGAAGACCGGGACTTTAGAAGTGCAGAATGTCTGCTTCGCAGACGCAAGAGAATTCGTCACGGAGTGACATTTTGCTTTTCTAAAGCCCTGGTCTTCCAGACCAGGGCAGGTTCCGAGGAATTACTTGACCCCCCGTCAATGTACTGCTGCTCTACGCTTCTTTCTGTTCTTCCGAACTGAAGAAATCTTCGCTTTTGCTCTCGGCGGCATTCCTGAACCTTCCGGCTGCCGCACTCAGCTTCGCAGTCGCGCTGCGTGTGCCGGCCGGTGACGCCGCATAGTTCATGGAGTTGGTCTGCGGGATGCCGTAGCTGGCTCCGGTCGCAAGAGCATCCTGGTTTGCGCCGATAAACACGATCTGCCACTGATATTTCTCGCGCTGATGGGTGATCATCTCGAAGATTTTGCTGCCGCTGAACTCGCGGGAAGTGTTTTCTTGTCCATCCGTCATAATGACAAAAAGGACTTTCCCAGCCCGTTCCGCTTCCGGCTGAGCGGCGAGGCGTGCGCCAGTCGTGATGAGAGTACGTCCAATGGCATCCAGCAGCGCCGTACTTCCACGTGGCACGAAAGTCTCCACAGACAGCGCCGGGGCATTTTCCAGCGGCCTGCCTTCGTACAAGACTTCATATTGATCATCGAACTGAACCAGCGTCAGATGAGCGCTGCCGGGGATCGCTTTCTGCTCTTCAAGAAACGTATTGTATCCGCCGATTGTATCTTCCCGAACGGATGCCATAGATCCGGATCGGTCCAGCACAATCGTAATATCGGTCAAGTCGTTTTGCATGGTCATTTCTCCTCGAACTTTGCTGGCAATAAGTTTACCTGTCTTCTTTGCGATTTGCTCTGTATAATTTCACGAGAGATACCGAAGATAGAGACATGATAGATAGCATTGAAGGACTGGCCTACCGGAAAGTCAGCGATTATGTGCTGGTGCGTGCCATTGGGCGCGGCACACATTATACTCTTTACCAGGCGGTCGACCCGCGCCTCGGACAGATGGTTGTGATTAAAATCCTCCATGTTACGATGGGTAAATCCATGCCGGAGGCAGAGCAGGAGCTGGCATCCGTTCTGGAAACACGCCTGCAGCGGGAAGCTAGTGCTCTGTCTATTCTATCCCACCCCAATATTCCTGGGATTTATGAGATCGGTGAACAGGACGGTCACCCATTTCTGGTAATGGAATACCTTTATGGCCATCCTCTGCGCCAGCATTTGGATCTGCGGTCGCTGTCGATGGAGGGGGCGCTCCAAATCTTAGAACAGGTCGCCAGCGCCGTCGATGCCGTCCATGAGCATGGAATATTGCATCGCGACATTCGTGCCTCCAATGTCATGCTTCTTCACGATGGCCGCGTCAAGCTGGTCGAGTTCGGCCTGGCACGGCAGCCTGGCGATACCACGGTCACGCTGATGGGAGCATTGGTGGGTGAACCGGCTTACATGGCCCCGGAGCAGCTTCGGAACCAGCCTGCCAGCCCGCAGTCCGACATCTGGGCCGTGGGTGTCCTCCTCTACGAAATGCTGGCTGGAGCCGCCCCGTTTCAGGGCGCAAACTTCCAAATGGTCGCGCATCAAGTCATCATGGGACAGCCCGCACCCGTGCCCGGTATGTCCGAAGCCGTGCAGTTGGTTTTGACTAGGGCACTGGAAAAAGACCCGGAGAAGCGCTATTCAACGGCGCACGAAATGGTGCAGGCGCTGCGAAAAGCCACGGGTGTGTCTGCGGCACACGAGGCCGCCCGCCGTGAGTTTTCGACGAAAAAAGCAGCCCCCAAGTTTGCCGCCGCCTGGGCAGGCGCAATCGCGGTTGCCCTGGCAGCCTCTGTCCTGCTGGGGCTCTCGTTAGGACATCACTCTCCTGCACTGACGCCGACCGTGTCCGCCGCGACACTGCCGCCGTCCCCCGCCCCGCTGAAGCCGACAACTTTGTATCACGATCTTCCGCCTGCCGTTCCGCCGGCTGCCGCCCCCAATAAAACGCCATTCGGTCCAAGCTCCCGCTAACGGTTATTGGGTGCAGGCGGCCAGACATCAGTCTGCGCCGCCTGCCCTCCGAGCCGCGATTTATCTTGAGCCAGCCGGGCTGCCCGCCGGTTCCAGGCAGCGTGAAAAGGGAAGCAAGCGGTAAAGAACAGCAGCGGCAAGCTGAGGCCAAGTCCAATCAGCATCACCCGAAGTCCCGGATCATTCTCCATCGCCGCGAGTGTTCCCAGCGTCTCGACCAGCGGTGCGGGAACAGTCCAATGTTGCCGAGCGGCGATACGCGGCCCCAGAACGCAGACCAATCCCATACTCCCAAGCAGTACCAAGCCGGCTAGTGATAGAGCCGTGAACAGACGCACCCACACCCAGGGCTGCATTGGAACGTCCAGCGAAGGGCGCAGCCGCAGAAATGGCCCCCAAGTCCAATCCATATCGCTCTGCCAGTTGAAAAACCTCTCGACAGTATCAGTCATAGAATCGTAAACGGCGGAGAGATGTCAATAGTTCGGCAACCAGTGAGAAGTTATTTGCTGGTTTTCGCATAGTCTGCGAGCAGGCCGTAGCGGAGCCCTCGGGCACTGAGCAGGAAATGGTCGGTCTTGAAGTAGGTGAGAAGTGTGTCTAAGATGAGGGCACCGGCGGTGATGACATCGGCGCGTTTTAGCTCTAGGCCAGGAATTGTGCGCCGGTCGGCGAGGGAGACGTGGGCGAAGCGGTCAAAGGCGGCGGAGACTTCGGCATGAAAGAGTGACTTGCCGTGGACAGCGTCCGGGTCGGGTTTTGCCAGGCCCTGAGTCACCGCAACGATATTGAGGGCAGTGCCGCCGATCCCGGCGATGAGCGGAGGAACGTCAGGGGTTGGGAACGTGGCGAATGAGTCAGAGGCAAACTGCCGGGCTTGAGCAAGCTCGTGCAGCGACGGTGGATCAGATTTCAGGAAGCGCTCGGTGAGACGCACGGCCCCAATGTCCAGACTCTTGAAGCGCCCTACTCCAGTTGCGTAACCTAGAATAAGCTCCGTGCTGCCGCCGCCGATGTCAAATACCAGTAGTGCAGCGTCATCGGGAATGTGCAGGCTGGAGTCCGAGCGGACTGCGGCGTAGGCCAGATGCGCTTCCCGGTCACCGGTAATGATCTGGACTTCGACTCCTGACTTCTCTTTCACCTGCGCGATGAATTCAGAACCGTTCGCGGCGTCACGCAGGGCGCTTGTCCCCGCTCCTAATACCGTTTCTGTGCCGAGGGCACGGGCGGCTTCGGCAAACCGGACAATCGCTTCCAGAGTACGGACCATTGCGGCGTCGCTGAGGCGGCGGGAGCTGGCTACGCCTTCGCCCAGACGCGTCACGTCCGACTGCTCATCGACTACCGTCAGCAGGCCGCTGTCCGAGACATCGGCCACAATCATCTTGGTGGAATTGGTTCCAATGTCTATCGCAGCAAGGCGCATAATGGTTTATCTCGCAATCTTCAATTCCGCCGATGGCGGCAGGCCGGGTTCCAGTGTCAGGATCGCAAAACGATATTTGCCGTCCCAGGAGCGGCCCAGGCTGCCAGGATTGACCCACAAAATGCCCCCGGCAACACGAACAAACGGAGTGTGGGTATGCCCGCACACCACCACTTTGGCCTCCGTGTTTGCGGCAAGCTCGGCCAGATGGGCACTCGGTGTCCATGTACCGAGGCCCTCTTTGCTGCTGGGCGCGTAATGGGTCAGAAAGATCGGAACGGTATCCAGCGTCAGGTCGGCTTCGGAAGGCAAGTCGTGCAGCCAGTGCCGAGACTCTTCTGAGATAGCACTACTGCCCTCGCGCAGCGCCTCAAACTTGTCGGGACGTAACCGGCCCCACTTCTTGCGGTACTCGGCTTCGCGCTCAGGAAACAGCGCGACGTTCTTGTCGTAGTTGCCTTTGACAGTCACAATGTTAGGACACGCACGCAGGAACTGAACACAGGCTTCGGGGTCAGGACCGTAGCCGACATTATCCCCGGCATTCAAGACTGGCCGTTCAGTCAAGCTGGCGGTCTCTAACGCCTCCCAGACGGCTTTGAGGGCGGCGAGGTTCCCATGGATGTCACTGAAAATGCCGTACTGCACTCTAGGGCTATTCTCTATTCGTCCAATGTCTTTTGGAGACGCTTGCGGCGGGTACGCAGCTCTTCGATCAGGACAGCCTGCTTTTTCGGCGACAGCTTCTGCGTGTCATCGGCAGCGTTGTACAGCAGCGCCGCGATTTTGTCTAGGGTCTTGACCGCTTCCTGAACCTGCTTGGCGGTCAGAGTATCCGGGCCTTCGGCAAGTTCCGACGCCACCGAGTCCAGTTTGTCAAGCTGACGGTCCAGCGCTTTGTCCCGCACTTTGGCAGGGATGTTGTCTTTCAAACGGGCAGTGGCTTCACCGAGTTTCTGAAAGACGTCCTGGACATTCTGATTTGCTGAGGCGAGGCCAGGGTCAATGTCCTGCACGGCAGCAGACGGCAGCGGTTCGGACGGCTCTTCCAGCCAGGCTTTGATGCGTGCCGCATTTCCCATGCCAACTCCTTTGACACCGCCGATCTGTTCGGCAGTCGCATTCCGGAG
Source organism: Janthinobacterium lividum (assembly GCA_050954545.1). GTDB lineage: Bacteria > Armatimonadota > Armatimonadia > Armatimonadales > Capsulimonadaceae > JANXMY01. The sequence continues at coordinate 1,669 of JBPBQB010000146.1, read as the reverse complement.
GTCACCTTGTGTGACAAGACCCGCCAGCGCCAGCGCCTGACGCCGGGTTTCGCCTAAGTAGGGAACGCCGACCAGTTCTGATTTGGGCGCAGCCGCAGCGGCATCATCCGTGTGGGAGGTCTGCACGGCCTCTTCCAGCACTGCTTTAACAGTGGCTGGGGTTGCGCCGTTTTTGGTATTCTTACGGGCGGGAGTCGCGGTTTTGCTCATGGGGTGGGTAAACTTTCTGTGGAGGCAGCGACTTCAGGAACACTGTCTTTGCCAGGAGTGTCTTCGGTCTGGACAAGCATTTGCAGGAAGTCCCGCTTGAAGCCCTGCTTTTGCAGCTTGTTCCAATACGAGATAAACTGGCGGTACAGCTTGGCACGCTCAGTCTGCTGACTTCGGACCAGCCGTTCCAGCCCCGGCCGTATCTCAGGGCGGTCGCCGGCACGCGCTTCTAAGAAGGCCTGCAAAAGCGGCCCGCGAACATCGCGGTCGTGGATTTCACCGATCTGTTCCTGGATCGACTTTGCCTGCTCATAAAGCTTGGTGAAGTCTTTGCCGCTGAAGCACGGGGCGAAGATTTCCAGTGTATACCGCAGGCGCTTCGCGGCGATTCGCATATTGTGCAGCTCTTCGACTTTCGTCGGGTCGCTGATATAGGGGGCGAACTGGTACAATTCTTCGAGGCGTGTGTGCAGCATCAGTGGCGCATTGGAGCGCAGTGATTCCTGGGGATTGACGGCATAAAGGGGAAGCGCTTTAGCCATGGGTGTTTGCCTCCTTGCTGTCATCGTCGCCAAGCAGCTTGTGGAAGTCTTTGGTGAACGTGCTTTTTTCCAGACGGTTCAGCTCTTTGACGAGCAAAACACGTTCCCGGTCACGCTCCTGCTTCAGGTGAGCGACAAACGCCCGCAGGCCGACTTTCTCGCTTTCCGGCGCTTTCTCGATTTCTGCCTCCATGAACTCGATCTGGACGTCGCCGTCCCGCACCGCGCCAAGAGCGTCGGTAGTTTTGGCGACTTCTTTTTCGGTCACACTGAAAGGCTTGGGAGGAAACGCGGCGGCGAAGACCGAGAGTGCCGCCCGGAGACGGCGTGAGGCAACGCGCATGTCATGAAGAGCTTCGATGTCGTCACCCTGACGTGTGCCGTCAAGGTTCGACATCATCTCATGCAGTTGCTGCCGGATAGATGTATGTGCCGCTTCGATAAAAGTGGCATCTGGTGCGATGTCATATGCAGATTTAGCCATGTGTATCCGCCATCTTAGCCTATATCGCATGTGTTTGTCAAGAGCCATGCAATGTGTTTTGACAGAGACATAGAGAGACATAAGTAACCGTGGGTATGAAACCCACGGCATTAAAAAGCTGACGCCCTCTGGGCTGAAGAGTCCGAATCCATAGCCCGGAGGGCGTCTGCACTTAACTGCCGTGGGTTTCATACCCGCGGACAGCCCAAACCATTATGACATTCACACTCTCACCCACACGTATTACCTATGGCGAACGTCCTTTCCGGCTTGAACCGGGAACTGCTTCACCAGACAGCGACATCTATGCGGCCACACCTGAAGACAGAGCCGGTACAGTCCGTGCCGCCTTCGATGCAGGCATTACCTACTTCCACGCTGCCTATGAGCGCGAGGCCCAGTCTCTGGGTCAGTCGTTGAAATCACTGGGTAT
>JBPBQB010000152.1:0-19340 GCA_050954545.1 Janthinobacterium lividum | reverse complement strand
CGCATGGTCGCTCCGGTTGCCGAGCCTGCCGAGCCGGTCAAGTGGACACGCCCCGACATCAGGTTCTCGGCCAGCCCCCAGCCGGCATCGCCGCGAATCCGGACATCGACATTCTCGCATAGTCCCGCGCAGTAGTAGCCGACATGGCCTTCCAGATGCACCCGAAGCGGCGTGGTGACACCGACTACGAGGTTGTGACGGCTATCCGGGTGCAGCAGAGCCAGCTCCGCATCCGGTCCCGTCCGGGCGACTTCTTTGACAAATGTGTTGATCTCGCGCGTGCTGCGTCCCGTGCAGTCCAGCGTTTTCAGTCCTTCGCCCATACCCGTACCTCCCGTGGCTTGATTTCCCGTATCACGATGTCTTCGCCCAGCAGATGATGAAGCGCCTGCTGCTCGGAAGCAAGCGCGACCAATGTGTCAGTTTCGCAGAACAGCAGCGGCTTGGTGGCGAACGGGTCCCGAAGCACTCCCAGCCCTGCCGTTGTGGCGACAATGAAGCTGAAGGAGCCGTCGAGATCGTTTCCTGCCGCCGCCAGTGCCTGTTCCAATGTCAGCCCAGTGCTCATCTTGTCGCCCAGATAGGTACCGATGATCTCCGAATCGTTGTGGCTGGCAAATGTGAACCCACGCGCCTCGAAACGCTGCCGCATCTTGTGGTAGTTCGTGATATGCCCGTTATGCGTGACCGCGATATCGGGGAACGGACGGCCCCAGAACGGCTGGGCATGGGCCGGGTCAATCTTGCTTTCGGTGGCAAGCCGTAGATGCGCGATGCCGTGGGTTCCGACCAGCGGAGTCACTTCTTCCTTCAGCACGGACGCCTCACCGACGGCTTTATAGATCTGCAGCGAGTGTCCCATCGCCGTCACGACCGCACCAGGCAGAGCTTCTTCTAAAGCCGCGATCAATGCCGTGTCAGAAAGAGAGACTCCCGAACGACGCGAGACAGCAAATCCGCCCCGTTCAGGCCGCAGATCACAAAGCACATTCCCGCCAATGGCAAGTATCACCTGCGGCTCCGGCAGTGCCATACCCGGCGGCAGGACGACTTGAAACGACTGCATCCCAGTCGGGTTCGCACTGAACACGGCTATCCCTGCCGAATCTGCGCCCCGGTGCTGCAAACAGCCGGCGAGGGTCATGAGTGCCGCGCCGACCGGCTGCGGAATGTTCCCGATATCGCGATACAATACGCCTGCGATCCCGCACATAAGCCTGCCTCCTGACGAATGACCAGTGCCAAAAAAAGACGTCTTCCCCCTGTTTCATTTCGCGGCTGCGCGAAGAGACAGAGCAGAAAGACGTCGTTGCCTGCTGCAAAGGTATACTAATTTGGAACAGTTGGTTCTGGACTTATTATATCTATCTTTTTTAATTCTGTCAATACTGTTCGTAAAAAGAAAATTCTATTATTTCGACAAATAGTTTTGTGTCAGGGGTAATATTCTAACAAATGGCAGAGAATAGCTTAGATGAAGTTGACAAACAATTACTGACTCTTTTGAGCAGCGACGCCCGCGCTTCGGCTTCCGCGCTGGCCGAGCGGATCGGCATGACCCGTCAGGGCGTGACCGAGCGCCTGGATCGGCTCAAGCGAGACGGCGTGATTCAGCACTACACAGTCGCAGTCGACCCCGAGAAAATGGGCCTGACAGTCCGCGCGTTTCTCGCCGTCACCCTCCTGCCGGCCTGCACGGACAAACAGGAAGAGCAGGTGATCGCGCTGCTCCGCCGCAGCCCGTGGGTGCGCGAGTGCTACCGCGTGACAGGAGACGATTACTTCCAGGCCCGCGTTGTCGCCCCTGAGATCGCCGAAGTCCGCCAGCTTCTGCTTGACCTGCGAGCCACCGGCATCGTCCAGTCGACACGAACGCTGCTGGCTTTGGAAACCCTCTTCGAGAAGACTTCCGGCCAGTTCCTCGAACAGGTGCTAGGGCTGCCGTGAAATCGCCCCGTCCTAAAGGACAGGTCTGGAGGCGAGGCGCCAACCGCACGGTGTGCGGAAGAACAAGAAAGCCATGGAGTAATAGCATTTCCGGGCACCGCCCGGTTGGCGCCTCGCCTCCAGACCTGTCCTTTAGGACGGGGCGATTTCACGGCGGGGAAGGCATCTATTTATAGACGCTCTTAGATCCGAATATTGATAAGACTATCCAGCAGCGGCTTGACCATTTCCTGACCGCGCAACGCTTCTCGCCAGCGAATTGGAATGTCATCAAGACCCCCTCTCAATCCAGCGATTCCGCCTGCGATACAGGCGGTCGTGTCGGTATCATGCCCCAGCGCAATCGCGGCTCTGACAACCGTTTCATAGTCTGTTTTTTCCAGCACCCACCGGGCCGACCGGAGACTATCTATGACGTAACCCGACCCTGTGCCGGGGATCAGAATGTCCGGCTGCACGGACCTTTCCAGCTCTTCCATCGCGGCAGCATTATCTGTGTAAATACCCCGTAGCGTCGCAGCAGCGTCTTTCCAGGGCGTCGGCACATCTGCCAATATTCGCCTTGCCCACAAACAATATAATGCACAGCAGACTTGAGAGCGAACGTGACCATGCGTGACTCGGGATTGGTCATGAGCATCCCGCACAAGCTCCGCATCGGTGCCCTGGTGCCAGAGCGCAAGAGGCAGGACCCGCATGAGCGACCCGTTTCCATTGTCATAGTGTCCTGACGGACCGGCTTGAAGGGCAGGTACGCCGGACTTGATCGCCGCCAGTGCCCGGCTTGTCGTGATGCCGATGTCGAAGACGTCGCCGCCGACGGCCATGTACCCCTCATCCCGCCAGCGCAGGAGACGCTGCCCGAAATCGTCGGCATCGAAGCGGCCGCATTCCAGCAAAGACGCCAGCAGGCAAAGCGCCTGCGCTCCATCGTCCGACCAGGTACCGGGCAGGACGTGGGGATAGGTTCGGTCATAGCCGGGCGGAGGCGCAAACTCGATCTGGTTCCGCAGCGGAATGTTGCCGGGCTCATGGAACTCGTAGGGGACACCGAGCGCGTCGCCGACGAGAAGGCCGATCAAACCTCCGTGAATGCGGCTGTATGTAGAAGTCATATTCGTCTCTTTCGAGAAGTGGTAGGCGTGTGGGATTAAAATCCTATCGTTCTCCACGAAGATGGAGACTTGGCGCTTCGCCCCACAGCCGCGCAATTCATTGCCACGGCTCTAAGGCTTACAGTATACTATGTCCGCTCAAAGATTCTGAGCGCAGACAGACGATCTGGGTACAACAGACACTATGAGATTACGACGAAAACGCGGGGATGCCGGCACTGCGGCAATCGACCCGATTAGCCAGAACATTGATGCCGTAGTCGCGCTTCATGCTTTTGCCGAGCAGCAGGTCGACACGCACCAGCGCACGGTCGAGGCCCTGACCGCCTGGCTGGGACGGCCCCAGTTCTTTTATGGCATTCTGGTCGGTGTCTGCCTGTGGATGGGTGTCAATGCCACCGCCCCCTACCTGCATTTCACCCGGTGGGACGATCCACCGTTCGCCTGGCTGCAGGGCGTGATCGGTCTCGGAGCGCTGCTGATGACCTCGGTCATTTTGATTACCCAAAACCGGCAGGGAAAGCTTGCGGAGCGGCGCGAACAGTTGGAGCTTCAGATGAGCCTGCTGAGCGAGCAGCGCACGGCCAAAATCATCGACCTCTTGGAAGAGCTGCGCCGGGATATGCCGAGTGTCCGAAATCGCATAGACCTGGAAGCCGAGGCATTGACAAAGACCGTCGATCCCCATGAAGTGCTGGCGACACTCGAAAGCAAGCTGGAACAGACATTAGAAGCCCTAGGATCGTCGGATGAGGCATCTCGTTTAGTAGCAGAAGAAATGGATGCGGCAGCAGCGGAAACTCAGGAAGAGATCGATGTCGCAAAACACGCCCAAATCTGAGAGGCGATGAGGGAAACAAACAATGATCAGCCCCGAAGAACTCAGTGCTGCCCGCCGCCGGGCACAGCATTATCTAAAACAGGCCGGGATTGTCCTAACACCTGAAGAAGCCGCCGGTATTGAAGTGGCTGACTTTGGACTTGGCGAGCTCGACACAATCGGCCTGGAACTCGTCACCTATATCAACACAAGCCGTGTCTGCGCTAAAGAGCTGGTGATGTTTCCGCATCAGACCTGCCCGGAGCACCGGCATCCTCCTATTGACGGCGAACCAGGCAAAGAAGAGACATTTCGCTGCCGATGGGGAGTTGTGTATCTCTACGTTAAAGGGGAGCCGGCAGGAACGCCTCACGCTGCCCCCCCGGCAGGGCGCGAGGAGTACTACACAATGCGTCGCGAGATCATGCTGCGGGCTGGTGAGCAGCACACGATTATGCCGGACACGCGGCACTGGTTCCAGGCCGGACCGGAAGGCGCGGTCATCTCAGAATTCTCGACCCGAAGCCGGGATGAGTTCGACATCTTTACCGATCCGGCTATTCAGCGCGAAACTCTGGTCGCGCATTCTTATTGATGTGCCTGTGATAACTCCCCATCGGCTAAAGCTAAGGAGCTTCTTGGGCTTCTTTCATCCTCGGCATGTTGTAACCCAGGTCTCAGTATTGGGCAGGCAAAAGGTTATGTGCTCTGACTGTCAAGAAGACTTTAAAATGGACGAGGCTTTATTCCTTCAAGGGAAATCTTTGTTCGACGCCAGAAAATATTCCAAATGCATTCCGCTGTTCCAGCAGACTCTTCAAGAAGATCCAGGAAATCTGGACGCTCGTCGCTTCCTGGCTTCTACACTTTTTAGGAGTAGAAGCTACGACGCGGCTATCAAAGAATATGAAGCCCTATTGCGCTTCAATGTTCTGGATGCTTGGACATATCACGGATTGGGAGCAGCACAGGCTGGAAAGAAAATGTGGAAAGAAGCTGTCAATTCTTATCAAAACGCGCTTCAAGTCGATCCTTCTTACCAAGCATCTTACATCGGCTTGGGCATGGCTATGACAAAACTAGGCAATAAAACAAAATATCGATCGCATTGGGAAGAAGCCAAACGTGCATTTGAAGCAGCGATATCGCTTCACCCACGTCAGCAAAGCGCAAAAGCATTAGCAGGACTTGCAATTGTAGAGTGGCGAAATCCAGGCAGCATGGAAATCATGGAAAGGACTGCTGCAAACTAAAGGGCATTTTGAGAACGAAAGATCAAGTTAATCTGCGGAATGAACTCTGTGGGCGGGACATTGAGTTAAGAAGTCCTCTTCAGGTCGTTTCCCCTAGTACGAATTCAATGGGGAGGACTACCTCATGTCCGGCAAGAGTACTGGGCACGCGGCAGAGAAGATCGACAGCCGTTTTAGCGACCTCATGCCAGGGCGCACGAACACTAGTGAGACGGTAAGCGGGAGGGATCAAAGAAGTCATCCCGTCGAACCCGGCGATCGCAAGATCGCCTGGAACCTGAATACCGCAGGCGCGGAGATGCTGCACCGTCTGATACGCAGTCTGGTCATTCCAGCAGACCACCGCCGTCGGGCGGCCAGCAGGCGGCAAAGTCAGGAAATCCCGTTCTAAAGTTCGCATCGGCTCCGATGGCACACTGATTACAGACATGTCATGCTGAGCAGCTATTTCCAGGAAAGCCTGCTGACGCCGAATGGCAGAAGTCAGCGGATACGGGCATTGGGCGTAATAAATACGCCGATGCCCTTTTTGCGCGAGATGCTCGGCCAGCAGCCTTGACCCGGCAGCATCATCCACGGTCACAGACGGCAGGCCGGGCACAGGATTTGCAACAGCGATTACCCGGAGCCGAGAAGCAGCAAGACGCGGCAGCAGAGGATCGTCGCTTGCGACATGCAGTACCAGGCCATCGACTTTTCCGTTCAGCAGATGCGTGAAAACTTCGTCCGTCAAGCGGCCTTCAAACGTGCCGTGCATCAGAAAATCATGCCGGTTCTGCTGACAGCCTTGCTGCAAGCCACTGATGATCTCCGAGAGAAACAGATCCCGCATGTCGATGAAATCACTCATGTAGAAGCCGATTGTCTGTGTCCGACGCGTCCGCAGTGAACGAGCCAGGGCATTGGGCTGGTAATGAACCTCTTCCGCCGCCTGCAAAATCCGCTGCCGGGTGGCATCGGAGACGCGCGTGTTGCCCTTGCCCCCGCTCAGGACAATCGAGGCGGTCACCTTGTTGACACCCGCTTTCCGGGCGACATCTACCAGCGTTGGCGCTGCATCCTGGTCGGATTCGGGACTCACTTGTACTCGATGTCATCCAAATAGAACGTGATCGGCGCACCGGTCGAAGCAGCTACCCAGGCATAACCTGTTTTGATCTGTGTCAAGTTTTTGCCTGCGAGACTGATCGTGTAATGCTTCCAGGCGGTAGTCAAAACGGCTTTATCCAGCTTGCCCGAGCCTGAATCATGGTGCGGCTTGTCTTTGCCGATCAGGCCGAAGGAGAACGAGACGGTCTCGCCGCCTTTGGCCCCTCGGGCCCAGAAGGAAAGCTGTTTTGCGCCGGTCAGGTTCCAGCCGCCGGGCTTGCTGCCCCAGTCATTCGCGGGATGCTGCCAGACGACTCCGCCCCATTGATCTTTGGCCGTGTACTCGACCTTGAGGCAGGTCTTTCCGGAATGAGGCTGCACCGTGCTGGCAGGATCCATTTTAATGGCGCTGGTATTGCCCATATAACCGGCGGGGACGTAGGGCAGGCTGCCCTGAGCGCCGGCCCGATAAATGACCAGCGGCAGAACCGCCTTCTTGCCTGTTTCAGCACGAACGGGCAGCACAAACGCGGCAGTTAAGCCGATCAGAGCCAGAGCGGGGAGCATACAAGTTGCGTTTAGTTGATTTGTCTTCGTCATGGGTTTTCCTATCTTGAATAGACTTTTTGACCTAACGCATAGGTCAATTGCGATAAAGTATATCATAGCGATTTTTTATTGTCAAGCGGCACGGCGGGAACCTCTTGAATTCTCGGCGAGGCAGAGGTAAACTGTGGCTCATAAAGTGAGGTGTGAAAGATGACATTTCCTGAGAATTTCGCCTGGGGCGTTGCGACTGCCGCCTACCAGATCGAAGGGGCAGCGTATAAGGCCGGCGGGGGGCAGTCAGTCTGGGACATGTTTTGCAGGCGTCCCGGCAAAGTCTTCAGCGGCGAGAATGGCGATGTCGCCTGTGACCATTACAGCCGCTGGCGCGAGGATGTCGCTCTCATGAAAGAACTGGGTGTCAAAGCTTATCGTCTTTCGATCTCCTGGCCGCGCATCCTGCCGACAGGCACGGGAACAGTCAACGCCGAAGGCCTTGACTTTTATGATGCGCTCATTGACGCGCTTCTGGCGGCGGGAATCACGCCCTACGTGACTTTGTACCACTGGGACATGCCGTATGATCTGTACTGCCGGGGCGGGTGGCTCAACCGGGACAGCGCGGATTGGTTTGCCGACTACACGCAAATTGTCGCAGACCGGCTCTCAGACCGTGTCGCCCACTGGATGACTTTGAACGAGCCGCAGTGCTTTATCGGGCTGGGCCACGAGTCAGGACTGCACGCCCCCGGCGACAAGCTCGGCACGGCCGAAGTGCTTCGGGCAGGCCACCATGCCCTGCTGGCGCATGGGCGGAGTGTCCAGGCGATCCGCGCCGCCGCGCCGCATCCGGTGCAGATCGGCTACGCGCCGGTCGGGGTGGTCAGTGTCCCGGCGACCGACAGCGCCGCCGACATCGAAGCTGCCCGCCAGACCATGTTTGATGAAGACAAGACCGGCCTCTGGAACAACACCTGGTGGCTGGACCCTATCTTCCGGGGTGCTTACCCGGCAGGCAGCCTGAAGGCTTACGGCGCGGATGCGCCCCCGATCCAGTCCGGGGACATGGAAATTATTTCTCAGCCGCTGAACTTCTTCGGCTGCAATATCTACAACGGCCAAACAGTCCGGGCAGGCATAGACGGTCAGCCGGAACCAGTCCCCCACCCTATGGGAATTGGACGGACCTCCTACGGCTGGCCGGTCACACCGGACTGCCTTTATTGGGGGCCGAAGTTCTACTGGGAGCGTTATCATCAGCCGATTATCGTGACTGAGAACGGTCTGGGGAACAACGACTGGGTAGCACTGGACGGTCAGGTGCATGACCCGCAGCGAATCGATTTCTTGGCGCGTCATTTGCAGCAGTTCGCGCGGGCTTACGAAGACGGCGTAGATGTGCGCGGCTATTTCCAGTGGTCGCTGATGGACAACTTCGAGTGGCACGAGGGCTACAAGATGCGCTTCGGCCTGGTCTATGTCGACTACCAGACCCAGCAGCGCATTTCCAAAGACTCCGCCTACTGGTACCGGGACGTCATCCAGTCAAACGGTGCGAGTTTGGGATGAGATTTTGATAACTGCCTGGCTTTGTCTTCAGATTTATGGGCTTTACCTGGCTCTGGTTGCCGTGCATGAGGCGGGGCATCACCTGGCAGGCGCTTTTGTCGGCTACCGCTGGCAAGGTACGAGCATTGGGCCGCTGAAGGTGTTTCGCGAAACGCTTAAAGGGCCAGTGCGTGTCAAATTTTCAATGGCACTGTTTGGTGGTCTGGCTTTTTCCTTCGGCCATCTGAACGATACGCGTTCGCGTCAGGCTATGCTCACCGCCGGTGGCCCTCTTGCCAGTCTACTGTTTGGTGCTGGAATGCTCCTGTACTTCCTGCACCTTTCCCCACAGCAGCAGGACAAAGCGCTGCTGGTTATAGCAATGGTAGTCATGTCGGCTGCTCTGGTACTGGGAAGTGTTATTCCCTACAGCCCCAGAGGCGTCAAGAACGACGCTGCACTGCTTGTTGAACTTTGGAAAGACAAGGCCAGGTGGGAAGATTTCTATGCCTCTCGCAAGCAGCGTCACGCAGATTATGAGAGAGAAGTTGAGCGTTTCGAGGCACTGACGACACTTTCCGCAGCCGTGAAGAACGGCCCGCGGCCCCGTGAGTGGGACGGCAGATTGGTGGAGATTGCGAACGCGTTTCGAGATGGGAAGATGAATGAAGCCGTCGCCGCGCATTATGGCTTTTATTGGGCTGCCGACAGAGCGGATTGGGAAGAAAGTGGCCGCTATCTTGGTCGAGCCCTGGCCCTTCGGGAGACGCTCCCTGCTCTGTTCGGCGCAATGGTGCTGCTGGACGGTGCTTACTACGCCGGGCTGTTCCAAAACGACGCCGTCGCTGCACGTTTGCTGCTGACTGAAGCGTCAGCGATTTCAATAAGTGACAGCAGCGAGCAGGCGGCTCTCCTTCCGATGACTCTGCGAGCCGAGGGAGCCGCACTGCGGGCGGAAGGCAGGCTGGCAGAAGCGGCTGAAAAAGGCAGGCAGGCACTAGATGCCTTGGCCTTTGTGACGATGTATGATGACTGTGCAGATCGCTTCCTGATCGAGCGACTGATGAACTTCGACTTCGATTGACTCCCCGTTCCCTGAGTGATGTATCACTTAGAAATAGGATGCGGCGCTTTTATCTAAACACAAATGCGCGTTTGGATGACGGCGCACCCAGGACGCCGGCATATCCACGCTTGCTTCTGACGTCCACGCAGAGTGCACAATCGCAGCTTTGCCAGCGCCGCTTGCCATCAAAACGATCTCACGCGCCTCTAAGATCGTTCCGATCCCCATCGACACCGCCAGCGTTGGCACATGCGCTAAACCACCAAACGAAGACGCCGCATCCAAACGCGTTTCTGCCGCTAATGTCACCAGACGTGTCCGACTATCGGGAGAACTGCCCGGCTCGTTGAAGCCGATATGCCCGGTGCGGCCAATCCCTAGAAGCTGCAAATCGATCCCGCCGGCGTCTGCGATGCGGGCTTCGTAGTCCCGGCAGTCCTGGGCGATTTCTGTTTCGCTGCGGGGGCGACCATCCGGCACAAACCAGTGGACACAGTTGATGTGCTGAAACAAGTTTTCCTGCATGAAGTGATGATAGGAGTGGGACGAATCAGCAGTCATTGGGAAATATTCGTCCAGATTGAAGCAGGTGACACGTGAAAAATCGAGACCGTGGTGCTGATGGAGGTGGACAAGCTGCTGATAGACCCCCAGCGGTGTCGAGCCAGTGGCAAGTCCAAGTACCGCGTTCGGCTTAGATTGGACAAGCACGGCGATCTTGTCGGCGACAAGTTCGCAGAGGCTCAAATAGCCAGGCGCGACGGCGATTGTGTCTGCCATAATCGGGTCTAGTAGCATGGAGGTCATTAACAAAAAGCTTTCTCGCGGCAGGAATTTATGGTCAGTTTTTGCTGCCGGTCGTGGCGATTCCATTGACAAATGTCTTCTGAGTGAAGAAGAACAGCACGACAATCGGCAGGATGAAGATGGTTGAGTCAGCCATCAGGGTCGCCCATTCGCTGCCGTGCGTCGACAGAAGCTGCTGCAAGCCATAAGCCAGAGTATACCGGCTCGGGTCGTTGATGTACAGCAGAGGGCCTAAGAAATCGTTCCAGGTCGCCAGAAACTGGAACAAGGCACAGGTCGCAAGGGCAGGCTTTGCCAGCGGCAGCATGATCTGCCAGAAGATGCGCCACTCGTTAGCACCGTCCATGCGGGCCGCCTCCGCCAGCTCATCCGGCAGTTTGCGGAAGAACTGGGTCAATAAAAAGATATAGAATGGCACGCCGCAAAACGATGGCACGATTAGCGGCAGATAGGTTCCGTACCAGTGCAGCCAGCGGAACAGGGCGAAGACAGGGACCATGGTCACCTGGGCGGGCAGGGCGATGGTCGCAATCATCAGCAGGAACAACGCTGTTTTTCCCCGGAACTCCAGCCGCCCGAAGCCGTAGGCAACAACGGCGCTGGACAGGACGCCGCCAACGACCGTGAACGCGCACAGCAGGAGCGTGTTGTCGAGATACAGCGCGAACGGGACGGCGCGGAGCGCGACGGGGTAGTTGTGCCAGGCGGCAGGGTGCGGGAGCAGGCTTGCCAGGGTAAGCGTGCCTGTTTTGGCGAAGATCTGGGTTTCCGGCTTCAGCGAAGTCGAGACCATCCAGGCCAGCGGCAGGAGGGCGGGCAGGCAGAAGAGCAGAAGCACGAGATGGGCGGCGGTGCGGTGCAGCGGCGACAGGCCGGTGAGGCTGCGTCTTCGGCTGCGAACGCCGCCCCGAACGCGTCCGAAGAGAGATGCGCCTATAGCAGCGTCGGCGGCGGCGTTCAGCGGGGTGCCCTGCCCGGTGGGTTCATTGATCATAGCCAAGCTCCTTTCGGCGTGCTCGTTCCCGTGCCGTGTCGCTTTGCAGTTTGGCGAGGGCCTGGGCGGGGGTCAGCGCCCCACGGGATGCCAGATCGTCGACGGCGCTGATCTTGTCCAGGAGAAAGAGCTGATATGGAACCGGCGGGGTCGTGACGATGTTCGGGCTGGCGGCTAAATCCACGAATGTCTGATACTGCGGGTACTTATGCAGGAACGCCTGGTAATCATGGGACTGAGCCATGCGCGGCGAGGACGGCAGCCAGCCAAACGAGACATTGTATTTGGCGGCCTGCTCGGGATGATCCAGACCGAACCAGAACTTCATAAACTCCCAGGCACCTTCCGCATGTTTCGCGCCTGCGGGAATGGTCAGGAAGCCGGTGTTGGAAAAGCTTGCCAGCGGCTTGCCGCCTGCCGGGGGTGGCAACGGCGCAATACGATAATCCATGCCGGGCGCGAACTTGGCGAGCTGGAGTACGCGCCATTCACCGTCTAGCGCTACTGAGAATGAGCCGTCGATGAAGGGCCAGCTTGCCCCGTTCTGCGATTTCAGTCCGGAGTTGAACCGCCGAACCCGGTCTTCGCCGAGACTATCGGTGGTGTCCACCAGATAGGACATCGCCCGCAGGTTCTGGGGCGTGTCCAGCAGCACGTTCCCCGTGGCACTGTCGTAAAAGCCGCCGCCGAATGACGGGGCGTAGTTGACGAAGGTCTGAGGCAGGAAGCCGAGGCGGGTGTACCGGCTCGCGCTGTCTGTCTCGTCCAGCTTGCGGCTGATTGCAGTCAGCTCTTCCAGTGTCTTCGGGAAGTGGTCCGGGTCCAGACCGGCCTTGCGGAACTGGTCGGGATGGTAGTAGCAGGCGTAAACATCCGTGTTGATGACCATGCCGTAGAGATGGCCTTTGTACCAGCCGTTTTGATGGATGACCGGGTAGGTATCGTGCAGGAAGAACTGCCGCTCTGCCGGAGTCAGGCGCGTATCCAGCGGCTGAAGAACGCCGTCCTGGGACCAGGTGCTGATGGCCTGGCTCCACTGTGTCATGACGTCCGGCGGATGACCGCCGGCGACGGACATCAAAAATTTGGCATCCGCCGAGTCGTAGGGAATGGCGAGTGGAATGACTTCGTACTTGGTCTGGCTGGCGTTGAAGTCCGCCACGACCTTTTCCATTGTCGGCTGCCACTGCCCGCTGCTCCACATATGCCAGTAGTACACGGGGATGCGGGTCGGGTTAGGCGGCTGAACGGCGGCGAGCATTCGCTGGCGCGTGACAAGCACGAAGCACATGATTACGATGAGGGCGAGAACGCCCAGCCAGCGCAGAGCTGCCGTGAGGCGGGTTGTGTTTTCTTCTTGCATGGTTGTTTTAGGCAGCGGTGCAGGATACACCTAGGGAGCAGGAAGCCACGGAATAAATTCCGAGGCTATCAAAAGCCCATCGTCCAGGGGACGAAAGAGCCGACTTGTTTTTCTTTTGTGTCGCCTCGACACTGGGCACTTCTTAGCCTCGGAATTTATTCCGTGGCGTTATTCCGTTATCCTTCGTAATGGACCCAGCGGCGCTGGGTGAGGAACAGAAAGCCGGTGATTGTCATGATCACCAGAAACAACACCCAGGCCATGGCGCTGGCGTAGCCCATGTCCAGGTAACGCCAGGCGGTCTCGAACAGGTATAGGGCGTAGAAGTGCGTGCTGTCTTCCGGGCCGCCCTGGGTCATGACGTAGGCTTCGGTGAAGTACTGGAACACGCCGATCAGGCCCATGACCAGGTTGAAGAAAATCACCGGGGAAAGCATCGGCAGGGTCACATGGCGCAGGCGCTGCCAGGCGTTGGCCCCATCGATGGTAGCCGCTTCATACAGGTGGGTCGGGATGTCTTTCAGGCCCGCTAGGTAGATGACCATGCTGCCGCCTACCGCCCACAAAGACAGCAGGACGAGGCTTGGAAGCGCCCACTGGGGGCTTTGCAGCCATTCCGGGCCGGTCACGCCGATGGTCCGCAGGAAGCGGTTGATGAGGCCGATCTCCGGGTTGAACAGCCAGAGGAACACGACCGAAGTCGCGACGGTCGGCAGGATCGACGGCAGAAAAAAGATGGTCCGGTACAGGCCCATCCCGCGCAGGTCCAGGTTCAGCAGCAGGGCGAGCACGACGCCGAAGATGACTCCGAGCGGCACGGCGACCAGGGCGAACTCAAAAGTCACGCCGAGCGACTTCCAGAAGAGGGGGTCGCCGGTGAGCAGGGTATGGTAGTTCGCCATGCCGACCCAGACGGGCTTTGTCACGATGTCGTAGCGGGTGAACGACAGGTAGACACTGGTCAGGAACGGGTAGGCCGTGAAGGTCAGAAATCCGATGATCCAGGGGGCGATGAACGCATATCCGACAAGGCTTTTTTTTGCGGAAACCATAGGGTTGGGTCTCTTGATAGGGCGTGGGATTCATGCCCCCCAGCCCCCAATTCTGGGGGAGCAATAGAGAGTAATACGGAGTAGGACGGGCTTTAACGATGCGCTAAGTCAGTGAGCTCGCCGGTCCAGTACGCGCCTTCGGGGAGGGTGTCCCAGGGGTTCGGCAGGTCGTCGGCGGTGACATAGACCCAGCCGGCGTTTCGTTTTTTGCTCAGCGCGACTGCTTTGTGCATCGCGGCAATATCCGGGGTGGCGTAGACCAGGTGCCAGAAGCGCTTGGCGGGGTACTTCGCGACCCAGGCGGCATCGGGATCACGCTTCAAATAGGAGGCGTAATCGTGTTCGAATGTCAGCACGACATCTGCGGCAGCCATGTAGCCTTCGGTCACAGGGGTACCGGGATTGATGATGACAACCGCTTTCGGGTGTCCGGCACGGATGGCGGCGCGGCACTGAATGTAGTAGGGCAGACCGGCATCGTCATTCGTGACTTCGTCTAAGAAGATGCCGTCGACTCCGTACCAGCGGCGGTAGGTCTCGATTTCAGATTTAATCTCTGCAAGAGGACGCTTGCCGTAGCTGGTGTGGATGTAGCCCAGGACAGTGACGCCCCGTGCCTGGGTGGCTTTGACCTGAGTGACGTAATCGGGCCGAAGCGCAGCGCCGGGACCGCTGTTTGGATTGATGATGGCGACACCGACGCGCGGGGCGGCGGCTCCGAGCTTGGTCCAGAGGGCTCCGGGGCCGAAGTAGGAAGGGATTGCCATCTTCTGGGTCTGGGCCATAGTAGGGCAGGCCGCGAGTGTTAAAAGTAGTCCGAGTGCTATCTGCTGTTTGGTCCGCATCTGTTTTTCTTTCTCTCTTTCATTTCTTTGTTGTCCGGCAAAGGCAATGGATAGAAGCCACAGAATAAATTCCGAGGCTCGGAAGGGCCCAGCGTCCAGGGGACGCAAGATGGCAGAATTATGATGGGCTATTCTTATTCTGGTGTCGCCGCGACACTGGGCTCTTTCCAGCCACGGAATTTATTCCGTGGCTTCCTATTTCGCGGCTTCCTATCCCCTAATTTCCACCTACCGCAACAGGCTCACCTGCTTCAGCGGAACGGTAGGCAGCCAGGGCCACTGCCAGCGCCTGAAGACCGTCCTCGCCCGTTGCCAGGTCGGGGACTTCTTCGCCGGATACCAGCCGCAGGAAGTCGGCGACCAGGCCGTCGTCCGGGCTGCTGCCCCAGCCTGCCCATTTGATCCGGCCTGCCATGTCATCGTAATGGATCAGGCTCTGGGCGGCCATGTCCATATCCAGGACACCGCCGGTGCCAATGATTTGCAGGGTGACGTCGCCCCAGGCCGGATACGTTTTCGGGCGAGACCAGCTTGTGTCGAGGGTCGCAAACACGCCGCCGTCGTAGCCGATGGTCAGGAAGCCGGTGTCTTCCCAGTCCTGGTGGAAGAAGCCGTTGCCAATTTCGGCGTAGACTTCTGTCGCCTCACGCCCGAGCAGGACACGGTTCAGGTCGGCGACGTGAACAGTATGGTCGATCACGGACGCGCCGCCGGAAAGTGACTTGTCGATAAACCAGCCGCCGGGCATCGAGCCGCGATTGGTGCCCCGGATCGCCAGCACTTCACCGACAGCGCCGGTCTGAACCTGTTCGTGAAGCCGCTGGAAGGCAGGCGAGTAGCGGCAGGGGAACGCAGTCGCAAGCTTGACACCGGCCGCCGCACAGGCATCGATCATGGCCCGCGCATCTTCAACGGTCGTTGCTAATGGCTTCTCGCACAGAATTGCTTTGACACCGGCTTTTGCGGCCAGTTCAACCAATCGTCGATGATGGATATTCTCGCTGGTGACGACTGCGCCGTCCAAGCTTTGATCCAGCAAGTCTTGCTCAGAAGAGAAATAAGCAGTGCCGAACTGTGCGGCCATTTCCTGACCACGCTCGGCATCGACATCCGCGATGCCGACCAGGACAGCGTCCGGATGCGCGGCAATCGCCTGAGCATAGGAGTAGGCATGCATGTGAGCGAACGAAATAATCCCAATCTTGAGTGTCATGACAGTGTGATCACCTTTCCTGTCTCAATGGACTCCAGAGCCGCCAGAGCGATCCGGGTCGCTTCGCGGGCATCATACAGAGTGACCGGCGGGGTTTCGCCTTTTTCCAGAGCCTGCACGAAAGCCGCGATCTCCAGATAGTAGGGGTCCTGGCCCTGAGCCATCGGGCTTTCCGGGACTGCGACTCCACCTCCCCCACCCTTTGTCTTCAGCGAGGCCGACAGCGGCGCACTGCGGGCCGAGTCATGCTCGATCATCCCACCGTCGCCTGCGATCTCTAAAGTTGTGCGGAAGCCGCCGGGGTGCGCCCACGACCCTGTCACATGGCCGACTGCGCCGGACGCAAACCGCAGGGTCACCAATGCATAATCCAGACGTCCGATAAACTCAGAGCGACCGTACAGGCCTTTAGCGAAGACCCGATTGATCGGGCCGAAGGTCCAGCGCAGCCAGTCAAAATCGTGCAGGATCATATCCAGCACCAGGCCGCCGCTCTGCTCAGGGTCGGCATACCAGTTCGGGCGACCGCCCAGATCGGGAAATCCCGACATGCGGGCAGTGCGGATGGCGGCAGGCTTGCCGACTCCACCGGCGTCTACAAGGCGCTTGGCGGCAGCGTACTCAGGAAAGTAGCGCAGGACATGGCCCGACATCGCGGGCACCCCTGCCCGCTCGACTGCCGTGACCATCGCATCGCAGTCTTCCAGCGTGCGGGTCAGAGGCTTCTCCACGAAGATGGCCTTACCTGCCGCCGCCGCACGTTCCACATACTCCCGGTGAAAGGGAGTGGGGGTGCAGATATCGATAATATCCGGTTTCGATTGAGACAGCAGCGTGTCCCAGTCACTGAACTCCGGTCCGGCGGCTCGTGCCGCGTCCGTTCGGGGGTCCAGGACACCGACAAGCTCGGCTCCCGGCAGGGTGTTCCAGTGCCGTGCATGGTAGCTGCCCATGGTCCCGGCCCCGATCAATGCCACACGATAAGTCATTCGTTGGTCCTTTTTTTGGTATTAACTGCACTCCGAAGCGGGGTGACAAGTCGCAGTGATAGTACCCGCGTTTCCTGTCCGCCGAGTGTCATCGAAACCAAATTCGCCGTACCCAGCGGCATCAGTGCAATGTTCTGTCCACTGAAAACGTCATATACGGCGAGTTTTGTCTTTGCCCGGTCGGCATTCGGGAAGAAGCGTGTACTATCGACCTGAATAACGGCAGTGGCGGGTGCATCTTTTGAATTCAGCACGGACAAATAGGATTTGCCGAACCGCTCCAGCCAGACATCGGGATTGCCGGAACGTGCCCAGGTGATCGGCTCCCAGCCCGCCGCCGAGAGCTTCTGCACGACGGGAATATATTTCTGGAACAGGGGCCGGTCGCGGTTGTATAGGCTCGGGTTTTCCCAGTACGGGTGATCGGAAGCGTTGGCGCTGAACATGCTCGGGTAGATGCCGTAGAAGAGGCAGCGCTGGAAGTAACGCTCGATCTTCGCGCTGTCCACTTTGCTGAAATCCGTGTTCAGCAGCAGCAGATAGGGCTTGTGATAGGAGGCTGTGCGGCGCAGATCCATGACCGCATCGGGCTCCGGCGACCAAGCCCCGGTATCGGTGAACATACTGGTTTCGGTTCCCATGATGTCGAGCAGCGGTGCGAAGGCCGTGAAGCGCCAGGGAACGGAATTTGCCATCAGCAGCGCCCCGTGACGGTGCAGGTTTTGGGAAAGCGCGGCAGTCGACGCATAAACGGAAAACCAGGTCGGCAAGGCCGGCTTGGTCTGACCGGTGGCGAAGCAAAGTGCATTCGGGGACGCAGCCAGGCTTTCGGGCCGGTAATCGAGAACGTCCGCCCAGGCTTCCAGGGAGTCCAGATACTCCCCGTCAGGCTGGTTTGGTGCGCCGGGCACAGGCTCACCAGCACTGTTGAGACGCGCTTTGGTCCACAAACGAGAGCTTGGGTTTACGCGCGGGTTGGGGTTCAGGACCCAGACAGCGCCGTCACACCAGGGCGTATCACGAAACGCAACATTGAACTGCCCGCGAACGTCCTGACTGCCCGACGAAAGCACGGCCTGAGCCTGCCGCTTATCGACTTCATCGCCGGTGACGGCAAGGGTGTTTATCTGGGCCAGCGCGGCGACGTAGGTGCGCGGCGTATCTTTTGTCATCGGCATCCAGTAAGTCATCGGCTCGACATACTTGAAGCTCAGAATATTATTCTGTCTGTCAGAAGCAATGCTGTTGTCGCCTTCATGGTAGGCAAATTGGAAATCCGCGAGGCCGGCGACTTTCGACGGGTCGGTGAACGGCATCCAGATACCTTCCGCCTTTGCCCGGCGCTTGTAGGAGTCCGGGAAGAGGGCGTAGAACTTGGCGGCGGCATCGCGGAACCCCCACCCTGGGTCGACTTTGTACCGGGCGACGGCAATGGGCGCGGAGTCATGGTGAGCCGGGTCGCCATGCTTGGTCAGGGCGAGATCGCAGGCGAGAAACAGCAGATGCGTATCAGGCCGGAATGCGATCCGAAATACGCGCGGGCCCAGTGCAGGCGGGATGCCGAGGGCGAGACCCGCGCCGCGCCCGGTGACGCAGCCGAAGGGGTAGAGCGACAACTGCCCGGTCGCGCCGGCTCCAGCCTGGGTCAACTGGGCGTACTCCCGCGATTCGGTCGCCGGGACACCGTCACGGATATTGTTCCACCAGACTGGATTTGAGGCGGCAAAGCGCTCGACATAGTAGATGGTGATGGCCCGGTCATGGGTCGTCAAATTTCGGATCGTCGATTGAGTGATACTGCCGTTCGGCGCGGTCTTCAGAGTGTCTAAGCGCAGGCCCAGCATTGTTTGGCCCGGCGTGACCGGCTGAAGCGGTGTCCCGGCGGCGACATCACGGACGAACCAGCCGCTTTGGACGTGTTTCGGCAGAACCGGCGGCTTGATATTCTGGCTGTCGAAGAGAGCATCGGATTTGACTTCGCGGGCATCGAAGCTGGCAAACCAGGCCGTTCCCGTGTGGTTACGCAGAAGGGCGTAGACGTTCATAAAGCGGATGGGCTTGCTAGGGAAAAGCATCAGCCGACGTGCCTGCCAGTCGTGGCTGCCGGTCTCGAACGGCGCGGTCTGCCCCCAAAGAGAGGTGCTGTCGGTGTAGGTGATATCGACATAGATCGAATAATCGTTATCCGCGACACCATCGACTGCCTGGGCTTTGCTCCAGCCGGTGACAAGCACCGGCAGAGCGCGGGTCTGATTAAGCGTGCAGACTGTCATTGCGCCGGAAGTCTGTCCGCCGCCGGTGGTCCGGCACCGCAGGCTCGGCGTACCGCCGTGCTGCACCTGCGGGTCGAGATGGTAGCCCTGGCCGTAAGTGGTCCAAACAGGGGTTTGAGCCGTGCAGGCTGTGAGGAAGCAGAGCAATGCGGCCAGGACAAACACGGTTTGACACAGGGTACGCGATTGGGTACACTCTGACTGCCACACACTTTTTATTCCCACACATTTAATGAACATTGTTGAATTCGCGAAAACCTTGAATCTGAGCATCGGCACTGTGTCGCGTGCGCTGAATGACCGAGCCGAGGTCAGTCCTAAAACGCGGCAGCTCGTGCTGGAAAAAGCGGAAGAACTCGGGTTTGTCCGCAACTCCAATGCCCGGCGGCTTGTGACAGGCCGGAACTTTATGATTCGGAT
>JBPBQB010000137.1:0-19357 GCA_050954545.1 Janthinobacterium lividum | reverse complement strand
CGCACACCGTGCGGTTGGCGTCCGCGCCTCCAGACCTGCCCTTCAGGGCGGGGAACGATGGCGGCAGTTATTCTTAAAGTGAATTTTCGTAATCTATTTTCCGTGACTTAGAGGAGTGTATCCAACATTATGCAATTGACACGACGCCGTGCGGCGCGGCTGACTTCGCTGGCCGTTCTTTCTTCTCTCGCAGTCGTTCCTCTGGTCCTGACCGGCTGCAACCACGCGGCAACCAATGACAGCGGCAGCGGTGGGAATTCGATCACGACTTCCGGGGGTGACAGCGGACCGGTGGCGACGCTGACGACGCCGAAGGGCAGCACGCTGACCCTCAGCCAGACAGAGTTCTATGATCAGCTTCAAGGGTTTATTCCCAACGGCAGCCCGCAGTCGTTTGCGCCGGTCGGCCAGCCCGCCGGTCGGCTGGTGATCCAGCAGCTTCTGCAAAACCTGATATTCGAGGGATTGGCTCAGGACCAGAGTGTCGCACCGACGGATGCCGAAGTCGACCAGCAGTACGCCAATATCAAGATGATCCAGGAAGCCCGCAGCACGAAACCTTTCGATCAGGCCCTCGCTGATGCCGGCCTGACTCCTGATGTCTTCAAGAGCCTGCAAGTCAAGCCGCAGCTTGCACAGTTGAAGCTTCTGACCAAAGGCGCGACTGTTTCCGATGCCGACATCCAGGCGTTCTACACGGCGAATAAAGACAAATCCTATACCGAGCCGGCGCGTGTCCATATCAAGCGCATTGTCCTGGCGACGATGGATCAGGCCCAGCAGGTCTCCAAAGCGATTGCCGGCGGTCAGACTTTCGAGAGTCAGGTCGCCCAGTCTCTTGACAAATCTTCTCCCGATGGCGATGTCCCGCAGTGGATCCCCCTCGATCCCGCGCCGCCGAGCCTGGGCGCTTTGATCGGGCCGATTAAAACCGCTGCGGTCGGTTCGGTGACTGCGCCGATTGCCGTTGCCGGCGCGAACAGGCAAAGTACTTACTGGGTGGTCAAAATCGCAGACCGAGTCGACAAAAAAGTCGTGCTGCCTCTCGGTCAAGTGAAGGATCTGATCCGGGCTCAGCTCCTACAGCAGAAAGCGCAGTCTGATCCTACGGCTCAGGAAGGGTTCCAGCAGGAGCTGCGCGATTTCCAGAGCCAGGTCAAGATCACGACTTCTCCCCAATATGCATCAGTCGTGCAGGCTCTGACGCATCCTGCGCCGCCTCCGCCTACCGCATCAAGCCCGGCACCCGGTTCAGCACCCGGCGGCAGCTCGCCTTTCGCGCCTGCTCACCCGTAACCCGCCTATGCTGACACTTATCGGCCTCGGCCCAGCCGGCACCTATCACGGCCTTAGCCTCGGAGCCTGGGATGCGCTGAAAATCGCATCCGGCCTGAAGCTGACACGCACACGCACTCATGCGGCTGTTCTCTGGCTGGAGTCAGATTTGGGAAGCGTCGCGTTCGACGCCTACCTGGACGATCTGAGCGAGGGGGAAGCAGTCGAGCGTGTGCTGGAGGCTGTTCGCAGCGGGGACGCTCTCTATGCAGTGAGTGGTCATCCACTTATGGGCGACCCGACCTGCATCCCGATACTCGAAGCTGTGCGCCGCGAAGGCATCCCGCTGAGAGTTTTCACTCCTGCCCCGCAGCCCTCGGATTCCCCTGCCGATCTGGACGCACTGGCTTTAGTCATGGCACGTCTGCGCGATCCTGAAACGGGCTGTCCCTGGGACAAAGATCAGACACCGCAGACACTGCGTAAATATGTCATCGAAGAAGCGTATGAAGTCGTCGAAGCGATTGACGCCGGCAGTCCTGCCAAGCTGTCGGAAGAGCTCGGAGACCTGCTGCTGCAAGTCGTCTTCCATGCTCAGCTTGCGTCGGAAGTAAAGGCCTTTACGCTCCCGGATGTCATCCGCACGATCGTTGAGAAGCTGATTCGGCGGCATCCTCATGTCTTCGGCACGATCACCGTTTCTGGCAGCGATCAGGTCCTGCAAAACTGGGAGAAGATCAAGCGGGGCGAGCCGGGGTACGAAGACCGCACCAGCATTTTAGACGGCATCCCGCCCGCTCTGCCTGCGCTGATGCGGGCATTGGAAGTTTCCAAGCGTGTTGTCAAAGTTGGATTCGAGTGGCCCGATATTGGCGAAGTGCTGAATAAAGTCGAGGAAGAACTTGGGGAACTCCGGGCCGAGATCGTCTCGGGGCAGACAGCCCGCGCCGCGGATGAGCTTGGCGACCTGCTGTTCACTCTGGTCAATGTGGCCCGTCAGCTCCAGATCGACCCGGAAGACGCTCTCAGACGCATGACTGTCCGCTTCGCCACGCGCTTCCAATCGATTGAACGCCATGCCGCCGCAACAGGCCGTGCGGTCTCAGAGCTGCCCCTGCCGGAGATGGAAGCGGTTTGGCAGGCGGCAAAGCGGGAAGAATAAATGCATGAAACCCGTGCTTTTTCTTGTCTGCTCCAGCCTTTGCGCCGCTCTTTTTGCTGCCACTCTCGTGCCTGTCTCTGCTCAAAACGATGCCGGGACACCGCCCCTGACACCTAACATGGCCGTGCCTCTGCCGCAGGTGCTGAAGCTGCCTGAGAAAGCCCAGCCGGGGACGCTGACCACGAATAAGCCGCAGTATAAAGCCGGTCAGCCGGTGCGGATCACGTTCCGGGTCGTCAACACGTCCGGCAAGGCCGTCATTTACAACTTCAGTACCGGTCAGCGCTTCGACATCACGGCGACCTGGGGCAAGGGCGTCACAGTCTGGGCCTGGTCATCGGGCAGGGTGTTTTCGCAGAATCTGGCATCCGTGACGCTTGCGCCCGGCAAAGCCCTGGTCTTTCCCGCCGTCTGGAACGGGCGTCGCTCATCGGGCAGCCCCGCCGCTCCCGGCACTTACACGCTATCCGCTCATTTGACTTCCGACAACCAGCCCGCTATCACCGGCGGCGTCATCGTCAACACCGACCCGGACCCTACCAACATGGGCGTGCCGACCCGAACCCCTGCTGAATCCGGTGCCATCCGCCAGGTCGATCCCGCTCCCCAAGTCTCCGCAAAAACGACAATCGTGATCCGGTAGAAGCCGTGAGTTAGACAAAGGATGACGAGGGCATAAATGCCCTCGCTGGGTGGCGCAGACGCCAAGCTGCCACCTGCGTGGCTGAAGAAGCCGATAATCCTGTCTTACGCCGTGTAGTGCAGGTCTGTCGAGCACAGTTCACTTTTGGGCCGATTCTCGTTTGGTTATCGCAGATGGCTTTTCCGGCTTGCGATCCATTTGACGGCTTTATATAGAAGCGGTAGACAAATCAAAACCCAAACCGACGCCAAAAGGTATCCACGACAATGGAGAACTTCATCTAAGACATAAGCCCCCCAAACTGCAACAATAATCCATCCACCGACCTCATTAAACCAAAGGGCTGCCGATATTGGTGGCTGCCGTCTTCTTTGTGGTATAAGCCGCGCTCTAAGAGGCAATAGGGGTGCAGATAGATAGTAACGTTCCGGGTCCCAGTAGACAGGATGATGCGGCTCTTGCTTTGCGTCAGTCTGTCCTGCATTCAATCGGATTTTAGTATGCAACATTGCTTTTTTCGAGTTGCGGGCGACATGTTTGGAATGAAGTACCTTGTTCATACAGTTCAACCTTAGATTGGTGACCTGACGATATTGCTCACCCACGACAAGCATATTGGTCCCGATAAGGACCGTTACGTCATATCGAGCAGATCGGGCGGTTTGTATACCGGGTTTTGAGCAGTGCGAAGGCTTCCGATCCCATTCGCCATTCCAACAAGCCAGACACCTGCTCGAAAACTTTATCACTGACCCAAAAAGGGAGTTGCTCTAGCATGAGAGGATCGTCTACCAAATGCTCATAAAACGCTACCCCTGCCGCGTTCCACAGGTCTTTTTCTTCCTGTTGCGAACACCACTCCGCGAAGTCATAGATTTTCTTTAACTCTTCTATATCACCTTCTACATGCGCCGTTTCACAACGAGGAAGAAGCTCAAAGAACAGAGTGTAGATATTCGCGCCATCTTCTTCAATATCGAGTTGTAAATCGGGAAAGAGTGCGAGTGCTTTCTGTTGCCAAGTGGTCATCTTATTCCTTTGATCTTACCATCTTTCAAGCCCCTAAACTGGTACCGATAAACACCACGTTATGATAGATCGAGCGAGAGCATCAGTTGCAATGCCCCGTTAAGCTGCACCTTTACCAGGGTTAATGTCAGCACATCTTTTACCGGCCTGAGAGCGAATGACCCGTTGCGCCAGCCGAAACAACAGAGTAAACTCGAGCGTAAAACCAATGCGCCCCACTTTAAAAACCGGTCTGACCGGTCTTAAACAAACCCTAAGTGGGCGAAGCTGCCGCCGAGTACGGGCTGGGAGGGGGTGACTAGCCATTTGTCGAGCAGGGTGGCGTAGATGCTTCGGAAGTCGGTGTGGAAACGGAGGTCGCCGCTGTCAAGGTCGCTGAGGCTGGGGTAGTCGCCGTAGACGCCGCCTTTGAGGCCGCCACCGGCGAGGAACATGACACTGGCCGCACCGTGGTCGGTGCCGGCGGAGCCGTTTTCGTGGACACGTCGGCCAAACTCGGAGAAGGTCATGGTGATGACGTCATTGGACCGGCCCTGCATCTCTAAGTCGCCGTAGAAGGCAGTGAGGCCGTCCGCAAGCTCGCCCAGTAGGTCCGCGTGCTGGCGGGGCTGGTTGGCGTGGGTATCGAAGCCGCCCAAACTGAGATAATACACGCGCGTCCCCACCCCGCCGGTGATCAGCTTGGAGATGGTTTGCAGGCCGGAAGCCAGGCCGCTTTTGGGATACTGGGCGGCGTTTGCGGCTTTGACATCGTAGTCTTTGAAGGCTCTTTTCAGCTCCATGCTGCTGGAATAGGCTTCGCTGCCGACATTGCGGACGAACTCGGCGTTGCTTCCCGCGACTGTTCCCTGAGCATAGAGGGCACGCAGAGTGTCCGACTGCTGGGCTTTATCGGGGGCATTGCTGACAAAGCCGAAGTCGGAGCCGCCGCCGATGACCGAGGCGGGAACATCGTCGGCGAACAGAGTCAGCGGCAGCGCTGAACCGAGCGTGATGCCTGACAATGGGTTGCCTTTGAAGTGACCGTCGTCATCGAAGTAGCGGGCCAGCCAGCCGGTGCGCTCCCGGACATCCACCTGCGGATTGCCGGTCTGCCAGATGTCCATGCTCTGGAAATGGCTGCGGTTCGGGCTTGGGTAGCCGACGCCGGTGATGACGGCAAGCTGTCCTTTGTCGAACAGCGGCTTGAACGCGGCCATGTTCGGATGCAGCCCTACAGTACCGTTCAGCTTGACGACATCTTTGGACGGGATCCCGATGACAGGCCGGGCTTTGGCGTAGCCGGAATCGGTATAAGGAATGACCGTATTGAGGCCGTCATTGCCGCCGGACATCTCGATGACGACTAGGATCTTGCCGCCAGGGATGGGCGGCAGGTCGAGTCCGAAGGGCGACGAAGACGGCACGGAATTGGCCTGCGCCTGTGCGGCCTGCATGAGAAAGGTCGGCATGGCGAGGCCGAGACCGACAAAGGTCAGGCCGTTCTGCAAAAACTGGCGGCGGGTGGTCGATTTGAATGTGGACATGAGATGAACCTCTGGACCCGGCCTTGAAAGGCCGGGCTAAAAGGGCACGAAGCCCCTCCGGGGCTGAATGCCTGCGACTTACGCGAGTTGATACTCGGGCGCGGATAAGATCAGGGCGACTAAGCCGGGCGCTTTGGCGTCGAAGTTGAGGGGTCTGCCGCTGCCGTCGGAGGCGAAATCGACCAGGGCGGTGCGGGTCGCGGCACTCGGCTGATGACCGGGAAGCAGAAGACCCCAGAG
Organism: Janthinobacterium lividum; assembly: GCA_050954545.1. Taxonomy (GTDB): domain Bacteria; phylum Armatimonadota; class Armatimonadia; order Armatimonadales; family Capsulimonadaceae; genus JANXMY01. Next base: position 13,482 of record JBPBQB010000137.1, on the reverse strand, counting down.
GGCGTCGACACCCTGTTCGGGCGTGTTTAATCCACTGGTGGCTGTGCCATGGGCGGTGATGCCATGGTGCAGGCGCGACGACAGCATGCCGCGACGGCTCATCTCATAGGTCAGGCCGCTGGCGAAGTTGGCCCGGGTGATCAGAGTCATCGTGTTCATCCAGGTCTTGCCACCCGACCAGCCTTTGACATTGGGCGGGTTGAACAGCTCCTGCCCCATCGTCCGACCTGAGCCTAATAAGTTGTTGTTCGTGGCCGCGAACGGGGCGTCCAGTGTCCGCAGGGCAGTCACAATATATTCAGTGGGGCTTTTGATCTTGGAATGGATGGCAGTGTCCGAGTAGAACGCAGGCGAGGTCAGAATAGCCGCCATGACGGCGCGGATCTCGTAGCCGCTCTGGAAGTAGGCGTGAGTCAGAGGCGCGATTTCGGCAGGTGACGGCGCTTCGTGGACAAAGAACTTGAACAGCTTGGTGCAGATAAAGTTTGCGGTGGATGGGTGCCGGACCAGAATATCGATAATATCGTCGCCGCTGAAGTTACCCGTTTGTCCGAGGAAGGTCTTGGCCCCGTCGTCATGCTGCTCCGGGTGGAACGCGAACAAAGACGTGTCCCGGTCAAACTGCCAGCCGGTGAAGGCGCGGGCAGCTTCTTTGACATCGTTTTCGGTGTAGCCGCCGCCGACCCCGAGCGTGAACAGCTCCATCAGCTCCCGGCCATAATTTTCGTTGGGCCGGTCTTTGCGGTTGTCCGCGCCGTCGAGCCAGACCAGCATGGCAGGGTCACGCGAGACGGCCTGAAGCATAGTCCGGAAGTTACCGATTGCATGGGTCCGCAGGGTTTCGTTCTGCTGCCACATCCGGCGGGGATTGTCGACTTTGTAGTTTGCCGTTGCGAAGTGCCCGTGCCAGAACAGGGTCAGCTTCTCTTCGAGGGGCCGGGGGGTGTGGGACATCCGGTACAGCCACCACTTTTTGATGCTGTCCAGAGAGTCAAAGTCGACATAATCGCCCTGAATGTCCTGAAGAATGGTGCCAAAGGGATCAGGCATCGTTTCCGGGTGTAACAACTGCTGCGTGGTGCCCGCAAGGCCAAGCTTCGCGTAGGCCGACCATTCATCGGGCCGTGCGCCGAAGCCCGCTCGGCGGAGCAGGTGAGCGAGATTGCGAGAGTCTGCGGGAGAGTGAATCATCGTCCAAGCCTCCAAACCCCAGGCGGCTGCCGGGAGTTGTCTTGCCATACTGACGTGCTATTATACCAAAGAGTTCAGAAAGATTGCAGAATAATTTAGCTGGATAAGGAAACCGGCACTGGAAGTGCCGGTCTACTCTTGAATGAAAGTCGCTCCGCGACTGCGGATTAGATGAGGTCGGTTGCTTCCTCGGTGCTGTGATCTGGTTACTAGCTAATGTTATGCAGTAAGATCGAGTAGTTGAAAACTACTCGCTAGGAGAGGCACTCTTCGAGTGAAAGCTCAGCCCCGAAGGCAGTTTCTTCGGCAGTGAGTTTAGGAAGAACCATGATATTTTCTCTCATGACAGTTACTCGCTAATACCACTCGCGAAATCATCTCCAAAATTCCGAGACAGGTTGATTTCGGCGATCAAATGATTGTAGCATAATCCATGGAGATTGCAGAATGCAGACATTTAGCAGCGCTTACATATTGGCAAGAACTTCTTCTACCAGCGTATCAATTGGACGCTGCATATCTAGTCTCAGAGCATTTGCCGACAGATGCGAGAAGCGAAGCCGGGCTTCTTCGTCGGTAGTGGGGTCGTTCGCCATCTGGGACAAGCGGCGGGACCGGCTTGCGAGGCGCTGATTGCGGACTTGATGGTCGGCGTCGCATAAGAGGATTATAAGTGTCCCACCTGCGGCATGGGCTATCTTCTGCGCCTGCTCCACTACGTTTGGGTAAGCAGCAGGGCTATCAAAAATCACGGACAGTTTCTGCCGCACGAGAAGGTCTTCGCAGAGAGCAAGCGGGACATAATAAGAAGCGGGGCCAGCGATGTTTTCAGGCGCGGCAGCCTCAAGCAGCGTCGTTTTGACCGTGTCTTTGTCGAGCACGGGCCACCCAAGCTCCCTGCCCAGTGCCAGCGACAAGCTTGACTTGCCCGCCCCCGGCAGACCGGCCATCAAGATAAGTGTCGGCTGAGACAAAGCTTTTTGCATTGGTGCGGACTTAGCCTTTTGGCAATGCAGCAGGCATGGCGACGAACCCGACTTTGCTGTCGCGCTTGAACCCTAACCCCTCATAAAAACGATGCGCCTCTTCGCGCCGGGAACCACTGAGCAGCATAGCTTTGTAACAGCCACCACCCCAAGCCCCATCTAAAGTATGACGCATCAGTTGTGAGCCGATCCCTTGCCGCCGGTAATCTCTGTGAATGACCACATTTTCGATGACGCCAAAAGGACGTGCGCTGCGTGTCAGATTCGGCACGATCACTAACAGGCAAGTGCCGGTCAATGTCCCGTTTGTTTCTGCGACGAAGCAGTGCAGTTTCGGGTCGCTCAATATCTGCTGCCATACTTGCTGAAGATGCTCGTTTCCAGGCAGGGAGGCGTTGTCGGGATTGAGATGCACGTACAGGTTCAACAAGCCCGGCAAATCTTCTCGGCGCACAGTTCGGATCGTGTTCATAACTGTCACAAGGTTAAGAGGCTGCCTGATGAGCCTCGGCATATAGGCGCAAAGCAGCCCGCATTCGCTGAGGATAGTCTTGGCCCTGCGATTGGAACCAGGCCAGAATCTCTTCATCGACAGCCACTTCTACCGTTACTGCCTGAGTAGGAAGCCTATTTTCCGTATGCGAGATCGCTGGAAATCGCCACGAAGACCGGGCAAAATCTTCTTCAGTCAGGGGTGGTATGTCGGAGGTGTCTATGTCTTTATCCGAAAGCGCATCCACGCGCTCCCAATCAGTGCGGGAGGGAGCAGATAAGTCAGCCGCCGAGTTAGTGACCAAAGAGCTGTTTGATGTACTGTTCATAGTGCTTTTGTTCATGTGGCAATTGTAACAGAAACGGCAGCAGAATTAGGCCGATACCAGAGTATTCTCCGACCGGACCGAGAGCGTTTCCCGTTCAGTCACGGGTTCAACTAACTCATCCTCATACATCAGCGCATCGAATTCGCTGTCCTGAGCACAGAATGTCACTTCGTAGGCCGGAGGCTCAGTTGAATACAAGGCCCAGACTTTGCCGATGTCTCCTGCCATTAAACCCAGGGTCGCGTTGTCGCTTTTGATAGCAACCTGGGCGCCTTCTGCAAACTTGAACATTAAGATGCTCCTATCTACTTTGTTTCGGTAGAACGAGAATAGCCGATCTCGTCACCAAAAAGCCGCGCTTTTGCGGCAATTCTGTTGACCTGCCCACGCAGGAACTTAGCACGCTCCAAATTGTAAAGCCGGGCCAGCCCCGCTTCCGAGCCACGCATCTGTTCTGCCATCTGCTCATAGCCTTGTGCAGCGAGTTCTCGGTCTTCTGGTGACATCTCAGCAAGCTTGCGGTTGTCGTGGAAGGCTGCCGTCGCCGCATCCTTCAACTTTATTGGCAGTAACACACAGATAGTATACGCTTGACAAAGCGAGATTAGTTCTGAACCTCACCGACTCCCACGGCAAAATCCTCTCCATAGTCCCGGAATGGCTAGATTTCCGCAAGTGGCTGGTTGGCCTCCAAGACAAGAAGTGTTTCGGCTGCGCGGACACGATGCAGGCAGCCGATTAAATCGCGCTGGATGTCGTCAATGTTACGTGAAATTTCTCCCCTCACTTCACCTGTGACATAAGTTTTTCGACAATGATTATATGACGACAGTGGGTGGCGGGTACAACGAATTATTCAATAATTCTCGGCCAAAACAGTCATCAGGTTGATTTCCCATCTGTTCTATATATGCTTTTATAGCTATTGCAGGACTATTCACCAAATGTATGTAGTTAGATGATTGGATGCTTTCGATATCCAATGTAAGTTCGGTTTGATTAATTACAACCAAGATAAGATATGCTGGGCCTTTGTGACTGACAGCTTTATTCAAAGCTGAAATCGCCTCGCTTAAATCTTCTCCTTCTCGCTGTATGCGTATGAACACCGGTTTGCCCTCAACTTCATCCTTGAGAATAGCATCTATACCATTATTACGTTGGACTACAAAATATTCAATGCCTTTCAGATGATCCAAAACTTGAAAATCAGTTCTTGCATAATTTGCGCGACCGTGCTTTAAGAGAAGAGAGGTTGTTCTTATAGGATTATTTAGCCTGTTTTGGGTTAGTTCAATTGCCGATTCGGAAATATCAATACCAATAGCATTGCGTTCAAGAAATTGCGACGCTACTAAGCTCGTTCCACTACCACAAAATGGGTCTAAAACCCAGTCCCCTTTATCAGTACAAAGGCTAATAATGCGTTCCAGCAAGAAAACAGGTTTTTGAGTAGGATAGCCTGCTCGTTCCTTAGCTTTAGGATTTAAAAAGGGAATGTCCCAAACATCGCTCAATGGAACACCCTTTTTAGCTCCCTGGAGCACTGGATTACCGTTGCCATCTCTAGCGTAGATAGATTTGTTGCGCTCATCTCTCGCTCTTTTTTGGGAAATTTGGTCGAGATTAGTAGTTTCAGAATAATCAGTATATGTTTGGTGAAACTTGAGGCGGGAACTCTTTGAATAAAAAAAGATAGTCTGATGGGCGGGCAACAGACTTTTCGACGAGTTTGACCATCTTCTGTAAGTCCATATAATTTCAGACTGGAAATTCTCGCTCCCAAATATTTGATCTAAGATCAAACGTATTATGTGAGAAGCATTTTTGTCGCAATGAAAGAAAAGGGAGCCTGTCTCAGACAGCCGTTGATGTAACTTAACGATGCGCTCATAAAGAAAACTTCCATATTCCTGATGAGAATCCCATATGTCTTGAAATCGGAACGTAGTAGCTCCATCGCGTGTCGTCAGTTGATGGTGCTTTTGAGTAAAAAATGGAGGATCAAGGTAGATCAGATCAAAAGACTGTTCAGGAAAATCATCGAGAACAGTTAAACAATCTCCCTTTAAGACTTTGACGCTTGCCATTTTTTGACATTCTCTCCCGCAATACCTTCTAAGATACTCTTTAGATCAACGTCCGTATAATTCCTAACGTATTCCCACGCCTCATTTCCGTAATGATACTCACCATTTATTCCTGCATAGAGCGTCGCAAGTGCTTGCTGAATGCGGATAGCTTGTAAACGGTTTGGATAATAAAACATGACACGAATTGGTTTATAACCTGCATCGGAGATAACCCGGATTCTGGTATGCTCCTTCGTAATATGGTCGCCGTCAGTGGTCGCATCACGCCATTTAATTTCTAAAGCATCTCGCTGTTCGACAAGGCAATCTATTTCAAATGTTTTCGGGCGCAGTCCTAAAGTATTTGGTATCCGAGCCGCCCCAGAGTCAGGAAAGCGTTCGAGAAAACAAAGTTTTGCTGCGCGTTCCAGAAATGCACCTGCGTATTGGTACAAGAATCGGCCTTTGTTTTGATACAAATCGATCATCTTGCCTTCTTTATCGGAGATACCAAGTACCTGATAGATAAGGTAATGTGAATTATCATCCGCTTCCATATCGACGGTACGCACATCAATTTTCGATATAAATTTGGTAGCGAAGCTTTCAGCTAACTTTTGAATGTCATCCGCTACTTTAGATGGAGGTGCGGGGGTAGAAGCCATCATGTTAATTGTTCCTGCATAATTATTTCATTAGATCTCTTGCTTAATTTCCCCTAGATTGGGAAACCAGATCTTCAGCAAAGCGGTTGCCGGCCCGTGCAGTCACACAACCACACTTCAGAAGCCATAGTCTTCCAACCTAGGATTTATGCATAGAGTCTATTCACAAGTTTTTGCATATACAAAATCACACAAATCGATTTTAACGAATGCTGTGGGCTTCAAAGGCACGACCAATTGCTTCAACCCCGGCTAAACGAGCTTCACTGTCGGATAATTTGCTATATTTTTCATACACTTGCACAGATTGTCGAGTGTAGTTTTCCAATCCGCCAAGGCCAGCAATCGCCTTAAAATTGGCAAGCTTGAGGTTGAAGCTATTAAAGCCCATGCCTAGTATCTCGCCAATTTCTTGTATGGTGCCATCTATATCGCGTGGGCCAAAACGAAAAACATGATATGCAATAAGGTCATCATCAACTGTCCAACTATGACGAGGCATTTCAATCTCCCTTTAAAATCATGCGTTATACTGCATTCTGCTCAGGCCGTCAATCAAAAAGCGTATGTTATTACCTATGCAGTAACTTACAGTGCTATTTTCCTACTCACTCTCGGCTTCTTCTTCGACGGCGGTGAAGTCGTCGGACATATCGGTGAGGGCGGCGTCGCTGAAGCCTAGGGCGGCAGTGTCGGAGATGGTTGTCTCAGACAGTGTGGTCTCAGAGAAAGCGGACTCGGAGAAAGTGGACTCGGTGAGGCGGAAGGCTTCGTCGTCGGCGATGTCGGCGGCTACTATGTCGGCGACGCGGGCGGAGGCGGGGGGAGGCGTCCGGCGGGGGGGGAGGCCGGGCATGAGGGTGGCGAAGTCGACGGGGGCGGGAGTCGGAAGGCTGCCATCGGAAGCGGTTTCGGTGAGTTTTGCGGCTCGTTCGGCGTCGCGGCGGGCGCGGGTAGCGGCGCGGCGTCGCTGCCAGCGGCTGCGGCGGAGGGGGGCACCGGCACTGTCGACTTCTTCGGTCTCGGAGGCGTCGTCGGAAGGCTCATCGGTGAACTGGTCGGCGTCGAGGTCGACGCTGGTCTCGGTGAGGGTGGCTTCCAGCGTTTCCAGGGCGGTGACGGTCTGGACAACCAGTTCGGGTTCTAAGCCGGGGATATCGGACGTAAGCTCAGGGCGCGGCTCCCGTGGGGTCAGCGGCGGGGGCGTGGAGACGGTCGGGGCCGGCTCGGCTTCGGCGGACTGGGCGGGCAGGTCCAGGCCGGTTGTGCGGGCGAGAATGTCGCCGTCGCCCCAGAGGTAGAGGCGGGTGGTTCGGGCACGGACGAAGGCGCGGAAGGAGCGGGCGTTGGTGGCGATGATCTTGTTGTCGAAGACATCGTACACCGAGGCCTTGCGGGGCAGGCTGATGGTGCGCTGGCCGGTGAACGAGCCGTGGATGGTTAGGGAACCGTCGCTGCCGGCGTAGACGCTGTCGTCCTGACCATCGTAGACGGGGATGTTCGCGTAGGCGTACAGGCCGCGCAGAAGCTCGGTGGTCAGGTAGGGATCGCCGAAGAAAACGGATTTCCAGCCGGCTTTGTGCTCGCGCACGGCAAGGGAGGCCGCGCCGGTGACGGTGTACTCGGCAATGACAGTCGCCTGCGGGTCGGAAACGGCGTAGAGCGGGTTTAGGATCTCTTCAGTGCCGATCTTCTTGACGCCCCGGATGCGGTCTGTGATCGGGTGCTTGATGTCGGTGGCCTGGCTGCCGCCGCGTGAGTTCCACGGCTGTGGGCGCAGGGCCATGCCGACGACTTCACCGGCTTCCTCGGACGAAGGTCCGTTTTCATCGAAGACACCGGGGGCGTAAAGCCAGGCCAAAGTCTTACCGGGCTTTTGCAGCTTCTCGCGGATCGCAGCTCGCTCTTCCGTGGTCAAACGCAGGGCGTTCAGGAACAAATACAGCTTGGCGTCGGGGAAGCTCGGCTGGGTGACATCGCTTTGTAGGTAGAAACCGACGGAGCCGCCCGCGCGGAGCAGGAGGTCACGGGTCCGGCTGACGAGATGCGTTCCGAGGCCGTTTGGATCGGTTTTCAGGTAGGCCAGCGAGGTTTCGTCGACGAGCACGACGACGTCCGGGGCAGGCGGCGGGGTCGGGACAAGCTGTTCCCAGCGGCTGGATTCTTTAGACAAGCCGCCAAGCTCCCGCCAGATGTCTGGATTATTGAGCCAGCCCTGCCCCCAGAGATCCATCCAGGTGACACCGGCCCGGTGGGCCAGTGCGGCCCCGAAATGACGCTGATGGATAGCCTGCGTATCCGCGCCCGAGGCGATCTTGGGGTTGTAGGTGTCGTCGGTCTCGGCGTCGGCGAGGAATGTCTTGGTATCGTCTTCCACCAGCCAGAGCTTGCGGTGGAGGGTGACCGAGTCGAGGGGCGCACCGAAGGCGGCGGGGTTGCCAACCCCGCGTCCGGCGTAGGAGTTCGGCCCGGCGACAATGTCCAGATGGGGCGACTTGAGCAGCTTTCCGAGGGCCAGATGGCCGGAATCGCTGCGGCCTGCAAACTCCAGCGTGTAGCCGTAGGAGGCCGCGACCAGCAGGTTACCCTGAGACAATGTCTTGATGGCTGCAGCCAGGCCGCCGATGATTTCGGCGACGATCTCGGATGAGAACTGGGCATAATCCGGCCAGCGGCCTTCGCGGCGGGTGAAGTATAGCGGCGTATCGGTCTTCTTGAGGGTCGCTGTCATGCCCGGCCAGGCAGGAATGGCAGCGTCTTCAAATGTGACATCGGCATCGTGCCAGGCGGCCCGAAGCGCGTACAAGTTCTGATACTTGGCGTGGAGCCAGTTCTGGAACGCGGTCTGGTTCGGCAGAGATAAATCATAACCCGAGAGCGAGTCGTAGAACCACTCGCCCCGGTCGAGATGGAAGCCGATGACCCGGTCGCCTCCTGGCGTGGATGGGTCGTTGAAGTGGGCGATCAGGGCGTCCAGCGCGTCGACACAGTCCGCCCAGAACTCGGTGGAAGCCAGCGAAACATCGCCTTCTTCGCCGTTCGAGTACTTGGCAAGCTGATCGGTATGGGTTCTCGCCCAATAATTCGTCGGAACAAACTGGAGGCGGGGCAGTATGAAGCCGTCGGGATCGGCGGTCAGAACCTGAGAAATCAATGCATCAATCGCACCAAACGACCGGTCACCGTAAGCATTTCGCAGGGGCAGGTACATGACGCCGGAGAACAGATGAATGCCGTTTGCCGCGGCATCGCGGATCTGGGCCTCGACGGTTTCGCCGTCGCGGGCCGTTTCCGTATTGACGAAGAAGAAGTACGGGGCATGGTCCTGAGTGTTGACACGGATTTTGGACAAGCCGCGCGTCTGCACGGCGAGAGAAGCACTGACGCGTGGCACGGACAGATTATCGGCAGGCGGCAGGGCACGAGCGACAAGAAGCGGCGCGGTGTACGTGGGCGCGGCAGGGGGCGGGTAGACGAGCGAAGCATCGTCGTCGTCTTCCGGGGCTTCGATTTCCGCAATTTCGTCGGGGAGCAGCAGGGTCGACCCGGCAGCTTCCAGCATCTCCGTGGTGACTTCTTCCAGGCCGCCCCGGCGGCGTCGCCCCCGCCGGGAGCGCTTGCTTTGCTTCGCCGTGTCGTCAGGGGCTGCTTCGGTTTCAGCCTCTTCGTCTGCTTCGTCGCTGCTGTCTAGTTCGACAACGGGCGCTTCGGCATCCGGCAGATCCGTCTCGGGGAGCGCTGCGGGGGCTGACGAGCCACGGCGACGTCCGCGACGACGCTTGGAGGCGGACTCTGTTGGTGGCGCTTCGGTGATAGTTTCTGCTTCGATCACCGGCGCTTCGATATCGGGAAGCTCCGGCGTTTCTTCAGCGATGGAGACTGGTTCAGGCGTCACCTGACGCGCCTGACCACGCCGCCGGGTGGGTGCTTTGACGACGGTTTCAGGAGCCGCTGCTTCAGTAGGAGACTCTGCCGCCGCTGTGTCCGGCGCGGTGGCTTCGGGAGTTGCCGTGCGGCGACCGCGACGACGCGGGGGCGCGGCATCCGGCAGAGGCGCAGCAGTCGCTATTTCGGGCGCAGCCGCTGGTTCAGCAGCAGCGGCACGTCGTCCGCGCTGGCGCTTCGGCGCGGCGTCCGGCACTTCGGCGGCTGGTGCGGCATCTGTGGCCTGTGGTTCAGCTTTCGGCGGGCGCGGGGCGCGTCGCCGGGGTGTCTTGACTGGTTCCGCAGCAGGCGGGTCGGAAGTGAATGACGTGTCGGAAGTCACCGGAGGGGTCTCGACCTGCGCCGCATCTTGGGCGAGGGGGTCGGACGCCGGGGTGCGTCGTGTCCTGGGCATGATTTTCGTGATACTCCGTGCGGTAAAATGGTGCGTCTGCAATCGAAGCGATCTTCGAAACGTTGGGACGCTGACACCATTATACTGGATTCGCGGCCTTGTGTCAAAGTGGGACAGTAATGCCTCAGAAGTTAAGGAGCGGGCGACTAAAGTCGCAGCAACAAGTTCGCAAAACCTGCCTTCGCAGGTTAATACAGAATTGCTTAAAGAAAGATGCAGGAATGGAGGAATCGGGCGGCGAATAGAAGCAGTATCATGGACACTCCAACAAACACAGAAGCAGTGACACCCGAGGCAGAACTGACATTGACGTCCGGCGACTGGCACTTAGTTGTTTCCCCGTATGGCGCGTCCCTGCGCGGCCTGACCAAAGCCGATACGGAATTGATTACCGGTTACTCCGGGGCGGCGAATAAAATCGGCGGTCAAGGGGATGTCTTAATTCCCTTTCCCGGACGGATCGCGGAAGGCAAGTACACGTTCGGCGGTCAGACACTGCAAATGGACAAAAACGACTCGGAAGGGCCGAACGCCATTCATGGCTTTGTGCGTAAGAAGATCTGGGAATCTGACCAGCCCTCGCCGCAGGAAGCCGTCTTTACCACGGAGATTCACGAGAGCGAGAACCCCGGTTACCCATTCGCGCTCAGTATCCGTGTCTCGTATCAGTTAGAAGAGACCGGTTTGACAGTCTCGTTCGATATTAAGAACACTGGGAAGACTCCGGCCCCGGTCGCAGCGGGGTTTCATCCGTATTACACGGTCGGCTCTGCACTTATTAACGGCGACACGCTGCATGTGCCGTTTGACGGCTACCAAGAGTACAAAGACCTTGTCCCGACAGGCCGCATTCTGCCGGTCGAGGGGACGCCGTATGATTTCCGTCAACCGCATCCTATTCACGATGCCGTGCTGAACCTGTGCTATGTCCAACCCCAGCGCGATGCCGACGGGCGGGTTCATGTGCGCTTATCGGATTCCGAGAGTCAGAAGTCTCTGACAGTGTGGATGGACTCGGCGTTTGACTATGTTGTTCTCTATTCCGGCGACCCGCTGCCCCCGGATCACAGCCGCCGGTCGCTTGCCATCGAGCCGATGACCTGCGGCTCAGATGCGTTTAATCACCCGGAATTGGGGCTGGTCACGCTGGCTCCCAGCGACACGGTGTCGGGTAGCTGGGGTGTGATGGGGGAGTAAAAAGGAGAAAAGTGTTAGGAATGTCGGGCGACTGAAGTCGCGGCAACAAGTTCGCAAAACCTGCCTTCGCAGGTTAATACAGATTAGCTCAGTACAGAGTTCTGATACAGATCATCATGGAAGAATAGGAGACGCAAAGGAAATGCATGAGCCATACACACAGCTCCACCTTCATCTGGTTTGGGCGACCTGGGATCGCCAGCCGATCATTTTGCCGGAGTGGAAAGCGGCCATCGGTGCCTGCATCCAATCGGAGTGCCGTAACCTGAAAGTGACGGTAATCGCTCAATATGCGATGTCCGAGCATGTTCATCTTCTGGTACGGTTTCCAACAACAGTTACCGTCGCAATAATTGCCCAGCAGGTGAAGGGTAGTTCTTCGCATCTTATCACCCATGAGACTGCCCCCGGTGAGTGGTTCAAGTGGCAGGGCGGTTACGGGGCGTTTGCTGTGTCGGCGCGTGAGCTGCCGAGAGTTCAAGAGTATATTCGGAATCAAGAGCAGCATCATCGTCATCAGACTTTTGACCAAGAACTGGAACAATTAGATTAAGATACGGATGTCGGGCGACTGAAGTCGCGGCAACAAGTTCGCAAAGTCCACCTTCGTGGACTCATACAGAATTTATATCGGAGATTTTGTATTAACCTGCGAAGGCAGGTTTTGTGAACTTGTTGCCGCGACTTCAGTCGCCCGAACACTCTGAACATTCTTATCACGAATACCATCCATGAGACAGGAAACCCAATGACATCACCTAATTTGATCCGCCGCATGGCATTACCTACTTTGCTGATTGCGACTTTTGCGGCCTTGAACCTCAGCCCGGCACCGGCAGAGGCACCTAAGCCGTTCCTCAGTCCGCTGTTTACCGACAACATGGTATTGCAGCGCGGCATGGCTGACCCGGTTTGGGGGTGGGCTGCGCCGGGGCAATCGGTCACAGTCACGCTGAATGGGAAGACGGCGACCGCTGCTGCCGGGGCGGATGGCAAATGGACAGCGAAGATCGGGCCATTTACTGCCGGTGGGCCGTATACGCTTTCTGTCGCTGGCCCGCACACAGTGACACTGCAAAATGTCATGATCGGGGATGTCTGGCTTTGCTCGGGGCAGTCCAATATGGAGTTCGGGGTCGGCAATCTAATTAATCCTGACCAGACTATCGCCGCCGCGAATGATCCGAATATCCGGCTGTTCACGGTCAGCAAAACGACGTCTGAAAGTCCATTAGCGGTCACGAGCGGGCAGTGGCAGGCCTGCACTCCTGATACGATCAAAAGCCAGGGGACTTGGAGTGGGTTCAGCGCGGTCGCTTACTTCTTCGGCAAAAACTTAGAGCAGAATGTCCATGTGCCGATTGGTTTATTGTTGTCGTCCTGGGGCGGGACACCTGCGGAAGCCTGGACAAGTGAGGCGGCCCTGCGGAGGAATGTCCCGGATTTCGTGCCGCAGCTCGATCAGCTTGATGCCGCACGGACCAGCACAGGCAGCTTGGATCAGCGTTTGGCGAACTGGTACACGAAAAACGATCCCGGCACACCTGCTGACTGGCAGAATCCGACTGTGGATGACTCGGCCTGGAAGAAAATCCCAACGCCAGGTCTGTTTCAGGATGCGGGCATCCCGGAGCTTGCCGGTTTCAATGGTGTGATCTGGTTCCGGCGGACTTTCGATCTGCCTGCGACAGATACCGGCAAAGCTGCCGTGCTACATCTGATGGCGGACGACAACGAAACGACATGGGTCAATGGGACGCAAGTCGGGGCCACAGCAGGCTACAATGTGCCGCGTGCTTATCCCGTCGCAGCTACTCTGCTGAAGCCGACCGGCAATGTGGTGGCAGTGCGGGTGCTGGACACTGGCGGCAAAGGCGGGATTTGGGGCGATCCGTCCGGACTGAGCTTAGAAGTCCCCGGCGGCGAGAACCTGCCGCTGGCCGGGCCGTGGCATTACCATATCGGTGTCCCACTGACGCAGGCGACACCGGTACCGGCGTCGCTAGACAACAACCCGAACTTCCCGACGGCGTTGTATGACGGCATGATCAGCCCTCTCGAATCGTTTGGGATCAAAGGTGCGCTCTGGTATCAGGGCGAAGCCAACGCCGGGAATGCGGCGCAGTACCGGAAACTGCTGCCGGCGATGATCGGAGATTGGCGTCAGCACTGGGGTGAGGGGAACTTCCCGTTTCTGATCGTTCAACTGGC
>JBPBQB010000142.1:0-19481 GCA_050954545.1 Janthinobacterium lividum | reverse complement strand
GTTCGCTCGAAAGGACAAAGGCACTGGTGTCACGTCCGCCGACTTAGAACTATTCTGGACTGCTCTGATCAATATGTGGGACCTCGACCATTCCGCTGCCCGTGGCCTGATGTCCTGCCGCGGATTGTACGTCTTCAGTCACGAGAAAGACCTGGGCAACGCCCCGGCTCATACCCTGTTTGCCAAGCTGGAAACGTCGCTCAAAACAGGCGTCGTCGCCCCACGCCGTTATGAAGATTACAATGTCACGCTGAACCGGGAAATGCCCGACGGCGTTCTTCTTACCTCTCTGGTCGAGGGGTAAAGCCATGGCGCGAACCCCAAGCTCTGGTCCATTTCCCAGGAGGTTCGCGCTGTGTGGTGTGAAGCAGCAACCCCTGTCGCAAGCCCACTCCGCCAAAGTGAGCCTGCGGCGGGCCCAAATTGCTTCACAAATCGACCGTAGCACCGGCTCTATTGAGCCGGTGAGGATTGAAACTGACAATAATTGCAACGAAACCGGGTGATTAAGTGGTAGCACCGGCTCTATTGAGCCGGTGAGGATTGAAACTATTTCCCCTTCGCCTGACACGCACTCACAAGGATAGTAGCACCGGCTCTATTGAGCCGGTGAGGATTGAAACGGGTGATCGCCACTTTTAAGCCACTGGGTCGCCGTAGCACCGGCTCTATTGAGCCGGTGAGGATTGAAACTCCATTCGTAGTGTTTACTTACATGGACATTAGTAGCACCGGCTCTATTGAGCCGGTGAGGATTGAAACCTGCCCCCAATCCTGCCCCTGTCCCGCACCGATACGTAGCACCGGCTCTATTGAGCCGGTGAGGATTGAAACAGAAGGTTGCCGTAATGGATCATCTGTTCTAAGAGGTAGCACCGGCTCTATTGAGCCGGTGAGGATTGAAACTGCTGCCAGTGTTGTCTACGGTCAGCCAGTCACGCGTAGCACCGGCTCTATTGAGCCGGTGAGGATTGAAACTGGAAGTTCTCCATTGTCACAATAGCCGATGAGCCGGTAGCACCGGCTCTATTGAGCCGGTGAGGATTGAAACGCGTAGCTTACCAGTGCATCGGATTACATACCGATGTAGCACCGGCTCTATTGAGCCGGTGAGGATTGAAACAGCAGGCGGCAAAGGACTTAGAGAACAATGCCCGTTGTAGCACCGGCTCTATTGAGCCGGTGAGGATTGAAACCATTCATCATCAGGCGGCAGGTCGTTGTAACCGCCCCCCCCCGGCAGGACGCAGGCAGCGAGAACCGGCAGGAGGGCGAGAAGGGCAAAGTAGCACCGGCTCTATTGAGCCGGTGAGGATTGAAACGCTTTGTCGGCCTCGGAAAACTGAACTTGCGAAGCCGTAGCACCGGCTCTATTGAGCCGGTGAGGATTGAAACACGCAGACCAACACCCTGGCAGAGCAGGCGCAGATCGAGTAGCACCGGCTCTATTGAGCCGGTGAGGATTGAAACAGGTAGATTGATATTGTCAGCTTTACCAGCAGCAGTAGCACCGGCTCTATTGAGCCGGTGAGGATTGAAATGTTAGACAGTTTCATCAGAGTAATATTCCTCTCGGGGGATAGCACCGGTTCAATAGAGTCGGTGAGGATTGGAACTTCACGGAGCATGGCAAAGATGCAAACACCCTGTATTTAGCACTGGCTCTATTACGTTGGTGAGATTGGAGATCAAAATGGAAGAGGACTGGCCGGTTCTGATTTCGGCGCTGGAACATTATTCGTACTGCCCGCGCCAATGTGCGCTGATCCATGTCGAGCGCATCTTTGACGAAAATGTCTTCACGCTGCGGGGTCGCTATGCCCATGAACGCGCGGATCAGGCGCATTCTACCGTTGAAAATGGAGTGCGGATGGAACGGGCGCTGCCGCTCTGGTCAGACCGGCTGGGACTGCAAGGCAAAGGAGATGTGATTGAGTTTCATCCCGACGGGCGGGTGGTTCCCGTCGAATACAAAAACGGACAGCGCCGGGAGCGGCGGCATGATGATGTACAGCTTTGCGCCCAGGCGTTCTGCCTCGAAGAAATGCTGAACGTGACAGTGGAGCAGGGGGCCGTCTTTTCGCTTCAAACGCATCGGCGGCGGGAGGTCGTGTTTGGGGACGAGCTGCGCGACGAAACCCGTGATATTATCGATCAGGTCCGCGCGGTCCAGCAAAGCCGAGGGCCACTGCCTCCGGCGCTGAACGACAAGCGCTGCCCGCAGTGTTCGTTGCTGGATGCCTGTGTGCCGGCGACGGTGGTAGCGGCACGTCATGCCCGTCTATCCCAGCAGCTCTACACGCTGTCGACAGTAGAGTGAAATTTGGTGAGTGAAAAGGGGCTGAGATGACACGAGAACTGCTCAATACGCTGTTTGTGATGACGCCGGATGCCTATGTCCGTCTGGATCACGATGCACTGAAAGTCGAAGCGGAGGGGATAAAGCTGGCCCAGGTGCCGCTGCATCATCTGGGATCGGTCATGCTGTTTGGCAATGCAATGATGTCTACGCAGGCCATGCACCGCTGCGCGGCGGAAGGCCGGGCGATCAATCTGATGGACTACGGCGGACGGTTCAAGGCGCGGGTGGTCGGACCGATGTGTGGGAACGTCCTGCTGCGACAGGCCCAGTATGAAGCCCAGCGGGACGAAACCCGCACGACAGAGATCGCGCGGTCGATTGTGGCGGGAAAGATCAAGAATTGTTATCAATCGGTGATGCGGGCGGCACGGGACACGAAATCGGCAGAGGACGGCGCGGTACTGCGGGCCTGCGGCCTTGCACTTGGGCTGCTACTCACATCGCTGATCCTGCAGCCGAACACCGATGCCGTGCGCGGGATCGAAGGCCAGGCAGCGGCGCTGTACTTTGAAGTCTTTGGTGCGATGATTTTCGTTTCTAGTGATGATTTTTCGTTCCGGCTGCGGACACGCCGCCCGCCGCGTGACCGGGTCAATGCCCTGCTGTCATTTTTATATGCCTTGCTCGCGGCAGACTGTACGGCGGCCTGCGAAGGGGTCGGGCTTGATCCCCAGTTCGGTTTTCTGCATGCGCTAAGGCCTGGCCGGCCGTCGCTGGCGCTGGATTTGATGGAAGAGTTCCGCCCGTGCCTCGCGGACCGACTGGCCCTGACACTCATTAATCGCAAGCAGATCCGCCCGGAGCATTTCGAGCAGCGAGACGAAGCCGGTGAAAGCGTCCTGCTGACGGAAGTGGGCCGGAAGATCGTGCTGGGAGCCTACCAGGACCGCAAGAAAGAAGAAGTGCCGCATCCCCTGCTGAAAGAAAAAGCGCCGTTTGGCCTGCTGCCGCATCTCCAGGCGCGTCTTTTGGCCCGGCACCTGCGCGGCGATTTAGACAGCTACATTCCGTTTTTGGTGTAAAGATTTTGGTGTGAGGCACTGTGATGGACATTCTTGTGACTTATGATGTCAACACGCTGACAAAGCCGGGCCGGGCACGTCTGCGGCAGATTGCTAAGATCTGCGAAGGGCATGGGCAGCGCGTTCAGTTCTCCGTGTTCGAATGCACCGTCAATGAAGCCCAGCTGGAAACGCTCCGCCTGCGCCTGAAAAAAGCGATGTCAGCCGAGGAAGACAATCTACGGATCTACCTGCTGCGCGGCCAGCGCGAAGATGTCGTCGAAGCTTACGGCAAAGATAGTTATATTAACTTCAAAGAGCTGCTGATTGCCTGAGCCTTCAGCCTAGGAGCAACGAGAGCATATTACGCATCGCTTTCGCATACACTGCTGTTCTGGTACACTGCTGTTCTGAGATAGCAGATGCCCAATTGCCAGTGGAAGCACATGCCGTGCATCAAACAAAAGCTGCTTGCTGGCATCTCAAGTAAAGTGCCCATACGCTCCTGTCTGGTGAGATGTGGTTTCGCCGAGTTGTTTGCTAAGCCTTCTCGCCGGGCAGGAGCCTGGCTTTTAGCACGCTGATGCTGTCGAGGACCGGGCTCCACGCGTCGCGCCCGTTCGCTGAGCCGCCGAAGATCCTGGCCCCAATGTACGCCCCCGCCGCGATGCCGAGCGGGCCACCAAGTAATCCCATGATGCCGCCCGCGACCGCTCCGCCTCTCGCAAGATCATTTCGGTCGACTTTACGGCTTTCTATGCAGCGCACCTGGCAGCACTCCAGCTTCAGCAGCAAGACCGCAAAGTCCGTTTCGCGGCTTGCTGCCTGAACAAGCAGAGAATCGACCTCAGACTGCGCTGCCGCAACAGAGATGAGCCCTGGGCTGCGGCGCTCCTCCTTTAACGCCTCTTTGTAAACTGCAATGGCTTCCTGGCGGGCTACCACGGAATCCGGATGGAGGCGGGCAATGATGTCCAGATAGAACGCTGCGTCCCGCACGTCGCCCCGGCTCAACAGGGCGTTCGCAATGGCCGAGTGGCTTCCCGTGAAGCCCGGGTCGATCTGAATGGCCTTTCGCCACTGTGTGACGGCGTCACTCTCTCTACCCACGCGCGAGAAAGCCACGCCGAGGTTGTAATGCAGCGTGAGAAGTGCGTCCTCCGCTTCCGGCGGGCATAGCGAGAGTGCGGCCTGGAAATGCCCAATACTTTCCTGCATGTCCCCCGACTTAAACAGAGCATCGGCCAAGCCGTAATGCGCTTCCGGGTACTCTGCCTGCAGCGCGATGGCCTGAGTAAACGCGTCAATCGCGTCGCTGAACTGTTCCCCGGCGCTGTAGGCAATCCCTAAATTGTGGTAAATTTCCGCAGAGCGGGGTGCCAGAATGCCCTTGCTTAACGTCCCGCTGGACCTGTTCTTTATTGGTATTCCTCAGTCTTCATTGATCTTCGTCTGTCTTCTCAATGAACCGACTCAGGTTGATCTGGTGCTTCAAGCGGTATCCACGCGTTTTCAGAATGATCCCGGCAATGAGAGACACCCAGATAGGTCCCCAGAACCAGTTCCCGGTCACGCTGCTCTGCGCCTGGTGCCCCATGTTCGGGTCGCTTGGCATTTGATCGAGTTCTTGCTGAATGTGTTCCTGGGCAAACGCCGTTTCCTGCGGCGTCGCGTCGCGCCCATACCCTACGCGGAAGTTGTCCTGGAATCGCTGCATCGAGCTGTTTATGACGCTTTGCTGGGCAAGCCCGGTAATGGCATGGAAGGCCGTGACCATGCAGATTGGATACAGGATGGCTGCGGCGATCCAGATAAGGCGCCAGGTCTGCACAGAAAACGGGCGCAGCGCTCTTGCGGCGAGGCCCAGGGCGAGGCCCACGAGAACGCTGCTGTAGGTGTTGTGGGGATCAAAGAGTGCGCCGGGATCGAGCTGATAGCCGAGCGAGCTGGCGTAGATCCAGCCGGCCAATAGGCCCGCGAGCATCACTCCGCCGACGCCTAGCACCCCTGCTTTGACACCTAAGTTTGCGACAGGCTTCGTCCATGCCGGTGCGACCGGCTTGACATCTGCGTCCATAAAATGAGTTCCTTTACGTTCGTAAGAGAGGTTGGTCACCAAGGTTTAGAAATAAGTCCTTCGATTTCAGTATATCACGTTTTCTGGTCAGAATTCATACTGCCTCTTGCTTTGATTAGATTTCTTAATCAAAGCCCCCTGCCCCTTAGAATAGGGGCATGAAGAAGAGCATTTACACATCGGGGCAGGAGGTACTTCTCGGGCTTCTGCGCCAGCTTCGCGCGGACGCCGGACTGACGCAGCGGCAGATGGCAAAAAAGCTCGATACACTGCAAGCCATCGTCAGTAACTATGAAACCGGGGAGCGGCGGCTCGATATCCTCGAACTCAGGCAAGTGTGCGACGTGCTCGGCATTTCGCTGCTGGACTTCGTGAGCGCGCTGGAGGCTCAGCTTGCCGGCGCAGCCCCAGCGGTGGCGATCGGGCCGGGGGATGTGATGGGGGCAGGGGATGTGGTAGAATGGGACGCAGGTCGAAGAAGCCAAGGCCGCTCAGCCGGCGTTCAAGACAGCGCTGCCTCCGCTTTTGAACAAGATTTAGAACAAGATTTAGAACAAGAGCCGCTGATTGCAGAGCGACGGTTCTTTGCGGAGTCGCTCCCGCTGTGGATGGAAGAACACGCGGGCACATTTGCCCTGGTCAATGAACGCGAGTTGATCGGCTTCTTCAGCAGCTTTGCTGAGGCTTCCGCAGAGGGAGCACGGCGGTTTGGCACGGCAAGCCATCTGATCCGGGAAGTTGGTCCCCGCAAGCGGTTCACGCTGTCAGCGGGAGAAACGGTGTATATCGGTGGCGATCTTGCGGGTCCAATCTCAACGACAAAGGCACTCTGAACCACTTCGTGAGTCTGAACCACAAAGCGGGACTGAGCAGAGAGGCGACCCGGCGGTTATCCTGCGCCGCACGGGACCGGTTGTGGAGGTGACCCTGAGCGTCCCCCAAAGCGCTCTTCCTGGACTTGCACGCCTCAGCAAGCAGGTTCGCCCCGCGCTGACCGGCTTTGCGCTGATCAGCACCCAAGCCGAACTCTCCCTGATCGACTCTCAGGCCGCAAGGGCTCTTGCGCTGCCGGTGATTGATGTCGCGGAAGTGGCTGTGGAGGGTGGAAGAGATGCAGATTATGGAAGAGACACCCACGGGATCGAGGTTTATGCGGTTCACTTCTCGGTCGCCGGCATAGGCTTTGCGGGGGATCTGGAGCGCGTTCTTGGGAGCCGCCTAGGCGGCAGCCTCCTCATGGTCATTGGGCGCGATGTCCTTGAGGAATGTGCGTTCCTCTACAATGGCAAACATGGAGAGTTTACACTCTTCACCTAACGAAACCGATTCCCCTGACGAAACCATTTCCCCTAACAGAGATCATTTCTTCCTGGCGAAACCATTTCTTCCTGACGAAACTCTGTCTGGCCGTCCAGGGACAAAGAAATGGATGAAGAACACGTTGCCGTTCCCGCCCCGGTTTTCCGGGCGGGTATCATAAGACCCTCACGCCTTCCTGCCAGTTGCGGCGGGGAAAACTTAAGGAGGTACCGATGACCACCGAAGAAGCCCTGATCATTGAAGAAGCCTTGACCAAACAAGGCATATCCGAAGAAGCCCTAACCGGCGAACCGATCGCGCCGCTGTCCGGCCCCGGTGGGGAAGCGCTGCCGCGCAGTACGCCGGAGGCGCAGGGGATGCCCTCATCCGCCGTGCTGGCCTTCGTGGACGACGCCGAGCACCGGGCGCTGGGCCTGCACAGCCTGATGGTGGTGCGGCGCGGGCGCATCATCGCTGAAGGGTGGTGGGACCCGTATAGTCCGACGGCCCCGCACATGCTGTACTCACTCTCGAAAAGCTTTGCAGCGACCGCAGCCGGACTTGCGGCGGCGGAAGGCTTCCTGTCGCTCGACGATGCTGTCTTGTCCTTTTTCCCTAACGAAGCGCCCGCAGGCCCTGGCCCGCATCTGGCGGCCATGCGCCTGCGCCACCTGCTATCTATGTCGACGGGGCACGACCAGGACACAACGGGCAGACTGCGGGCCGGCGGCGACTGGGTCCGGGCCTTCCTGGCGCTGCCGGTGGAGCACGCGCCCGGCACGCACTTCGTCTACAACAGCGGCGCGACGTACCTGGTCTCGGCGGTCGTGCAGAAGGCGACCGGGCAGACCCTGCTGGAGTTTCTGGGGCCGCGCCTCTTTAGGCCGCTCGGCATCGCGGCCCCGACCTGGGAGAGCAGCCCGCAGGGGATCAATGTCGGCGGCTG
This sequence comes from Janthinobacterium lividum, assembly GCA_050954545.1. GTDB lineage: Bacteria > Armatimonadota > Armatimonadia > Armatimonadales > Capsulimonadaceae > JANXMY01. The sequence goes on along the minus strand of JBPBQB010000142.1, from coordinate 11,796 downwards.
GGGCCTGAGTATCACGACGGAGGACATCGCCCGGTTCGGCCTCCTGTACCTGCAGGACGGAGAATGGAACGGCACGCAGCTGCTCCCCGCCGGGTGGGTAGCCGAGGCGACGTCGGCGCAGGTCTCCAACGGTGACAACCCGGACAGCGACTGGGCGCAGGGGTACGGCTACCAGTTCTGGCGCTGCCGCCACGGCGCGTACCGGGGCGACGGCGCGTTCGGCCAGTTCTGCGTCGTTCTGCCCGAGCAGGAAGCCGTTGTCGCGATTACGGCAGGCTCGGGCGACATGGGCGGCATCCTCAGCCTCGTGTGGGAGCATTTGCTGCCCGCGCTGGGACCGGGCGTCCTGCCGGCGGACCCGGCGGCGCAGGACGCCCTCCGTAGGCGCCTCGCGGCACTGTCGCTGCCCGCGCCGGAGGGCGATGTTGAGTCCCCCTTCGCTGCATCCGTCTCGGGCCGAACTTACGCCTTCGGGGCAAACGCCGAGGACGAATACCGGATCGAGACGGCACGGTGGGACTTCAGCCAGGGCGGAGCAACTGTGACCGTTCGGGACGCTGGGGGCGTCCACCGGATCGAGACGGGCGCGTCGGCGTGGCGGCACGGAACGACGACCTTCGGTGCGGGGACAGAGCGGCCGGTGGCCGCGCGAGGCGCGTGGGCCGCTGAATACACGTATGTCCTGACGGCCTATTTCTGTGAAACGCCCCACGCCGTCACGCTCACCGCGCACTTCACAGACGGTGGGGTGCAGCTAGACATTCGGCAGAACGTCTCCTTCGGCCCTACCGCGGGCGCGCCCCTGACTGGCAAAACTCTCTGATACCTTGCCGCGCTCTTTGCTGACCGGCTACGAAGCGGCGCAAAACTGGTTTGCTTGTCAACAGGATGGCACTCTAATCCTAATAGGATGGCACCCTGATCCCAAACCAATGAGCAACACCGACGCTAATCTAAGTCTTGCCCTTCTGGAGGCACTGGACGCTTTTGACCAGAAGACCCTTCCACTCGGTCTGTATGCCTGCGAGGAACACAAGGCCATGGACAAGCCCTTCCCACGGCTTCATCAGGAGTGGCATCTGTGCCTCAAGCCGTGCTTGGAGGCTTTCGGGTGCAGTACGGGCTGGGCGAACATCCGCGACGGCGCGTTCAATTTCAACCTGCCTGATAAGACCCGCGCCGAGATGCGCGTTGTCCGCACGTCCAAGATCAAGGTGAGGAAGTTTGGCTCCGCCTACCGCCTTGAGCCTCACAACAAATACGAGGAGCGCTGGCAGGAGCTGCGGATGGATCGGGATCTCAGCAACCTCTGGAAACCATCGGCCCTGGCGGAGCGTCACATTGGACTGCGTCTTTTTCTATTCATCGGCTTCGCCAAAGAACCCGATCCATTCGGCAAAGAACTGGCGCAATTGAGCGAGCAGCTTCGCTGGGACGAGAACAGAGCGCATTACGAAACCAGAGCCTGGGCAGACCGCGAGGATCGCCATTTCTTTGTCAGGCTCAGCGCCTGGTGCAGGCCGAATCCATAGCCGCAACTTTCGGGCGAGTGGCGTGTCTGAAAGGATATGAACAAACTCAAAACTGCCAGCGATCCGTCCGGAGAAACTGAGCCATCTTCGGTAAAGCGGCCTTTGCTCTTGCTCGGGCTTAGCCTGCTGATCTGGTTCCCGCTCATCACTGTGATCCATGCCTGGATCGTAACCTTGTTCTGGGACTGGTTTGTCGTGCCGCAATTTCATGTCGCTCCGTTGCCTTTGGCTATCGCGGCAGGGCTTGACATTCTGTTTGGCTTTTTGGCCTACAAGTATAATCCATTGCCAGCCCACTCCGAAGCTGCCAAGGAAAAGAATAGAGAGCTCACTTGGTCAGAGAGATTATCCCGCGCATTTGTCCCGTCATTTGGGCTGGCTCTGACGCGCTGTGGCATGATCCTCGTATTTGGCTTTGTGGCGCATCTTTTTGTCAGGGTTTAGAGAAAAAAGAATATCATGAACTCATTATTTGTGATTGCACCTTATGATTATGAAGGGCTGTGGGTGTTTGACGATGCTCGTGTCGGCCTGGAGCAGGAGCCGTTTGTCGGCGGCGCAGACACGATGATCGATGCTCTGGTTGCCGACATTCCCGACGCCAAAAAAGGCTTCCGCATTGTCTTCTCGGCGTCTGCGTTTCCCGGGTACACGCAGAAACTGGACTGGGTGCGGCCTGAGCTGAGCGGCAATGTCTACCGCTCGGAAGAGCTCGGGATGGAAGGCTGGCTGTGCCCTGCGCTGTTCAAGTATTTTGAGAGTGCGCCTGCTGAGATATTTCTGAAAGTGGAAGCGAAGAAGTAGGCAGTGGCAACAATCTGACGCCTCAACTACTGGAACTTCTTTCAAGACCTACGGGGAAACTCACTTTGACGACACACAAAGGCAGTGAACTGCCGCCTCAATGGGAACTGGAGTGGCGCGTCGTTGCCATCACCGCCGAGCAGTGTGACCTCGACCCCGCTACCATCTCACCAGAATCTCGGCTGCTTGAAGACCTGGGCATCGATAGCCTGGAAGTCGTTGAGCTGATCATGACTCTGGAGGAAAAGTTCGGCGTGACCATTCCTGACGATGCCGCAGGGGCGATATTCACCAAGTCGCCTGTCACCTTACGCGCCGTGGCTTCCCTGGTGAGAGAGCGATGGGGAACGGGGACACCTGCTCGAAAGAACTGGCGGCGGGAACGTCCTCCCGTAGCCTTCGCCGACGAAGTGCCATTTACGCAGCGGGGCGGACGGATGCGCCCGGGGGAATGGACGGACGGACCGCTGTACGAGGCGTTGAGCCCAAACCGAGAGAGGCAAGCGCAGTACCTGCGGCAGACCGATGGCATGCGGTGCGTTCTGATCCCTGCGGCAGGAACCTGGATCGGCAATGATGCAAGCGGTGTGGCCGATCAGAAGCCTGCGCACCGCGCCTGCCTGAGTGCGTTCTTGATGGATGCCGAGCCTGTCTCGAATACGGCTTTCTCTGGCTTCCTGAACTCGGTGGGCGATGTCCCCAAGTCCACCCTGGACCTTTGGTGCGGGGTCGGCACGGACGATAAGCGCAGGCACCAGTTCCCGCTTCGGCAAACCAGGCGGGGCTGGGAACCGCTCCCTGGAACGGACCGCCAGCCGATGATCCTGGTGTCCTGGTATGGGGCTAACGCTTACTCGCTATGGGCTCACCGCCGTAACTGGCGCTTTTACCTGGGCAATGGAATCCTACCCGATGACCTTAAAGATTCGGCTGACCAAGAGATTTCGGCTATGTCCGTGCGCGCTCCGCTTGCCGACTCGGGCTACAGCCACCTGCCCTCAGAAGCCCAGTGGGAATATGCGGCACGGGGCGGTGAAAGGCCGCCCGTGCCGTCTGCAGACTCCGAGGCACAAGGGATCACGGCGCAGGTGGCTCAGCACAAGGCGGGTGCGCTTTATCAAGCCGACACAATGCCCGCCGCCTCCGTTTCCTCGCGGCTTGGCATGTCGCCGTTCGGCTTGCATCATATGGCAGGAAACGTCTGGCAGTGGTGCCGCGACTGGTACGCACCTAATTTCTATGAGCGCCCTGACGCTCTTCTTTTTGACCCGCAGAATGCGGTGCCGACGGGCATTCGCAGCGAGCGCGGCGGGAGCTGGGTGGGTCCACCCGAATTAGCGAAGCCGTGGTATCGACGGGGACGGCCACCCAAGGCTCGTGGTAGGTGTCTTGGATTTCGGTGCGCTGGGGTTCCAGACGGACGCTCCGCCTTATGAGACGTAAACGCCGCATTACCTTGACAATTCTTTCAGCCATTTCTGTTTTGCCCGCCCTCTTTTTCTTAGGAGTCATATTCGCACGTGCCGATTCGCCTGAAGAAACCGCTGTCCGAAATTACTCGCTAGGCATCGGGCTACTCCTTTTGGTATTATCTATTGGATCGGGCGTTGGGGCAGTCTTCTGTGAACTCCCGCTTGATCCTGCCAAGAAGTTTCAGCCGAAAAGGTTTGGCTGCCTTGTCGTTGCGGGCTTGTTGATTGGATTCGTTGCGCTCGCGATCATTGGGAGAATAGCATCTACTGATCACTGAGATATGTCGCCACCTTCGGGTGAATGCCCCGCTATATTCGAGCGAGCGCCCTGCTATATTCGAGCGAGCGCCACGCTGAAGTTCAGACCATACTAAAGATTTTTGGATGACTAACTCAAAACTCCAAAGCGAGGTCGCGGCTTTGTTAATGTCCCGTCCGACTGAGACCAGCGAATATCGATCTGAGCATAAAGACCAGAAATCGGTAAAAACCTATGACTGAAAAACGTGTGCCCGTCGAGGTCAAAGGCGTGTTTTACTTCAAGGATGATCAGCAAGCTGAATGGTTCTATCTTCAGTTCGCGGATGAAGCCAAGCGGGATATTCGCATCTTCATCGGGCAATTTGAGGCATGGGCAATTCAGCTTGGCCTGGAAGACAAGCCGCTTGAGCGTCCCTTAACCTATGACACGATGATTAACTGTCTGGCAGTGGCAGGCGCGACGGTGGAAGAGGCTTACATTCACGAATTGCGCGCGGAAATCTTTTATGCCGTGGTAAATCTGCGTGTCGGCGATCAAGTCCACCAGATCGATATGCGCCCCAGCGATGCGGTCAATCTCGCCGTTCGCATGAAATGCCCGCTTCTTATCAATGAGGAAGTCATCCAGGCTTGGCTTTCCAGGCAGAGCTCCATGGAATGACATGCACCGATTGAACGTGCTAAGTCTCTTCCCTGAAAAAGAAACAAATGACCATCTTCCAAAATCTTCGCCGTTTTCTTTTCGATTTCTCGGCTTCCGACAAAGAGCATCAAGAGCTTGAACAGGTTCTTCGTACAGCTTTGTCAGAGGCAGAAACTGATGCGGAAATCGAGACGAGCATTCGCCGTCAGTTCGACCATGGGGACAAGCAGCAAGCTCAAATGCGCTGGGCCATGCTGGGGAAACTCCTGGCCGAATACCGTCATGCGAATGAGTTTTCGGTGAGTTCACGTGTTTTGATTGAGCGGTTTCTGGCTGACATGCCGAAGCGATATGCGCATAAGTGAAGATTGCACCAGTTGACTCTCGATAAACTTTTCCAGGAATTGCAGCGTGTTATTTTGGGAGAATATTCACCTGAGGCACTTCAGGCATGATGTACATTCGGCTGGCTGGCAGGTCAATCAGGACGCGATACCCCGCCAAAATGTCCATGCCTAATTTACTCGACACGCTGCCTTTTGGCCCGCCGTTGACCGAGGCGGCCTTGTCTTTGCTCGGATAAACCACCGAAACACCATGCAGGGCAAGGTCGCCGATCCTCAGGGTCTCAACGGGGGCATTTTCCGTTTCTTCTGAGCCTAATACCCCAGACGTCGTCGACGAATGAACAGGTTCTAGGCCAATCGCCATGGCTAAGTCCCGCGAGATCGTCGTCACGTTGCTGCCTGTGTCTAAAAGGAGCGTGACCTCGCGAGAGACGCCCTTGTTTTCCAAGGTCACGGAAAGCGTGACCAAAGAGGAGCTCCCCACCTGGGGCGGTGAGGCAGCCACGGAGGCGGCTAACGCGGGAAAGCCGAGCTGCTCCCGCTCTGTTGCCGTGAGTTTGCCGCCAACGATAAACGTGCCTTCTTTCCTCGGCCCATCGAAAATGGCCGCCGACCCGCTCAGCAGGGCCGTGCCAAAAATGCCGTCCGCGCCGATAAAACCGATGTGCTTCGCGGGGATGACATTCGCCGCGCCGTTGATCGTGAATTTTCCCTCGGACTTTGCGCTGGAGAGGGGGTACGATAATAAAGAGAGCTGGATCACGCAATCTGGCATGGTCACTTCTTTGATGGGCTTGCCATCGACGACCAGCGATTTATCGAGGAGCCGCGACGCGTCTGGCGAGAGCCCCAATTTTTGGGCGAGTTCGTCACTGATGCTGAGCCCATCGGAGCCCGTGTCGATGAGGAACTGCGCTTGCTGACCGTTCGCAAACGTCCCTATGAACGCAGGGTAAGGGAGGTAGGAGTCTCCCAGGTCCGCGTACTTGAAGTTCAGCGTGTCGCGCTGCGAAAGAGGAAGCGGACTCCCTGGCTTTGCTGTCTCAGAGATCTCCGCTTTGTTCACGGGAGTAACTGGCTTCGGCTTCTGAGCATGGGCCTGCGCGGGCAGAAAAAGCAGAGGCAAAACGAGCAGTATTCTGCGGGGCGATAGCATAATGATTTCCTAGTGGTTTGTTCTTAATGGTACGCGAAGCTTGAGGCTATTCGTTTCTGCGGACACGCCCTACAGTAAACTTGATGCCCATACTTGATACCCATAGTCGTGATCGGAAACCGCGACGGGGGCCTGAAACCAAGCGGCGATGTCGTGGTTAATCCTGATTATCTTGCCGTATGGACGCTCCAAAATTCAGAAGCGATCCAGGAAGGGACATGAACGGATTATTTTGCCGATGCTCCGAGACGAAAGTGAGGAGCATCGAAGAGCGGGTGCAGGCAGGCGGCTTCAATGCAGTGACTAATGAAGACGAGTGTTCCTCTTAACCGGCGTCGCATTTTTCTCGAAGTCCTGGAAGGGGCTCTGCACAGACGTTCTGTTCGCTGGAGCCTAGGAGGGCAGTTCAGCGCGATGACCACGGATCGCCCGTATCGTCAGGGCCTGGAAAGGATAAAGGCTCTGTCGATCCTAGAGGCAAGCTCGGGGAGTTAGTGAGACCCTGAATGCGTTGCGGCGTTCATCCGCGCACTTCTGGGCCACTCCTCCGAGCGGCATTCCCGATCCGAACTCAATTCCCGAAAATAATGACTTTGCTCACCTCAGTTTCCAGACTCGGGAGTCTGAAAACCGAGGTGAGCGCCCCTGTTCTGGACCGTCGTCCGGCCCTGGACCTGCCTACCGCGGTCAGCCGAAACAGAGCAGCTTTGCATCATCCTTGAACGCTCTGCTCCAGCCGATGTACCCTCTCCTCAAGGTGCCGTATTTGCTCCTGCTGACAACAGATCGCTTCTTCCAGCGGCGCACGGGCTAAAGCAATGATGGCGTCGATGACTTCATTAAGCGCCTCGCTTTGAACAGGGTGCTGGAATGCTTTCGGAACCAGCGGGTTTGGGTTCCAGTCGGCCAGACCCTGCTGAAGCTTTCGACTGATGGTTTCTGTCTCCGTGCCGTGTGCTATCAGCATCTCCTTTTAAACCCACAAGTTAGACACGCAAGTTTTGCAGAATCGTACCGTAAACTTCTCAAATACTCACTTCTTGACGCCTCGCCAGCAGCAGGCAAACATCATCGCGGAAACTCCCCCCGGCGAACGCGCGGGCCCCTTCCAGGATAGCCTTCCCGACCAGGTCCATCGATCCCAACGCCAGCGACTGCTGAGCCAAATGCACCATTCCCTCGTAGCCTAAAAATGTACCATTTTGCTTGGCTTCCGTAATGCCATCCGTTGTCAGCAGGATTATGTCCCCTTGCTCTAGGTGAAGTTCCTCGGAAGTGTATTGAGCCCCGTCGAACACTCCTAAGGGCTGCCCACCTGTCTTTACCTGTTCCAATTCTCCCGTGACTCGCATCACCAAAGGCGGCTCCATGCCTGCTCCGCACACCGACAGGCTGCCGCTGGCGGCATCAAACACGGCGATGCAAAGGACCACAAACTCCGCGGAGCGGCCTGGATTGTCCAGCCGCTCCGACTGGCACAAAAAGCTGTTCAAGCGCTCCAGCGCCTGAGCGGGATCAGCACCCTCCCTGAGAAACACGCGCAGCGCGAACTTCACCTGCGCCGTTTGCGCTGCGGCGGCTAGCCCCTTGCCCATGACATCGCCCAAAACCAAAGCCGATTTGCCTTTGGGCAGAGCAAAGGCGTCGAAGAAGTCCCCGCCGACCAGCAGGTCATCACTCGCGGACTCATACTGCGTGCTGACTTCCAGGCCAGTGAGCGGCTGGGCAAGATTACCCATCAAAATTGAGCGCTGGAGAACCTCTGCCGTGCGCCGCTCTCGCCGACTGGCGGCGGCCAGTTCCTCGGCCAGTTGTTTGCTCTCCGTTCGGTCTCGCAGGATTTTGGCGAAGCCTCTAAGGTTCCCTGCGGGGTCGCGCAGGCCCGTCATAATGCCGCTCGCCCAAAACTTGGTGCCATCTTTTTTGACGTGCCAGCGCTCATCGTCTGCTCGTCCTGTGGCAACGGCCCCTTTCAATTCTTGCGCGACTACGCCTTGCGCCCGATCCTCAGGCGTGAAGATCACGGCAATGTTTTGGCCGACGATCTCGGCTTCCTGATAGCCCAGGATGCGCTCAGCCCCGAGGTTCCAGTGGGCAATGCGTCCGTCTGAGGCCAGTTCGATGATGGCAAAGTCGCGCACGTTGTCTTCCAGGAGGCGCAGACGCTCGTCGCTGTCCATCAGCATCTCGGCGTTGGTTTTTTCTGTATTCATTCCGTGTTTCTAAATTGTTCTGTGTTCTATTCGTGAAGTGTGCGGTTTCTTCATTTCTCGTGGTTCGCGTTCAGGCGTGAACATCACCACGCAGAGGGCGGGGCGACCCGTCCCTGCTCGACGACGACCGTCGTGCCGACGCTGCTCGTGAGCAGAAACACATGGTCCGCTGTTTGCAGCATCATCTTCATCCCGTGACCAAGCGTCCCTGCCGAGCTGTACCCCTTCATCAGCGTTGCATGCGGCAGGTTCTCCAGGGAGATGCCTGGACCACGGTCTTCTATGCGGACCTGCACGACGCTCCTGCCTTCATCCACAAATACCTGGCCTTCCCCGCTTCCTACATGAACCGCGGCATTCATTCCCGCCTCACTCGCGGCAGTCACCAGATCGTAGCAGCGCTCCTCGGAGAAACCCGCCGCCTGGCACGCCCCCTGGATCGACCGCCGCAGGTCACGCAGCCCGCTTGCCATCGACAGCGGGATCGATGGCCCAAAGGAAGGCGGCACGGCGGGCAGGTCCGAAGCCGTGTCGCACAGAACCAGGCGGCCTTCTGTCACCGACGCCAGCACGTCCCGCAAGAATGTCCGCTGCTTCAGCGTACTTGCCTGGACTTCTTCCAGCAGTTCTGCCCGCTCTTCTTCCTGCTGCCTGCGGTCGGTGATGTCCCGCAGGTATGCCGTGAACTCGACGCCGATACCCTGGGTCGGAACGATGGCGATCTCGACAGGAAACTCGCTGCCATCCTTGCGCATGCCGATCACCTCGATCCGCTTGCGGAGGATGGGGCCCTCGCCCTTCGTCAGGTAGTTTTCAAGACCACGGTAGTGGGCGGTTCGCAGGGAATGCGGAATAATCGTCTCGGCGACTGGTTTGCCGAGCACCTCCGCCCGCGAATAGCCAAAGGTGCGCTCTGCGGCAGGATTGAACTCCAGTATGCAGCCTCGTCCGTCTGCGGTGATGATGCAGTCCAAAGCAACTTCGAGGACGGCGGATTTGCGGGTCTCGCTTTCACGCAGGATGGCCTCGCTTTCAATCAGGGTAGCCTCGTTCTGTCGCAGAATTACTTCTCTCTCGCGCAGGGCAACCGCGCTTTCCTCGGCTTGCTGCTTTGTTCGACGCTGGGCGCTGCTGATGGCCGAAACGCTCAGGCCGACCACGGTAAAGATCAGGAGTGTCAACTGGTCGCTCTGGCTTGCAATAGTCAAGCTGTGGTGCGGGGAGAGAAAGCAATAGGTGGCGGCGAGCGCCGAAAGCGTGAGCGCGGCCAGCCCCCCTGTCCAGCCGCCGACCCAGGCACTAAAGACAAGGGCGGGGAAGTACATAATAAGGGCGGCCTTGCGACCCAGGAAGGGGTCCAGTGTCAGGCGCAGCAGGGTTGTCAGGAGGACGGAAAGCAGAACCATGGCCGCGTTTAGTGCGGTGCGCCTGCTCTTTGAGCTTCGGATATGTGTCAGCAAGTGCGGGACCCTCCAGCGATACAGCCTGCGGGAAAGGCCGTGCAGTAGTATGACCGTGATAATCGCTTTGAGTGTACTGTGATCATCAGTTTGAGTGTACCGTGATGAATGCTCTGAGTAAACTTGATTACGAGAGGCTGAGAACTGTGGGCATGCCGCAGGCTTTGATGGGGCAGCAGGGCGTGGCCCTGACACAGCGATCAGGGATATAGGCTGGAAGACACGCTGGACGCCGTGCGTCATCATCACGAACGCTGGGACGGGGATGGTTATCCGTTTGAACTGAAGGGGGAGCAAACGCCCCTCGTCGCCCGCCTGATGGCGGTGGCGGATGCGTTCAGCGCGATGACGACTGACAGGCCCTACCGCCAGGGCATGGAGAGGAAGAAGGCCATCTTTATTCTGAGCGAAGGAGCAGGCAGTCAGTGGGACCCGACCTGCGTAGGAGCATTTCTGTGTAATAGCCAGGACTTGATCGGACACTTGTGACTCATCGGGCGACAGCAACTTCTGGAAGTTGCATCCTATCCAGCATCTTTTCATGGGCCAGATGCTTGCTCTCCAACCAGGTCTGCAGCGGCGTCTTGCCGTAACAGTAACGCCCGCTGTGCGGACGCTCTTCGTTATAGTACCTCAGCCAAGCATCCACATCGGATTGCAGTTCAGCAAGCGTTGAGTAGACCTTCTTGCGGAACGCTACCTGATAGAACTCTTCGAGCATCGTGCGCTGGAACCGCTCACAAATCCCATTGGTCTGTGGCGACTTCGCCTTGGTTTTCGTATGGTCAACGTCTTCGATGGCAAGGTACAACTCGAACTCGTGATGCTGCACGTTGCCGCAATATTCACTCCCGCGATCCGTCAACAGGCGCAGCAGACGAACGTCTTCCTGCTCGAAGAAGGGCAGAACGCGGTCATTGAGCATTTCTGCCGCGACCAGTGCGTTCCTAGCATTCTCTTCTTGCGGTCGTACAACTTGGCGGCGGCCACACGGCTGTAGGTGTCAATGAACGTCTGCTGGTAGATGCGCCCAACCCCTTTGAGGGTGCCGACGTAGAAAGTATCCTGCGCTCCCAGATAGCCTGGATGCTCGGTCTCGATCTCGCCGTGGGCCGCTTTCTCTTCTTTGGCCTTCTCCAACGCCCGAAGCTGCTCTTCGGTCAGGATCAGGTTGTCCTGAGCGACCTTGGCGGAGAGTGCCTTGAGCCGTTTAGCGAACGTTTCCAGGTCGTGCCGCAGCCAGACGGAGCGCACGCCGCCTGGGGAGATGAAAATGCCTTGCTTCTTGAGTTCGTTGGACACGCGCATCTGCCCGAAGGCAGGTTGGTCGAAAGCACAGTGCAAGACAGCTTCTTCGATGTGCGCTTCCACACGGTTCTTGACCAGAGGTTTCTTGCGGCTGATCTCCTGCAAGGCTAGTTCGCCGCCTGTCTCGTACAACTCTTGGAAGCGGTAGAAGCTGTCGCGACTGTAGCCGATGACTTTGCAGGCTTGGCTCACGCTGCCTAACGTCTCGGCCAACTTTAGCAGGCCGACTTTGTTCTTGATGATCTTTTGTTCAGTCGTCAACTCGGAACACTCCTTCTCTGAGCAGCACGCTCAGTTTACCAGAAGTGTCAGATTAAGTCTTAACTATTACACATAACGCGCGTTTCTGCCTTCACTTTATCACCGTTCGGAATCCGCACAGCTTCCACGCCGCAAGCGGCAGCCTGACCCAGGTACTTGCCATATCCTCTGGGCTTACGTTTGCAGCCTGCTTCCTCCCAGCTTCACTGACCCCACGTCGCAAACAGGCCCACGGCAGCGACCAGCATCACTGCCGTTGCCAGCCACCCCAGCCCCTTCTGCCGCGCCTTCAGCGTGAACTCGCCCATGACCTTGGGGTTCTCCGTCATCACCATCATC
>JBPBQB010000122.1:0-19642 GCA_050954545.1 Janthinobacterium lividum | reverse complement strand
GCGAGGGCAAGCTGGGTAGTTCAGCCAAAGTCTCGACTGCCAAACCGTCGCAACGCAGCACCGAGGCGGCCTTCGTGATCTGCGTTTATACCTATTCGTCCGGTGACCAGGCCGACGTCTGGCGCGTGCGTGACGGGCTTCGGGCCGCTGGCTTTGAAGTGCGACTCGGCTGGAAAAGTGACGATGCCACGCGGCGGGGTGTTGGGGAGCGGGTTCACAAGCTGAGCGAGATTTATGATTATATGGACGAGTGATCGACTGGGTGGGGGAATAGCGGCATGGTCAATGCAGTCACTTGGCCTGCTCTTTGCCAGAGATATAACCAGTGTGAGCTACAATCATACCCTTAGCATGGGCCAACCCAGGGATTGACAAGCCATTCAGTCGCGAGTATAATGAGTCAGACGCAGCAAGTCGGGCCTATTCCGGTGTGCTACCACGTTAATGGTTTTATGGCGGCGTAGCTCAGTTGGTTAGAGCGTTCGGTTCATACCCGAAATGTCCCCAGTTCGAGTCTGGGCGCCGCTAGTTGTTTGATTGAAAATGTATGCATTGCAAGGTTCATGTCCAAATAAAACGGGCATGAGCCTTTTTGCTGTTTTGAGGCTTCCGCTCACACTTATCTTGATGTGACCAATGGTAACGACAGCCTGAATGGTATAATGTTACGTATTCATGGACGCGCAAATCCTCCACAAATATCTTCACTCTTTTGGCAACCTGCGCCGCAATATGGGGCTGGCGCCGCATAAGCCTATTCTGCTGCTGTCGATTTTAGACGAAATCGAGCGCGGCCACATCACCGACAATGAAGTCATTTTGACAGTGAAATTGGTTGCCTCCTTCCGCGAATACTGGCAGATTCTTCCTCTCCCGCCCGGTAATTGGCTGGAGCGTGTTTATATGCCGTACCGTTATCTCTATCAAGACGGCTTCTGGTATTTCATCAAAAATGGTCAGTCGCTGACCGGCAAAGATGTCGGCGAGCCATACTCTATCGCTGATGCTCGGTCCCGCATACACTACGCCCGATTTGAGCTGGATTTATGGCTGCTGCTTCAGGAAAGCGCAGCGCGTGAAGCCCTGCATGCCCATCTGCTGCAAGTTTACTTTGGCATTACGCCTGCGCAGGTACAGCCGATTGTTGCTGCGGATCCGGTTGCTGCACAGGTCGACAGACTTGTTGCCGATGCACAGACCAAGCCTAAACCAAAGGCAGGGAAAATGGTCAGGGAAGGCGATGTAGAATATCTGCGAAGTGCACTGTTCCCGAAAGTCATGTACTCCATCTATGACAATTCCTGTGCGGTTTGCGGTTTGGGGGTGCGTGTTGGTGACAGCCGAGTCCTCGCCGCCAGCCATATCAAAGACTTTTCGTTGTTTGGAGACAATCATCCGTCCAATGGTCTTGCTCTCTGTCACAATCACCATTGGGCTTTTGACCAAGGCGGGTTTTCCATCAGTGACGACTACAAACTTATTGCCTCGCCTCACATGACTGGCACAGCAGGCTTTGTTTCCACAGGCTCTTCAATTCATCTTCCCTTATCTCCAAAATGCTATCCTGATCCCACTGCTCTCTCCTGGCACCGTGACAACAAATTCCGAAAATAGCTCGTTCTTGTTGAAGCTCTTCAATCCAGCAGAGAACAATCGAAACCAGGCTGCAATATTGCCTCGAAAAATAGCTGCGCTTCGCTGCCGATCTCAATTCTGCTATACGTGCTTAATCTGCTGTACGATCAGGCACTTCTCCTGTACGATCAGGCACTTCTCCGATTAAAACAATTATTCCGGCGTTGTGGTAAGGCGCAAGCGTTTCTTCCGAGGCATTGGAATCGGTCACGAGATGCGTTAGCGCCGACAGTGGGCCGAACACAAAGGGGCCGATTGTCCCAAGCTTGTCTGACGCCGTGACAGCCACGACCTGGCGGGCTCCCTGGATCATCGCAGTCTTTACCAGCATGCTTTCATGCTCCAGCACGCACAGCCCCACTTCGGGATGGATCGCGTTCAGCCCCAAAATGCAGACATCGGCGTTGATCGCCCGAAACTCGCTTACCGCCTGAGCGCCGACCGTGCAGCGTATGTCCTTGAACAGGCTGCCTCCGATACCGATGACTTCCACTCTCGGATGCGATGACAGCGTATCCAGCACAGGCACGCTGTTCGTCACCACCGTCACTTCTAGGTCCAGCGGCAGCTCCTGCGCGATCCGCAGTGCCGTCGTCCCACTATCGATTATGATCACTTGACCTGATCGCAGCAGCCCGACACACGCGGCAGCGATTGCCGCTTTGGCGGCATTGGATTCCTGTTCGCGAACCCGGTACGGAATCAGCGTTGGTGCAGGCGGCAGCGCCCCCCCGTGAACACGTTTCAGAAGACCAGTCGCAGCCATCTCGTTCAGGTCGCGCCGCACGGTATCTCCAGAAATCTGCAGTGCTTCACTTAACTCACTGGCAATGACTTTCCGTTCCCGTTCGAGGGTCGCAAGAATATTCCGGCGTCGTTCTTCTTTAAACATAGTATGATATATCCTGCGTTTTTATGCGCGTATATGCAGATTATTGAAAAGTATTTATTGACTTTTGCTGGTTTGTGCATTATACTGTCAATGCTCAGCATTATTCAAGTATTGGACGCCTCGGTGAGTCGATAAACGAGTCGGCTCTGCAAAAGACACGCTATGACGACACCATTTACCGCATCCATACCGCTTTTCTTCGAGTCAAACCGTGTTTGGCGGTGTTACACCGGCGGGATGCTGCTCGATACGTTTCTGGGGCACACTCCGGCGGCAGACACACACTTTCCGGAGGACTGGCTGGCATCGTGCGTTTTGGCTGTCAACGGAGAACACGCGCAGGGAGCGGAAGAAGGGCTGTCACGCCTTCGTGTGAGCGGCGATGCGCCGGGCCCGCTGCTGCGCGATGTCATTGCCGCCGCCCCGCAGGATTACCTCGGCAGCGCCTCTGAAATGAGCCTGCTCTGCAAGTATTTGGACTCCGAAGTTCGGCTGCCTATTCAGTGTCACCCGGATCAAGAGTTTGCACGCCGGCACTATGCCAGTGAGCATGGCAAATCGGAATCCTGGCTCATTCTTGGGACACGGACAATCGCCGGTGAAGAGCCTTACCTGCTCATGGGCTTCAAGCCGGGAATCAGTCAGGAAGAGTTCGCGCGTGTTGTTCTCGCGCAGGACACTGAGGCCATGGAAGCGATGCTTCATCGCTTCCCGGTCAAACCGGGGGAAACCTACTTTATTCCAGGACGGTTCCCGCACGCGATCGGCCCCGGCGTCTTCCTGCTGGAAGTGCAGGAACCTTCCGATTGGGTGGTCCAGCCGGAGCATACCTGTGCCGGTCAGGAGCTGACGGCAGCCGACATGTGGGGGCCACTCGACCCGGAAACGGCGCTGACCTGTTTTCGCTATGAGGGAGAAAGCGCTGAGCAGATCCGGGCGCGTTTACAAAAGCATCCTGTCGAAATCCGCCGCACCGACGGCGGTTCCCTTTCCCGCGTGATCGGCTCTGAGGCGACAACTTGTTTCGGAGTCGATCACCTGGCAGTAACGGGCAAGTTTATACTGGAGCATTCTGCGCCCTACTACTTAGTCGTCGTGACTTCCGGGGCGGCACGGATAGCGTGGGGCGACGGCGAGGCTTCAGTCCGTCAGGGCGATGTCTTCCTGGTGCCGTATGGGGTCCGGCAGCTGACTTTTCAGGCAGGAGCCGAACCCCTGGAAGCCTATATCTGCCTCCCCGCAGGCGGCTCACTGGATGCGCAGTGAATTTAGGCCTTCGCCCGGCCGGATACCGCTTTAGGAACTGCTTTTATGCCTCTTGCCGCCTTTCCAAAATGCTTTCTCGATGCCCTCTGCGTTCACCACACGATGACCGCCAAGCAGTGGATAGACCAAGCCGCCGATCATCTGGATATTGACGGCCTGGAGTTTTACTGGGGATTTACGCCTGTGCAGGCTGACGCCCGTCTGCACCTGCGGCAGATCATTCACGCGCATGGACTTTCTATGCCTATGATGTGCTATTCGCCGGACTTCATCCAGCCCGACCCTGCCGCCCGCAGGGCCCAGATCGAGCAGCAGAAGCGGGTCATCGAGGCGACGGCTGCGCTTGGCGGGACATTGTGCCGGGTACTCAGCGGTCAGCGGCGAGAAGATGTCTCCCAGGCCGACGGAATCCAGATGGCGGCGGAGTGTATCACTTCGCTGCTGCCTCATGCCGAGCAGCACGGCGTCATTTTGATCCTGGAAAACCACTACAAGGACGGCTACTGGGATTACCCCGAGTTCGCGCAGAAGCAGGACGTTTTTCTCAAGCTCCTGGCGGCGATCCCGCATTCTCCGTGGTTCGGCGTCAATTACGACCCGTCCAATGCCTTGATTGCCGGTGACGACCCGATAGCGCTGCTGGAAGCGGTCAAAGAACGCGTCGTCAGCATGCATGCCAGCGACCGGTACTTTGCCGGCGGTACTTTGGAAGAGTTGCACGAGCAGGAAGCGCATCCCCAAAAAGGCTATTCGTCAATTCTCAAGCACGGCGTCATTGGCCGCGGGCTGAACGACTACGACCGTATCTTTTCGATCCTGGCCGGTGTGGGATTTCAAGGCTGGGTCAGCATCGAGGACGGCGATGACCCGGCTGTCGGCATGGAACATCTGCGGCTTTCTGCCGAGTTCCTGCGGGCAAAGATGGCCGAGTATGGTTTGGAGTAACAGCATGAAGACAATCGTTCAGATTTCACTCGATGTCACCAGCATCCCCGAGGCATTGGAAACGGCGCACATGGCCGTGCGGGCCGGGGTCGACTGGCTGGAAGCGGGGACGCCGCTGATCATTGCCGAGGGCATGAACGGTGTCCGGGCGTTGCGGGCGGCATTTCCGGACATTCCTATCGTGGCGGACCTGAAGACCATGGATGGCGGCTGGCTGGAAGCGCAGATGATGGCTCAGGCCGGCGCGACCCATGTGGTCGTCATGGAGCGGGCCCATGCCGAGACGATCAAAGTTGTCGTGCAGGCCGGCCGAGACTTCGGGATCCAGGTGATGGGCGACAATCTCGCGGCCTCGGATATGGTGGCCGCCGCCCGGCGTCTGGAAGACCTCGGGTGTGACTACGTCATCCATCATATCGGCTACGATGAGCGCCGGGGCATTGTCGCGGCAGGCGGCACCTGTCCCAGCCCGCTGGACCAGCTGCGGGAAGTCGTCAGCGCGGTCAGTGTTCCCGTGCAGGCAGTCGGCGGACTGTCCATCGAGCAGGCGATGCACAGCCCGGAGTATGGAGCGCCGCTGGTCGTGCTGGGTGCGCCGCTGACCATTGATGCAGATGCGTTCAAAACAGCGGGAGGGGATCTGGAAGGCAAGCTGCGCCTCATCTGCCGAAAAGTCCATGAGTACGGCGATATCGGGCCGTCTCTTGATATCGGGCCATCGCTGAAACAAGACGGCAGGAAGGAAAAAGCGTTATGACAGACACGATGCAGGGCGTGGTCAACTACGGGCAGGAGCCGCTGTCGGTGGAGATGCGCGACCTTCCTATTCCGACTATCGGCGAGGAAGATGTCCTGCTGGCAGTACAGGCCGTGGGTGTCTGCGGCAGTGATCTGCATCAGTACCACGGCAGGCAAAGCTGGAAGGTCAACTATCCGGTGGTGCTGGGCCATGAGTTTGCGGGTGTCATTGCCCAAATTGGGACACGTGTCCGAAACTTCAAGGAAGGTGACCGGGTAGTCAGCGAAACGGCGGCGGTGCTGGACACGGCCTCCCCTTTCTACCGTTCGGGCCAGTACAATCTCGACCCGAACCGGCTGGGTTTCGGCTACGGGGTCAGCGGGGCGATGACCCAGTTTGTGCGCGTACCCGAGCGGTGCCTGCACCGGCTGCCGGACACCCTGCCGTTCGAGAAGGCGGCTCTGACGGAGCCATGCTGCGTAGCCTACAATGCGGTCTGCGTCAATTCTCATATTCGGCCTGGTGATAGTGTCGTCGTGATCGGTCCGGGCCCCATCGGCCTGCTGTGCGCTCTGATGGCAAAGCTTTCGGGGGCCGACCCCCTGATCGTGGTCGGCGTTCCTGCGGATGCCAAGCGCCTGGAAGCCGCCCGTCAGGTCGGCGCGACGCAGACACTGGGGGCGTCCGGCGAAGATGTCGCGGCGCAGGTCAAAGCCCTGGGGGATGGCTACGGCGTGGACGTTGTCATCGATGCCGCCGGCATCTCGGCCACGCTGCAGCTTGCCCTTGACATCGTGCGGCCTGGCGGCCAGGTGACAAAAGTCGGGTGGGGTCCCCAGCCTTACGGGGCGTCGCTCGACCCGCTGGTCCAGAAGGGGGTGACGCTGCAGGGGAGCTACAGCCACAACTGGCCGATGTGGAAGCGTGTCATCGGCATGCTGGCAAGCGGGCAAATCGATCTTGGCCCAGTCCTGAACCGGGTCAGCCCGCTTTCTGAGTGGCGTGACAGCTTTGAGGCGATGCATCGAGGTGAGATCGTCAAGGCGGTGCTGGTTCCATGATGACCCCGCAGCCTCTTTTTGGCGTCAGTGAGTTCACGACCTGGCCCTGGTCATTTGAGCAGGATATCGAACATTACGCGCGTTTGGGCGTAGACGCTATCGAGATCTGTGAGTTCAAGCTGTCCTCCGATGCCGTGCAGGCCGAGGAACAGATGAGCCTGGTTCGCGCTGCTGGATTAGTTGTTTCTTCGGTTCAGCCCCGTCTGCACTCTTTGTTTCCCGATGCGCCTCGCCCGGAGCCGAAAGCGCCGGATGCAAGAATGGCTCTGCTGCGTGAGTCCATCGTGCGTTTCGGGCGTCTTGCTCCCGGCACGACATTGGTCACGATCACAGGTGCCGCGCCTGCGGGAAACTTTCGGGACGCCTTCGAAGTCGCCGTCCGGGAATACACGGCGCTGGCGGATTTTGCCGCGGCCCAGGGTATCAAGATTGCGCTGGAACCACTGAATCCGATTTTGATGAACGCAGACACATTTCTGTGCAGCCTGCCGGAAGCCCTGCGGATCGTTCACGCAGTCAGCCGTCCGAACTTCGGTATTTGGGTCGATGTCTGGCATGTCTGGCAGGATGCGGCGGCGGCTGAGCATATCCGCGCTTGCGGCGACCGTATCTTTGGCGTCCATATCAACGACTGGCACACGCCGCGCTGCTTTGGCGACCGTGCGGTGATCGGGCAGGGGGAGATCGATCTGCCGCCGCTGCTCCGTGCGATCCACGCCGCCGGCTACCGAGGAGCCTGCACGCTGGAGCTGTTTTCCGAAGACTGGCTGCCGGACTCGTTATGGAGAAGCGATCTGGACGCCGTCATTCAGGAGAGTCGGAACGCATTTCAAGCTGCCTGGAGAAGTGCATGATTGATCTGACCTGCAAAATAGCTCTGGTGACAGGCTCGACAACGGGTATTGGTGAGGCGATTGCCCGCCGCCTGGCACGGGCGGGTGCTTCTGTCATGATCCATGGGCTGATAAAGGAAGACGCGGAACAAGCCGCCGCAGAAATCAAGGCTGCCGGGGGCGGGGACGCCGACTGCATTCTGGCGGATTTAGCCCAGCCTTCGGAATGCGAGAAGCTGATTGCAGCCACGGCGGCCCGTTTTGGCGGTCTTCATATTCTCGTCAACAACGCGGCGGTCATGACGCGCAGTGATCTCGAAACCACCGATGCCGAGACATTTGACCGGACCATCGCCGTCAACCTGCGTGCGCCTCTGCTGCTGTTCCGGGCCGCTCTGCCGTATCTGCGGCTGGGCGGGGGAGCAGTCCTGAACATCGGCTCGGTGAACGGATACTGCGGCGAGTACAACCAGCTGGCGTATGCGATCAGCAAAGGCGGCCTGATGACCCTTTCAAGGAACTTGGCGGATGCGCATGGACCGGAAAAGATCCGGGTGAACCACTTCAATGTCGGCTGGGTTCTGACGAAAAACGAATATGCACTGAAGATGAAAGAAGGACTGCCGGATGACTGGCCTGAGCGTCTGCCGCCGAACATCGCGCCGTCCGGCCGGCTGCTTTCGCCGGAAGAGGTCGCCGAGTTTGCTTTGCTGTTCGTCAGCGGTGAAGGCGCCCTTGTGAGCGGAGCGGTGGTAGATCTCGAGCAGTACCCGATGATCGGGCGCAATCCACGAAAATTACTGGCCTAACAAGAGATTGACGTACTTCTCAGTCGGCGTTCAGAAGCAATGGATAGAGCAAATTGAACAAGATTTCACGCCATACATTCCTGGTCGGAACCGCCGGCCTGATCACAGCGCTTAGCATGAACGCGCGAAGCCATGCCGATCCGAGCGAGGAGAACGGCGTCGGCCTTCACATGACGGCAGGCCAAACGATCCTGACGAATGGGCATGTGGAACTGACCGTCGATACGTCCAGAGGCCTCAACCCCCACCGGCTTCGAGACATCAGCGCCAATCACCTGTACGCCGATGCGGACTATATCTGGCCGGGCGGGACTTTCCCGGCGCTGTCAGGAAAGCCGCATGTGGAGCGAAACGGAAAGAACTATGCCGCCGTCACTTTCTTCGCATCGCTTGGCGACCTGGCGATTGAGCAGACATTCATTGCCGACGCCAAGGTGCCGAACGCCATTCTCGAAAGGCTGACCGTTCGGAACCTGGGAACACAGGCAGTCAGCCGCCCGGAATTCCGATGCGGATTTGCGAAAACGCTTAAATCCGCCGGAGCCTGGATGCCTGACGCCGAAGCAACTCACTTTTGCGCCGTGCCCTACCGGCGTGAAACAGATGGCGTCGTCCGTGATTTCCCCCTGCGAACGGTCGCTGAGACGTCCGGCTCTTACGGCGGATGGTCGGAACCGACCCAGCAAACGCCGACCTGGGGTTCCGAAGGCTGGGTGCTGACTGCCGGAGAATCCTCGCTGCTGCTCGCCAAGCATAATCCAGACGCAATGGAATGGTCGCTGCTGACGCCGATGCCGCCCGATCCGGCACAGACAGCGGATACGACGCTCTGCTTTGGCGGCGCGGGCTTTTGGAAACACGGATCACCGGAAGGATTTGTCCCGTTCGCACCGGGTCGGAGTTTTCAGTTCGGGGAAACGCTGCTGCGGATCGTGCCGGGGGACTGGAAGCAGGCCTATTACGCTTACCGTGCCTATACTGACAGCAAAGGCTGTGGTCTTCGTCAGGACTACAATCCGCCGGTCCACTGGAATGAGCTTTATGAAAACGGCTTCTTTAACGCCTTCGCGCCCCATGCTTACGAAGCCGGGTTTATGAAGAATGTTGCTCCGCGTCTTCAAAAGGAACTGTACACGCTGGACGATATGAAGGCCCAGGCCGCTAAAGCGCACGAAATCGGATGTGAGGCGCTTTACCTCGATCCTGGCTGGTCGACCGGCTCCAACACGCACGTCTGGGATGCCGACCGATTGGGTTCCGAGGCATCGTTCGTCGCGATGATGCGCCGGGATTATCGCCTGAAGGTCTCGGTCTGGATCGATCTGGCCGGGTTCCCGCCGACGTATTCGGATGCGGAGGTCGTGCCCCTTGAAGGCCGCCAAATGGAACAGAATGGAACCCGCTCGTCGGAGCTTCTCTGCGTGCCGTCTCCGGTTTTTCAGGCGTCTAAAACGCAGCGGCTCATGACCCTGGCGCAAAACGGGATTACCTTCATGATGATAGACAGCGATCAGTACACAGGGCCGTGTTACGATCCCAGCCACGGGCACTCCGTTCCCTCGACCCGTGAAGAGCATGCCCGAGGGGTGTGGCATATCCTGCACGCCGTCAGGGAAAAGTATCCCCATCTTTACATCGAGCTGCATGATCCTGTGACCGGCCCAAGTTCTATTCATTATACGCCGACATACTATCTCTATGCACGTCCCCACTCACACACCGAGCTGTGGGGGCACGAGTTCATGTGGGATTCGATGGGCGATCTGATGAGCGGCCACGCACTCAGCTTGTACTACTACAACTTGGCGTACAGCATTCCCCTGTACCTGCACATCGGGCTAAAGACGGACAATGTCAACGCCCTTGTGTTCTGGTGGTATGCGAGTACCTGCCGCCATTTGGGTGTCGGCGGTCAGCACCCCGACCCCGCCGTGTGGCAGGCGCATAAGTCGGCTATGAAGACGTACTTGAAGTTCAAGCGCTTTTACACGCAGGGCACGTTCTATGGCCTGGAGGAAACCGCTCACGCGCATACGCTTCCGGCGGAGAAAACAAGCGTGATAAACTTGTTCAACCTGACCGACCAGCCGGTGGAGCGATCCGTAAGTTTTCACCTCAGCGAAGTCGGTTTGAAGAGCGGTTTGGTGAGCGTCGAGGGCGCCTCCGTGCAGCAGTCCGGCGGGGCAGTCACTTTGCACGCGGCCATTCCAGCACGGGGACATGTCCAGGCGACGCTGCGCCAGGCCTAAAGATGCAGAAATCTTCACCTCTTAAAAGCGGCTTTGCCCGCCGCCGTATAACGTCAATGGTGAATTATGACACTTTATTTGGCGAGTCAGGTCAATTGCAGGACAGGCGCTTATACTTTATAATAGAGGTAGCATTTGATTCTAGGAGAATTGTTTCATGAAACGTCGTCTTGGGTTTACGCTCATTGAATTGCTCGTCGTGATCGCTATTATCGCCATTCTTGCCGCCATTTTATTCCCTGTTTTCCAAAAAGTCCGTGAAAACGCCCGTCGTGCTTCCTGCCAGTCCAACCTCAAGCAGATCGGACTTGCCATCATACAGTACACACAGGACTCAGATGAGCTGGTTCCACGTGCCTGGTATGGTCCGAATGGCTACAACGATTCTAGTGTGGCCAATGGAACGTATAAATGGATGGATGCGGTCTATCCCTATGTTAAAAGCGAGGCTGTTTACAACTGTCCCGACGACACGGTGAACCTATATCACTTCCAAAACGGCTATAAATTCGGATCGTATGCCATCAACGGGACTTACGAAAATGAGTCGACCTTTGAGCTGCAGGGCGCGGCTCTGGCGAAGATTGCGGCTCCCGCAACGACAGTGCTGGTCAATGAGATCGTTGGCGATGGCGGCGGCTCCCACACTTACAACGTTTGGTGGCCCGATCTCGGTGGTCAGCCGGCTGGGATCACTGCCGGCAGTCCACGCACCTTCGGCACCGGCGGTAATGGTGACGTATCCGAGCGGCACACCCAGCGAACGAATACTCTGTGGTGTGATGGTCATGTCAAGTTGGAAACGCTGGATACGCTGACCCAGAAAGCGGCGGACGGACGTTATAAATATTACACGGTCACGGACGATTAGTGACCTCTCGGATACAATCGACTTTTTGAGTAGTTTCTCCTTATGATCCAATCCTTGAACGAAAAAATAATGGAGAGCACGACGAACGCTTCACCCTCCTGGAGCCGGACGGAGCAGGGGGTGATCGGGACACTTCGAAACGGAGTGCATCTGGAATTTGCTGTCGAGAACGGCCTGCTGCAAGGGCTTCAGCAGGCGACAATCGCCGGGCTGCCCCTGATCGCGCCCGGCAGTCTTCGGCTTCCCCATGTGGAAACGCGCGATGGCTGGACCCTCAGCGGGTACCGTCTCACCGGTCTGACCGAAGAAGGTGACACGCTGATTCTGGAAGCGGCAGCGCTCGGCAGCGTTCCTGACCTGGGGAGGCGGCTGGATATGTTTCAGTTTCCCTATGTCCGCACCCCCCGGCGCACTCCGGAAGGAATCGGTACCTTCCGATGGCATCTGACGCCGGAAACGGTCTCTTTCGGCCATCCGAATGTCCGGCAGAATGCTTACTCAGGGTTCTCGTACCGCTATGAGTTCCACCTGACGCATCCTTTCCACTGGGTGCTCGACAGCGGAACCTGGGAAGCAGGCGGGGACCCTGAAGGAATTACCCTGCTGTCGCTGCACATGGCGGCCATCGGAGGCCCTATGGAGCAGACGCTTTCGCGGCAGGGAAAAGGTTACACCAGCGCGGAGACGTTTGAAAAGGGCAGCAGCAACAACGCCGACGTTTTTCATGATTACGCCAATGACCCCAACGACGAGTACATCCTGCCTATCCAGGCGCAGCTCCGAGGAGCAGGTGGGGCGCTTTTTGACACCCAGTATGGGGCCGAGGGTCTTCTTTTCTGCTACTATGCGGAGGCGGATTACTACCGAACGCTCGTAGAATGGCAGCCGAAGAATATCGGGATCGGTCATCTTGATCAGCACTTCTTTCCTAAAACGCAGGACTATCTCACGCCCGCCAAGTATATTTTAGCGGCAGCGACCCCCGGACTGACCCGCATTGATGCTCTTAATTTCTGGACAGATGCTTACGACTCGATCTCGCTCCTCTGGCAGAAACAGGCAGGACTGCCACGGGTAGAGCCGGAGCCCGGATTCGGGCTGGATACCTGCGGCGGAGCGGGCGAGCATATCGGCTATCCTCCCGCCGACCTGTTTGACCGGTGGGAAGCGCGGCTTCCCTGGATGCAGGAGATGGGGTACAAAACGTTCTACGTGACAGGCTTCGGCAACCATGCCGGTCATGACCTCCCCTTCGTATCCAATATGTGTACGCCGTTTGACTACCATGTCCACGCGCGTTACGGCGGCCCGGAACGGTTTCGGGAGTTCTGCGCAGCCGCGCATGCACGCGGCATCAAGATCGCCACCTGGATCGGGGTGCCCGCACAGAGCGCTCCGATTATCCGGCAGCATCCTGAATGGATGATCCGCTACGACAACGGGGCACCCTGGGACGGCAACTACAGCAATCTGGTCGCGGCCTCGCTGCGCCTTGGCTTCCACGACTGGCTTCTGGACGAGCTGCGTTACCTCAAAGACCTGGGCCTGGACTGCGTGTTCTTCGACTCGTACCATAACCTCTGGGCGATGCCGATCAATTACACCGATCCTCAGCTTGTCCCCCAATTCAAAGACCTGATGGCGTTTCAATCCGATTGTGAAAAGATCGGCCTGACGACCTGGGTGGAATCGTTCAGCCCGTTCGGTCTCACGGCTGCCGGGTTCTGGCGACAGTATGGCGAAACGCCGGAACTGAGCTATGTGACCCATTATCGCGGTCTGGCTGACGACACCCGCAGCAACGACTTCACCAACGGTGTTTTATCCCCGTCGATCTACTTCCGTATGCTGGCGAACAAAGCGCCTATCGGAATGAGCGTCATGGAGCTGGACAATGCGCCGTTCCAGGGGGAAGTCAATATGCCGCCCGAGATCGGGCCGATGAACCACGCCTACAACGCGCTGCTCCCTGCTATGCAGGTGCGAACGCTCCTCGCGGACGGCAGCGTAGAATGGTATGCGCCCGAGACAGGCCGGAGGGCGCTGTTCGGGGGCGGGGGCAGCGTGACTGTCCCGCCGGGGTTCCGGGCCGAGCCGGTCTACGGCACGGATCAGATTTTAGGGGCGGGCATCCATGCAGTGGGCGAGTCGACTGGTTTCCACTTGGTGCCGGCTTGACCGGAGCGCAGACACCTATTAAAAGCGAGCCTTTGCGCGTCGTGTGTTTCGGCGACAGCATTACCGGGCCGCGTCCACGCGAGCCGTATCAGCATCAATACCTCAAGTTTTCAGATCTGCTGGGGCTTATGCTGGAAGCTCGGCGCGGTTTGGGGACCGTCACCACACTCAATCGCGGCTGGGCCGGGCAGACGGCAGTGGAAGCAGAGGAGCGCGTTCAAGAGGACGTACTGAGCGAATCGCCCGGCATTGCGGTCGTGCTGCTGGGCGGCAACGATGCCGGGGCGCTTGGGCCGTGCCATCCGAAAACTCGGGAAAGTCTTGTCAAGATCTTCTCCGCTCTGCGTGATGCGCGGATCAAGACACTGGCATTGCAGTATCACCTGTTGGTCAACCCGGCATCTCCCGGCGTCGCCTGGCGGCACCTGGTGGAAAACAACGCTCTGATCGGTGAGGCCGCAGGATGTTTCGGCATTCCGGTGCTGAACATGGAGATCGCGATGGAAAAGGCTGCCGGCGACATTCCGCTCGCCGCTCTGGTCAGCCTGGAGGATGGCGTTCATCTCTCGCCTGGCGGCGAGATTGTCTATGCACGCGCCATATTTGACCGGCTGAACGACCTGGGCTGGATCGATTAAGATGGCTCCTCACGAATATGCTTGAAATCCAAAATATCAGTAAAAGCTTTTCCAGCACACGTGTTCTGAAAGACGTTTCTTTCACGGTCTCGCAAGGCGAAATCCATGCAGTGATGGGAGAGAACGGTGCGGGTAAGTCCACGCTGATGAAGATTCTCTGCGGTGTGTACCCGGATTACGAGGGTGCTTTGCTCCTGGATGGAATGCCGCTGAAAATGCACAGCCCGATGGATGCCCAGTGGCAGGGGATTGCGATCATCCACCAGGAACTGAGCTTGATTCCCGAGCTTTCCATCGCCGAGAACGTCTTTTTGGGACACGAGCCGAAAACGCCCCTGGGGCTGCTCGACCAGCGGCGCATGGCGGCGGAGACGAAAGCGGTACTCCTGCGCCTTCAGGTCGACCTGCCGCCGCATCGCCTGATCCGTGATCTGCGGGTCGGCGAACAGCAGATTGTCGAAGTCGCTAAAGCGCTGGCCCCCGGCGCACGCCTGCTGATACTGGACGAGCCGACATCGGCTTTGAGCGAGGCGGAGATCCGGCATCTGTTTTCGGTGATCGCTGCGCTGAAGGCACAGGGCGTCACCATGATCTACATCTCACACAAACTCGAAGAGATCTTCGAGCTGACCGACCGCATCACCGTTCTGCGTGACGGCGAGTGTATCGGGACGCGAAACACGCATGAGACCGATCCTGACGAACTGATCCGCATGATGGTCGGGCGGCCTGTCGACGATCTTTTTCCCAAAGAAGAAGTGGAACCCGGCGACGAAGCGCTGAGCGTCAGGAACTTGAGCCTGCGGACCGGTGCAGGCCGGGGGCGAAGTCTCGAGGAAATCTCTTTTTCCCTGCGGCGGGGCGAGATCGTGGGAGTGGCCGGGCTGATGGGGGCGGGGCGAACGGAGCTGCTCGAAACTCTGTTCGGCGTGCCGGAGCGGGCGCAGGTGACCGGCGCTATCTTTGTCGATGGAAAAGAGATCCGCCCGGCTTCCCCTCGGGATGCGATCTCCGCCGGATTGGCGTTTGTGACGGAAGACCGCAAAAACCAGAGCCTGGTCATGACATTTTCCGTTCGTCAGAACATCACTTTGATCGCGCTGAAGAAGTTTGAGCGGCAGGGCCTGATCAGGCGAGCCGCCGAGACGGCTGCCGTCCAGGACTCAATTTCCAAATTGCACATCAAAACCACCAGTGCGGAAACGCCGATCGGCGCGTTATCCGGGGGCAATCAGCAGAAAGTCGTGCTGGCGAAATGCCTGCTGACAGAGCCGAAGGTTCTGCTTCTGGACGAGCCGACGCGCGGCATTGATGTCGGCGCAAAGGCGGAGATTTATGCGCTGATCAGTCGTCTGGCACATCAGGGAGCAGGCATTCTCATGGCGTCGTCCGAAATGCCTGAATTGCTGGCGATGTGCGACAGGATTATGGTATTATGTGAGGGTAAGTTGACAGCCATATTATTACGGGCCGAAGCCACACAGGAGCGGATTATGGAAGCGGCCACAGCCCGCAGGGAAGCTTATGCAGACTGATCGCATCGCGATGAAAGCAGCCGCGAAAACGGGGCTGCGCAGCACGGGGCAAGCCGCACAGCGCTTCCAAAGCCTTTTCGGACTTGTCGCTATTTTAGTTCTTTCCGCTCTTTTATCACCCGTGCGTGATGGCCGCCCGATCTTCCTTGCCCCGGACAACCTGCTGAACATTGTCCGGTTCGCCTCGGAAAATGGCGTGATCGCCGTCGGCATGACTTTGGTGATCCTCACCGGGGGGATCGATTTGTCGGTTGGGGCAGTCCTGGCGCTGTGCGCGGTAGGCGCGGCGGCGTGCCTGATGCGTTACCACCTCAATGTGGAAGTGACGATCGTACTCATGCTGGCTTTGGGCGCATTGGTCGGCGCCATCAACGGGGCCGTCACGACACGCTTCAAGGTGCAGTCGTTTATCACGACGCTGGCTATGATGAGTACGGCACGCGGCGTCGCATCGCTCTGGGCGGGGGGATACGCGATTCCCCTGGCGTTTGGAGCCGACACCGGGGATGCGTCGCCGCTGTTCAAGAGTCTTTTCGCGGGTCAGCTGACTGTGTTCGGCCTCGAAATTCCGGCGCAGCTTTTCTACTTTGTTGGTGCAGGAGTGCTGGCGACGTTTGTACTGAACCGAACCGTGTTCGGGCGGCACGTCTATGCGGTCGGCGGAAATGCCGTGGCGGCTCGTTTGTCCGGGGTTGCCGTCACGCATGTCCAGATCACCGTGTTTGCCGTTTCCGGTTTCCTGGCTGCCCTGGCCGCCTTGCTGCATGCCGCTCTCGTGGAGCAGGGCAGCCACATCGACGGCAGCGGCTATGAACTGAACGCTATCGCTGCTGTGGTCATCGGCGGGACGAGCCTTTCCGGCGGGGTCGGAACTGTAGTCGGCTCCATGATCGGAGCGCTGATCCTGAGTATTCTGGACAATATTTTAGGCCTGCGGAACATTCAGTCTGAGTATCAGGCGATTTTGAAGGGGATCATCATTGTCCTTGCCGTGATCCTTCAGCGCAAAAAGTAGTTCCATGACTCCCCAATCTGTATCCATCTTTTCCCGGTCGCACACTGAGCGGGCCGCGCTCCTAAATGCATTCAATCAATGAGGTTATAATGAAATTTTCACTGCAAGTCGGCGTCAGCGCTGCGCTCTTTCTGACAGGCAGTCTTCTGCCTGGCTGCGGCCCTCGCGAAGCCTCATCTACCGCTCCTTCGACCACGCCGGGCAGTCCGGCAGTCCAGAAGACTTTCCTCATCGGCGTTTCTCAGGCCAACAAGGGCGAGCCGTGGCGGCAGGCGATGAATGATCAGATCTCCGCCGCCGCTGCCCTGCACCCGGAGCTGAAGGTCGTGTTCGCGGATGCCGCGCAGAGCAATACCAAGCAGGTCGCCGATGTCGAAAGCTTTCTCCAGCAGGGCATCAATCTGCTGATCATCTCGCCGAACGAAGCCGGCCCGCTCACCGATGTCGTCGCGAAAGCCTACGATCAGCACATCCCGGTCATTCTGCTGGATCGCAAAGTCAACGGCGATAAATATACGATGTGGATCGGCGGCGACAACAAGGCTATCGGCATCGACGCCGGCAAGTACGTCGCGAAGTGGTGTCAGGACAATGGTCATGACCCGTGCAGTGTTGCCGAGATCCGGGGCCTGGAAGGCTCGACACCCGCGCAGGAGCGCGGTGCCGGTTTTCGGACCGGTATCGCGGACAACAAAAGTGTGAAGATCGTCGCCAGTCAGAATGCCGATTGGCTGCGGGAAAAAGCACTGCCGGTCGCCCAGTCCATGCTGCAGGCTAACGCAAATGTCGATGTCATCTTCAGCCACAATGACCCCATGGCCGCCGCTGCCATTCTGGCCGCGACGACTGCACACAAAGACCTCAGCAAAATGCTGTTTGTCGGCATCGACGGCCTGCCGACGCCTGATGGCGGCATCAAATCCGTGCAGGCGGGACGGCAGGGCGTCACCTACGTTTATCCGACCGGCGGCGCGGCGGCGATTGACAGCGCGGTCAAGATACTGGAAAAGAATCAAACTCCTCCCAAGAATGTCATCCTGCCGACCGATCAAGTGACCCAGGCGAATGCCGCGCAGATGCTTGCGAAGTACGGCGCTAAATCATGAAGGCCGCCATACACGCGCATCATAGGACCAGCGGCTCTCCTGTGAATCCGTGTCACTTCAAAAGATAAAGGTCAATTCTATGCGATTTATAAAGGCAGCAATCATTGCGATGTTTGGGTGCCTCTGCATGACTGCCAATGCCCCTGTGACCGCGCAGTCCGCGCCCGGTGTTATCGGCATGGACACGCTGCTGCGTCAAGAGTCAGATTTGTCCCAGCTCCCGACACTGCAAACCTGGACCTCGAATTTACAGTCGTCTTACGACCGCACCGGAGGCAATGACGATAGCGGTAAGTTTCTGTCTGGAGATCAAAAAGACGCAGTCCTTGCCGATATGAACGGCCCTGGCGCAGTGGTGCGGATCTGGTCGGCGAACCCGGCCGGCGAGATCAAGATCTTCATCGACAACGCGCCGACGCCGGTAATCGATACGACCTTCAGCCGCCTTTTCGACGGTTCATTCGCACCCTTCAAAGCGCCCCTGTGCGACCTCTCTTCAGGCGGCAGCTACAGTTATCTGCCTATTGTGTACGCCCATCACTGTCACATCGAGTTAATAAACGGACAAAATGTTTATTACCAGGTGAACTTTCTCTCGTTCCCTAAAGCCACCAAGACAGCCCCGTTCCTGCTCCCGCTCTCGCCGCACGACCAGGCGGCGGTTGACTCCACGAATGCTGTCTGGGCCGGTGTCGCCGTCCCGAAGCCTTCGGCATTCGAGGCGGCGGCTTCTGCAAAGACAGCTCCTGCACATCAGACCCTTGACGTCGCAAGTTATCGAGGGCCAGGCGTGATACGCCGGATTTCCCTCGCCCTGCCCAAAGCAGCGGACATCGATCTGCGGCGGCTCGTGCTGCGCGGCTACTTTGACGGACATAAGACGCCCGACATCGAAGCGCCTGTGTCAGACTTTTTCGGCAATGCCTATGGCCGCAAGCCGTTCCGCACCCTGCTGCTCAGTCAGGCTGCCGACGGCTCTTTCGAGGCCGACTTTCCCATGCCATTCGCCCGCTCCGCCCGATTCACGCTGGAAAACGGCTCAGGAGCGGTTCAGCCCCTTAGCTGGAGCGCCGACTTTGTTAAAGCGCCGTTTGACGGGGCCGATACCGGCTACTTCCACGCGGCTTTCTTCCAGGAGCTGACAAAGCCAAAGCAGGCGCATATCTGGACCCATATCTCCGGCCAGCGCGGGCGGTTTGTCGGAGTCGTGCAGACGATGGCTTCAGTGGGCGGCATCTCTTACCTGGAAGGCGACGACCAGTTCCGAGCGGATGCTCAGACCTGGCTGCCGTCGAAGGATACGAATACAGTGGTCGGCCCATGGAACGGCACCGGGACGGAGGACTGCTTCAACAGCGGCTGGTACTTCAACAGCGGTCCGAACGCGCTGCCGGTCAACGCGCTGCTGGTCAAGGACGATAACCATGGCAGGATCAACTGCCTGCGCTGGTTCCTGAGCGACGCGCCCACGTTCCAAAGCTCACTTGATGCTCAGATCGAGCATGGAGGCGATAACGGTGATGCAACGGACATGTACTACTCGTCGGTCGCGTACTGGTACGCGACCGGTCAGGTGCAGCCGTGGGCCGTCATGCCTGCCGCCTCGGCTCTGGCTCTTCCCGCGATGCCCTTGTCGCTCTTCAATGTCCCGCATGGAATCGAAGGAGAGACCCTGAACGCCGTCGCGACCGGCGGCGGCGCGGGCCCACAGGATATGCGGCGGTTCGGAACGCTGTGGAGTGGCAATTGCCATCTCTTCTGGGATGGATCGAAGCAGGGCGACACGCTTACGCTGACCCTCCCGGCGCAGACGGCGGGGAGCTATGATCTGGTCGGTTATTTCACGAAAGCCAGCGATTACGGCCAGGTT
>JBPBQB010000128.1:0-19647 GCA_050954545.1 Janthinobacterium lividum | reverse complement strand
TTGACTGTCTCCATGGCAGTTTCAGCCACGACAATCGCGGCTTTGATCCGTGCGATCTCATCAGCATCTTTGACCAGGCGCAGCGTTTCCACTAAATCTGCCGTAGCGATCCATTCCATCTCGGGGACCAGAGCACGAAATGTGTCGAACTGGCTGACTGTGACCTGACCGGCCTCAAATCCCATTCGGCGCAGGGCCGGACGTGCGCTGAGGACATTCTTCAAGGCTTCGCCGTAGCCGCCGCTTCCCGCCGGCGTTTCCACGATCTCAAAGCCGTCGCACTCGGCCTGAGCCCGCAGTGTGTAGCGGGAGTCGGTGATAAACAGGGCTTCGTCGGGCGTAATCAGCGCTTGAGCCGTCGATCCTGTAAAGCCCGTGATATAACTGAGATTACCGTTATCAGTCAGCAGCAGAGCGTCAATCGCCGGGTCCTGGGCGGTCAGTGCCGACCGCAAAGCGTCAAGTCGTGTAGGCATGAGAAATTACCGGTGGCTTTCGTCGATCAAGTTTTTCGCCGCGCTGAGAGCCATCAAGTAGCCGTAAGGGCCGAAGCCGACAACCTGGCCGGTGGTGACGGCGGAAATGACACTGTGGCGTCGGAACTCTTCACGGGAATGGATATTAGACAGATGCACCTCGACTGTCGGCAGCCGCGAGTCAGCGATCGCATCGCGAATCGCGTAGGAATAATGGGTGTATGCGCCGGGATTGATGACAATCGCGCTGGCTCCGCCCATCGCTTCCTGCACAAAGTCGACGATCGCGCCTTCTGAGTTGGACTGCTGGATTGTGACTTCGACTCCTAGATACTTGGCATGGGCCGTGATCTTGCGGTTGACCGATTCAAAGTCGTCTTTGCCATAAATATCCGGGTCCCGGACACCGAGCATGTTCAAATTGGGGCCATGGATCAGCGCGATGCGAATTGGCGTGGTACGTGTAAGCTGCACGATGGTCTCCGTAAATGGGTTTGTCTGGCTAAATTATTTCGTCGGCAGCGCTGCTTCTTCCGGCAGCAGAATAGGAATGCCGTCACGGATCGGATAGATCCGCCCGCACTTGTCGCAGACAAGCGTGTCGCCTTCCTGACGAAGCGGCGGGCGGTCATCGTCGGCAGGGCAGGCCAGAACGGCAAGGAATTTCGGGTCTAAGGCGGTCATAGATGATGGTCTTTCAGATGATCTGGAAGCAGCGTTCCAAAAACTTCAGCATGTTGATCATGCCGCGGATGTTGAACTGTAAGTTTGCAAAGTCATACTCTACGGGAGCGATGATGCTGTCTCGTCCTCGCCAGGGGTATTCCGAGTTAGGGCCGTCGTTTGCATTCGCCGGCGCAAGGTCTTCGATCCGCCGGGCATAGGGCAGCAGACTGTCAATGTAGGGTATGACCTGTCTCGGTGTGCATTGGCATAAGATTTGCAGCTCTGGGCGACGCTTGATCTGCCGCATAAACTGGACAAAGCCGCGATGCACTTTTGGCGGGGGCGGACCGCCCGAAACAGTCGCATAACCCTTCGCTAGCTTCTCTGTCGCCATCTGCAGATAATGCAACTGGTGACACAATGCTGCATCGTTTCGTTCCAGCAATTGAAGCGTATCATAATCCGATTGTGCTTGACGAAAGTAAGCGGTGCGCCAATCCTGTGCCATCTGTTTCTCGTCATCCGTGCTTAT
Organism: Janthinobacterium lividum; assembly: GCA_050954545.1. GTDB lineage: Bacteria > Armatimonadota > Armatimonadia > Armatimonadales > Capsulimonadaceae > JANXMY01. The sequence continues at coordinate 17,973 of JBPBQB010000128.1, read as the reverse complement.
TCTTACTGCTTATTCATGCGGCCAGATCTTGATTGCTTCTTTCCAATCACCCCATCCCGGCGGAGTTGCAATACGTTCTGCTTCTTCTGGACGGATGAGTACGATCGCGGACCGATAGGGAACACCGCTTTTCGGACTTGCACCGAAGTAATACGGGACCATCGGGTCGCTGGGTAAAGTGGTTGGGTCGGTCTCAATTAAGCGAATCTCGTCTGGATGCGGAAAATAGTAGATTGCCTCAGTTTCTGGGGCGGCTTCTACGTTATAATCAGCCAGTCTTTGGGCGACTCTCCGAATGCTTTCTAAAGCCGCAGTCGATTCTTCTGTTTTAATCATCTCGTAATCTCCTCATAAACCAAAAGCGTCTCGCGGGCCGTTTTCTCCCACGAGAACTGGGCCGCCCGCTCCGGTCCGCGCTCGCGCCAGCGGGCAAGCACAGTCGGCGATGACAGCAGCCTCTCCAAAGCATGGGCCCAGGCGTGCGAGTTGTCGGCGGGCAGCAGTATCCCTGCGTCGCCGACCACTTCCGGCAGCGACGATGACCGGCTGCATAGGACCGGGCAGCCGCAGGCCATCGCTTCCAGCGGTGGCAGGCCGAAGCCTTCGTAGCGCGACGGGTAGCAGAGGGCGTCTGCGCCGCCGTAAAGCGTGGGCAGGTCGGCGTCGGCAACGTAACCTGCCAGCACGATGTCCCGCGTCACGGCTTCCGGCAGCGCCGCCATCTGAGCGTCGGTGTCGTCCAGCCAGCCTCGTTTGCCGGCAATGATCAGCCGGTGCGGCGGCGGGCTGGGCCCAAGCTTCAGCAGGGCAAACGCATCCAGCAGGAGTTCGAGGTTCTTACGCGGCTGCAAAACTCCGACTGCCAGCAGATACGGTTTATCATCCAGCTCAAGCGCTTTGTTCGCCGTCAATCGCGCCGTTTCCTGCCCGCCTTCGGGAATCCGGTACTGCGGACCGGCGGCTTCTAAGATCACATGAACTTTTTCTTTGGGGATTGTCTTGTAAAAGCGCAGGATGTCCCGGCGCGTACTCTCGGAAACGGCAACGATGGCAGCGGCTTTCTGCATGGAGCGCGGCACCAGTGTGTTGAGTATCCAGCGGTCTTTCGGCAGAAACAGATCGGGATGAACCCGGAACGAGACGTCGTGTACCGTCGTCACCACCGGGCAGGGGGAACCCAGCAGCGGAATATTGTACTGCGTGTGCGCGACATCGATTTTGTCCGCTTTCAGGGCAAGCGGGAATGCCAACAGCATCCAGAGGGCATCGCTGGCAGGCCGGGCGATCTCGCGCCAGATGAAATTCGGCCCGAGGCCCGGCGGCAATTCACCTTCCACCGGCCCGCGCGTGTACAGCACATACTCGTTGACTGTATCAATCGCCGCCAGCCCTCCGATCAGGCCGCGCCAGTAGGTCCGGTCCCCCGTAAAGCGGCCCGAAAGTGTCCGGGCATCAATGCCGATTCGCATACGCTCAGTGTACCTGAGCGCCGCCTGAATAGTGTATACTCAGAGCCTATGCGTAAGATACGAGTGCTGCTTTTGATCCATGAGCTGTCGCCGACCGGGGCACCTAAAGTCGCTCTCAGCGCCTTTGAACGGTTCGGGGACGCCATAGAGCTGCGGACACTGACCTATCTCGGCGGGCCGCTGGAAGCGGGATTCTCAGCATTGGGGCCGGTGCAGACGCTCGTAAGCTACGGGTGGCCGGGAATGTCTGCGCCGCTTGGCTCCCTTGTCCGGTTTGTGGGACATCGTCTGCTTAGTCTTCTCAAAGCCAGGCTCTGGGCCGGGCCGCTGCGCCGCTGGAAGCCCGACATCGTTTATATCAACAGTGTCGCCGCATTGCTGGCCGCCCGGCGATTTTCTCTGCCCCCTGCCCCGGTGCTGCTCCATGTCCATGAGCTTGACCATGTTTTGGTCCCGTTCATGGATCACTCCCCGTACCTGCTGCGCGACCTGCCCGCACGCTACATTGCGGTCTCAAATGCCGTGGCCGAAGCGCTGACCGAGCGCTGCGGCATCGCGCCGGAGCGTGTCGCCGTGATCCCCGCCTTTGTCGACATCCCGCCGGAGTTTCCTCCCCCGCCTGCTCGTAAAGACACGCGCTTTGTGATTGGCGGCGCGGGGGTGATCAACTGGTGCAAAGGGGCACAGCTCTGGCTCCTGATGGCGGCGGAAGTCAAGCGGCTGGTGGGCGCGGACAAAGTACGCTTTGTCTGGGTCGGCGTGCCGGACAACGAAGAAGGCTGGCAGTTCGAGGAGATGGCCCGCAAGCTGCTCCTGACGGATGACATCGAATTCGTGCCGTTCACCCGTCAGCCGCAGGCGTACTATCAGCAGTTTGACGTCTTCGCGCTCACTTCCTGGGAAGAAACCGCGTCGCTGGCGCTGCTGGAAAACATGCTTTTAGAGCGGCCCGTGATCTGCTTTGCCGGAACCGGCGGCCCGCGTGAGTTTGTTGGCGCTGCCGGGATCGTAATCCAGGAGTTTTCGCCGGCCCGGATGGCCGAAGCAATCGCTGCTCTCTGCGCTGACCCCCTGCGGCGGGCAGAGCTCGGCAAAGCTGCCCGACGGCGCGTGCTGGAAAACTTCACAACCGAGGCTCAGGCTCCGCATATTCTGGAAGAGATTCGACAGTTAGCAAAACTTTAACGCAGACGCTGCAAGAGGAACTTGCCGAGCATCCGTACCCACATCCGCAGCGGCAGACGGGCTTGATGGGTAAGCGGGGAGCGAGCGTACCGAAGCCACCGGGCGGCCGACTGGCCTGCTGTTTGATAGCAGGCCAGCATCCAGCGCTCGTGCAGCATTTCCGCAAACGCAGCCTGGTCGTAATAGTCTGTTCGGCGGTTTGCCTCCGCGAGCTTGAGCAGCCAGGCTTCCGCTTCGGTGCGAAGGCTGCCTTCCGGGCGGCGCAGGTAAGTATGGATGTCCAGCTCACTTGGCGTCGGCTCGATACCGAGAAACGGTAGCGCGGCTTGATCGATCCGGGCATAGACCTCCCGCTGATTTTCCCAGGCCGCGCCGAAAAAAGCGCTGCCGGTGGTCACACGGTAGCAAAACAAGTACTCGGAAATGTTCGCGAGTGGAAACAGTCGGGCGGCATGCTGCCACAGCTCATAGTCTTCAAAGTGACCCAGCGGCTCGTAGCGCAGGCTGTGCGCGTTTAGGAGAGACCGGCGCATCAGCACGGAGGGATGGACTAACGCCGAATCGAACAGCAGCTTAGCCCGTATTCGCTCTGGATCCGCCGGATGCGGGATATTGAAGTGCGACTCCCCGAAAGCCCGCGCCCAGACACCGACAATGCCGACATCCGGGTGCGTGTCCAAAAACGCCACCTGCCGGGCAAGCCGCTCAGGCAGGCTGATATCGTCGGCATCCATGCGGGCGATATAGTCGCCCCGTGCCAGGTCGAGCCCCCGGTTGAGAGTGGCAGTCAGCTTCAGATTGCGTTCATTCTGAATAAACCGTATTCGGGGATCAGGATAAGAGCGGACAATCGCCGCGCTGTTGTCGGTCGAGCCGTCGTCGATAATCAAGAACTCGAAATCGGTGAAGGTCTGACTGAGAATGCTGTCAATCGCTTCGTGCAGGAACGCCGCGGCGTTGTAGACCGGCATCAAAACCGTGACACGGGGCGCTGCCGTCATGCCAGGCCCATCTCGGAAAACGCCGTCGTAAACCGCTTCTGCCAGGTGTGATCGCGCAGACACCGGGTGCGTCCGGCCTGACGGATCTGTTCACGCTCGTCGTCATGGGCCAGATAGTATTTGATCTTATGTGCGAGGTCATTCATGTCTTGGTAGCAGATGATCTCTTTGCCGATCTCGTAAAACTCTTCCAGTTCCTCCATGTATTCCACCATGTAGAACCCGCCGCTCATCGGCACTTCAAAGTCGCGCAGACGCACTTGCAGAACGCGGTTTTCGCCTAAATGAGTCTCGCCGCACGACGAAAACCCGAGATTGATCTTCGCCCGGTTATACATTTTGACCATGGCTTCATCGGAAAGCGGGTCACCCAAAATCACCTCCGGCATCGTTACCGGCACCGAGCCGCCTTGCAGTGTCCGGCGGCCCCAGCGAACCGCGCGTCTCAGAGGCGAAACCGGCCCAAAGTTGCGCCATCCAGGCCCCCAGACACGAACATCAATACCACTGTCATGCAGAAACTTGATGGCAGCCGGACGCTCCCCGTAAGCCTGCCCGACAAACACGGCGTCAAACTCCTGCGCGACATCAAAAGGCTTGTAGATGTCTGGGTTGGCCGCTTCCTGACAGTAGAGCGGATGTGCGCCCATGGCTTCGTAATCTTTGAGCCGGAATTTTTCCGGCACGAGGCACCAGTCATAATGGGCCGAAATCTCCCGCACCAGATGAAGCTGATACGAGCCGTTACAGTACCAGTTGACAGTGACAATTCCCATCGCCTTGATCTCGTCGATGGCTTCCGGCAGGATGCAGGCATCGTAGAAGTAGCTGAAAAAAAGCGTGATCGGCCGGGCTGCATGAGCCGCTCGCACCTGCCGCAGCAGTTCCGCCGTGACTAATGGGCGATTGCGGGCGATAAACGCCTGATTGGCCGGAGCGCCCGTGTCTAAGTGCCGGAACGTCTCGCTCAGGTCGAAGTCGAACTCGACCACATCATGCCCCAGATCCACCAGAGGCAAGTACAGATTATTGCGCCAGATATTCGAATCCAAAGCCGCATTCGGCGTCGTATCCGACGCATAAAAAATCCGCATCAGGTTTGCTTCCAGATCATGTCTTCATTGACAATCTCTCTTCTGAGTTGTATAGTAGATGCACGATGGATATTCGTGAAACAAACCATGTTGCTCCCAGCGTTTCTCAGCCCAGAAACTCGCCGCTTGGGATTTTTCGCCGTACTTTGAAACGCCTGAAGGGAAAGCCAAGAGACACTGTATTCTGTCAGCAAGGGGGTGCAAATGAGTTTGGTTATCATGCTTACTTGGACGCTCAAACAGTTGTCGGTCATCATAATTACTTTGGCAATTTCGTCACTGTCAGTAGGGCTACTCTGGGAAATTACTGCTCACTGGGAGATCGAGTGGTCATTGGTCCCGGTGAGCATAATTTGTCGGCAGTATCCACATCCACCCTCTTTCAAGTCGGAGACATTTATACCGCGCTCACCAGCAAGCCCTGCCTGATAGGCTCCGATGTTTGGATTGGGACACAGGCCGTTGTCCTGCGCGGCGTATGTGTCGGTCATGGTGCGGTGATTGCCGCCAATGCCGTCGTGACAAAAGACGTCCCACCATATGCCATTGTCGCGGGAGTCCCCGCACGATTAATCCGAATGCGTTTCCCCGAAGAGCGAGTCAAAGAGCTTTTGGCATCCTGTTGGTTCGACCAGGATTTAGACCAGGCGAAAGAACTTATTGCTCGCCTGACTATCGCTTGATGAGTGGTCGGATCAAGTCTTTGAGTATTTTAAGTGGCTGAGAGACGAAATGCTGACTAGGCTGTATAGTCAACTTCTGTGCGGTTATTGACCGTGCCGAATCTTTGAGACAGTCAGTAATCACGGCGAAAAGATTATACTTGTTCAGTAGCAAAACTTCCGCGTTCCGGCGTTCCTGGACTGTACATTCGTAGCGGCTTGACTCGATGGCATCAGCGATTGCTTTCAAACTTCCCTCAAAATTCGTCAAATCAAGTGATGTTATCATATTCTCCGCAAAATATGTGCCGGTATTCGGGCAGCCGACGTAAAGTGGATAGGCTCCGGCGAAAATCGCATCGGAGAGCTTTTCAGTCCAATAGTCAGGGAACTGTCCGTTCTCAATCACGACATGATACCTATAGGGGGCAATTGCATCCCACTTATCTTCGACATCACGAACGCCGCGCCCGAAAACATCGATGTCACTGCCGAAGCGTTGTTTTAGCGCCTCCACAAACGCTAGGCGCTGTTCATGTCCTGGCGTGATTCGCTTGTTGGAGGAGATAACCGAGAGGAGCTTTGTCTTAGGCACAGCGGCCATGCCGGAGAGCTCATCGTAATCTTTATTGTAAGTCGGCTCCCATTGACCCTTCTCACGGATGTACCGGCAGCCTACCATCCAGGGCAGTGCCTGCTGACTGTAGATGACATGGGGGTGTTTAAGCTCCCGATGACACGTCAGCACTCGCGCAAACTGTGCGGCATAACGTCTTGGATAGCGCTTCACGGACGGCGGCTCTCCGGTGATCAGCAGCGTGTTTCCCGGGGGGCATCGCGTCGTCTCGGGCCGGATAACATCATCGTATACCACCCAAAAGTCGCATTCTTCTATCTCTTCATTAATAAAGAACTGACACTCGCCCCAGATCCCGGATCGCCCCGGCGTCTGACGTATCAAAGGCCATTCAGGAAAATTGGTCGAAAGCTTAACGCGAATCATGATGCCGTCATCGCCCTTGTCCGCCGCCAGACTTCCTGAAAACAGCTTCACTACTTTTCTTTGCCGTCCCCTTCTTCTTTGAGAAGGCTCGGAAAGGCGTTGCCGACTGCGAAGGCAACAATGACGTGGCCTATCTTTTCGGCAAACTGACGGCGGTCTAAATCGATAGCCGCGAAGAAAATCTCATACAGGCAGAGAGCCAGAACAGCGAATAGGACCAGCAGAATCAGAGTGCGGCGGCTTCGTTTTTCGCGAGAGGCTATCGACTTCTCACTTAAATCTGCCCGCTTCTCCTAGAGAGCCGCAGTTCGCTCTTCCGGGCGGCTCGCTTGATGCTGATGTCAAAAGTAACGTCTTCGGCCAGCAGCGGGAGATTTACCGCAGAAGGCAGGGAAGGGTCTTTGTCACCAGGCGTCATTTCCTCAGACACGATTATATTCCGATGATTTCAGTCAGAAGCGGCTGATTTTTGTCGGCGACTCCGAGCTTATGACCCTCATCACGGGCACGGACCGCAATGTCCATGAGGGCAACTGCACGGCGCAGGACATCACTTTTGGAACCGTGGATCTTATCGGAAAGCTCATCCAGCTTTTCATTGAGCTCCGGCGAGACTTCAAGGCTTAAACGGATGCGCTCCGGCTTCGGTGCAGTGGTTGTTCGTGACATAAATAGCCTTCTTTTGTGCAGAAAACGCGTAAAAAACGCGTAGATTATACGCCGACACAGTTCTATTATGCCCGATTTTCACAAAAAGTCAACTGGGAGAAGCAGGTGCCATCGCTTTTGTCCGCTGCCAGACTTCTTGAAAGAGCTTGACTTTGTCCTTTGCGCCGGGCCGCACCAGAGACAGCACGGACCAGCCGGTCAGACGAATCGCCGCTCCCAGCAGGCAATAGGCTTTCAGCTTGGCACCTGACGCCGGGCCGTAGAAGCGCGAGAAGTAGTAGAAACGGCTCTCGTTGTAAGCGGACACCATGCGGGCGCGTTTCTGCCAATCGGCGCTGCTGCTTGCCCCCAAGTGATGCGTAATGCGGGCGTTGGGCAGGAAGACGACGCGCCAGCCGGCCCGGCGGAGGCGGAAGTTCAAGTCGACATCTTCATTATACATGAAATAATGCGGATCGAAGCCTCCCACCTGACGCCACGCTTCAGGCCGAATCAGCATAAACGCCCCGCAAATCTGGTCGACGTCGAAGATGGCCCCCACCCCCGGCGCAAGCGCCGACCCCTCCCCCATCGGAATGAGAGAGGGGTTCAGATTAGAATCCGAAGTCGGAACCCCTCTCCCGCTTGCGGGGGAGGGGTCGACGCGGAGCGGCGGGGGTGGGGGCCTCTTCCGCAGTGCGCTCAGAAACGTCTGCTCGGCAAAGATGCCGCCGAGGGTAGGATCGTCGCCGAAGGAAGTTTGCAGACGCCCATCCGGCCAGAGCAATTGGCCGCCGATCAGACCAATCTCAGGCGACGTGTCCAGTGCGGCGAGAGACAGTGACAGCGCACCGGGCAGAAGCTCGGCATCCGAGTTCAGCAGGCAGAAGGCACTGCCTGTGGCGTTTTCGAGAGCTAGATTGTTCGCCCGTCCAAAGCCGATGTTGCCGCCGGTCTCGATCAGATGGACGTCGGGAAATTCCGCCTGGACCATGGCCGGGCTGCCGTCGGTCGAACCGTTGTCGGCGACGAAGATTTCGAGGCTGGCCTCGCCGTCCGCTTGCCGGGCCGCAAGCGAACGCAGACAGGCCCGCAGCAAGTCACGCGTGTTGTAGGAGACAATGGCGACAGAGATGTCAGGAGCGTCAGGACTCATGGTGGAAGCTTGCCCGGTACTCGATCAAAATGTCAGCGACAGGGCCATCACGATGAATAATCCCTTTATCCAGCCACAAAGCACGGTCGGCCAGGCGCTCGATATGGTCCAGCTCATGCGTGACCATAAGAATGGTCTTGCCCTGCGTCTTGAACTCTTCGATCTTGCGGAAGCATTTCTCCTGAAAGCCTTCATCGCCGACTGCTAAACCTTCGTCGACCAGCAGCAATTCGGCATCTAAGTGGACTGCAATCGCGAACCCGAGCCGAAGCTGCATTCCGGATGAATACATCCGAACGGGCAGGTCCATCGCCTGTCGGTCCAGCTCGGCAAACTCCAAAATCGCATCGTAACGCGCCGCGACAGCATCCTCGCTCAGTCCCAGAATGACCCCGGTAAAAAAAACATTTTGAGCCCCGGTCAGCTCCAGATCGAAGCCCGCCCCCAGTTCCAGCAGGCTGATCATACGCCCGCGAAGACGTGCCTCTCCGGCAGTCGGCAGGTAGATCCGGGAGAGAATGGAGAGCAGCGTGCTTTTGCCGGAGCCGTTGCGCCCGATCAGCGCGACCGCTTCCCCGGCAGCGATCTGAAAACTCACACCGTCCAGTGCCCGTCGTATCTCATACCCGGATGTCGTCCCGCCGCGCACCAGTGTCTTTGCCAGGGCGGCGGCGTGGCTTTTGAGGGAGCCGAACGTCCGGTGATAGACCCGGAATTCTTTGACTAAGCTGGTGACTTCGACGGCATTCTCGCTCATGGCCGCTCCGTGAACTTCCATTTGTGAGCGTTGAAGAACGAATAGCCCCACAAACAAATCAGCACAGACGTGACCGTAGTCAGCAGCAAGTATCGCCAATCAAACGGAGCGCTGTAAACTAGCGGTGCGTTGACATTGGAAATGACGGATTTGCCGAAGAAGACCTGCTTGAACGCCGTGATCAGCCATGCCAATGGGTTTGCCAGGTACAGATGATATGCCCACCATTGCAGCTTCGCCGGAATTCGGGGTGAGTAAAAGACGTTCTCAGCGAAATAGATGATCGGCAGCAGGTAAAATAAAAATCCCATCGTCAGTGAGATGATGAACTTGACATCTTCGTAAAAGACATTCGCGGTAGCGATAAAGAACGCCGCGCCGAGAGTCAGCAGGAACAAATCAGCAACCAGGAGCGGCAGCCACAGGATAGCCAGCGGGGGCGATCCAGGCCAGCCGAATAGAAGCGACGTCAGCCCCCAGCGGTAGACAATAAAAATGCCCAGTGAGATCGTAAACTGAACAAAATTTTGGCAGACGGAAGCAATCAGGGGAATTTCACGCGGGAAATAGACCTTTTTCAGCAGGCTCATTTTCATCAAAATTGCCGTGGAAGAATCTAAGATGGCCGTTTGGAAAAAAGTCCAGGGGATTGTCGCGCAGAAGATATATGCACTGAGGTTTTTAGGACCTGATCCCAGAATGTATCCGATGGCGATAGTCAGCACGAAGACTTGAATCAACGGGCTGACCATGGTCCAGGCAATGCCTAGAACGGAGTTTTTGTAGCGGATTCGCAGGTCGCGCTCGACCAAGGTTTGAACTAAATGGCGGTACTGCCAAAGCTCCCTCAGCTCGGCGAGGACGCCGGGGCTGCCGGCACGGGCCTGGATGACCACAGTGGATGACGGCGGTGGCATAGATGATTTCAGCTACATAGACTCAGAAGGGTAAAGTCAAGCATCGTCGTCAGCCTCGGGGCCGGCAGCCAGCTCTAAATCGACGTCCTGGGCACGCGCGGGTTCCAGCAGCTTCAAAAGCTCCGTGCGCGGGATCAGAACTTTGCGTTTTCCGGCGATCCGAAACGCATTGAGCTTGCCCTGACGTATGTAGGAACGGATGCTGGACTGGCTGAGCTGCAAGTAGGCAGCCGCTTGTTCCACGGTCAGCAGATCTCGGGATTCGGACTCCATCCGTATCTGGTTCTCTCTCTCAATACCGCTTCGTTGAGACGCGGCGTAGTCGTGATCTTTGTCTTGCTTTTTTCCAGTATATCTTAATTGCCAGCCGTTGTCAACAAACGATGAAAAATAGGGCTGAATGCACATTTATCGGTCTGTCATTCTTGACATCAGACGCCGAGTATGATAAGATCACCTGGAAGAATCTCAATGAAACACTCTTTTTATCTCGTTCTCGGTCTGACGTTCGCACTGGCCGCCTGCCGCGTCTCGGCAGACCCTGCCGGTGACTTTCTGCATCAGGCGGCCTCCGCACATCTGCTGACGGGAGCCTCAGCGGCAGACGCCCTGCGCCAGCCGGGAGCTTTTGGGGGACAAGTGCTGGAAACGTCGGCGACTGTCAGCGGCATTGTCTCGGCGGGCGATGACAAAACTGCCCTGCTTAATACAACCGGCGCTGCCGCCGGTCAATCCATTGCGCTGTCTATCCCCAAAGGGCTGCGCGGGGCGAGCTGGCTCGATTCCGGCGCACAGGTACGACTGCTTTTAGAGGCAGTCCCAGACGATCCTAACCTGCCTGCGGGCCTGCGCCTTCTCGCTGTCGCACCGGAAGGCGATGTAGTCGCGGCGGAAACTCAGGCCGCTAAACTGCTGTCGGCACGGCTTCTGAGCCGGAGGCAGTCGTTTCTGGCATCGCGCTCCCTGCCGGCGGGCCGGAGCAGTCGGCGCACGACTTACACTGCTTATATTGCCGATACTAATCCAGGCCACCCGGCAGGAGCGCTTTCCGCCCGTGCCCTTTCGATCTATGGGCCGTACCGCAGTCTGGTCCGACGCTGGAACCGGCGGCTGTCCGATGGCGATGTCGACAAGATCACGACCAGCATTCTTTACTTCAGCGACATCAACAATCTGGACCCGCGCCTGCCCGTCGCTATGATTATCGCGGAGTCCGACTTCGATCTTTATTCCACGTCCCGCACCGGTGCGATGGGGCTGAGCCAGCTCATGCCGTCCACAGCACGCGGCCTCGGAGTGACAAACGCCTACGATCCGATCCAGAACATCGGCGCGGCGGTGCATATCCTGCGCGGTCATTTAGACAGCTACGGCGGCGCACCGGCCAACGCGGGCATTATCCCGTTCAGCCAGATCGCCCTGACCATGGCCGCGTACAATGCCGGTCCCGGCGCAGTTCGCAAGTACCACGGCGTCCCGCCCTACCGCGAGACCCAGCGCTATATCCAGCGTGTCGCCTCGCTGTACCGCCAAATGTGCGGTGCTTCCGCTCCCCAGGAAGCCTCGGCGAAATAACAGCACACCCAAACAAAAAACGCCCTCGGCAATTGCCGAGGGCGTTTTTTGTTTGCAGGGTCTAGAACTGAATTGCCCAGAACAGGCGATAGACCGAAAAGACAGCGCAGGCGATTACCAGCCCAAATGTGCCCAATTCAGCCCAGTCCAGCTTTCGTTTTCCATGCAGCCTCGCCCGCCGATTTCGTCCCGCGACAGTGCGGGGCAGTGCGGTGCTCAGAGGCGAATCGAGTGAAGCCGGCAGCACTGCCGGCGGGGAAACGTCCTGGTCGCTTTCGCGCCGAAGACCGATCTCCTGATTGTGGGTGCCATGTAATCTCCTTTGATTGTGTGGCTCCGCCGAATATCACGACGGTCGAGCGAAAAATTCGCCTTTCTGTTGTACCCAATTCCAGCATGATTTGTTACGGCTGAATTGCCCACATCAGCCGATAAATGCAAAGAGCGCCGCAGCTTAAAATCAGAGTAACAATTGCAATCCCATACCAGCCTATTTGCAGTCGACGGCGCGGTCGAACCAGGGGTGCAGGCCGATCTGCGATAAAGATGCGCTCGGTGGGAAGTACGCGCTCCGCAGGAAGGGCCGGTGCCGCTGCTAAGACAATTGCGGCCGGCAAAGCAAGTGCTTTCCTCGTAAGTGTATCTGGGGCAGTGATGATCCCCTGGCTATTCTCCAGGGATTTGTCCAGTAGCTGTGCCATAGTGAATCTCCGTTGATAAAGTGGCCCCGCCTTGAGTGGACAACCTCGGCGGGCGGTCGGATTGCCCGACAGCATGAGTATAACGGCACAGACAGCTATTCAGAGTGATTTTTGTCACATTTCACATTAAGTTTTGATTAAATTTCGCGAAATCTATCTTTTCGCCATCTCTCGCACAGATCATTTGCCGCATTCGGCCATTCGGCAAATTGAAACGTAAAGCCGCTGTCGAGAAGCCGCCGGGGTGTCACACGGCGGCTCTTTAAGACAAGCTCTGATTCTGTTTGTAGCAGCCGCGTTCCGATCTCCACCATCCACTCGGCTGCAGGTAATCCAAAGCGAATCCCCCACCCCGCACGAAGGGCATCCATAAAAATCACCCCAAGTCAACTGCGTAAGTCCTATGGTGAATTGTTTGTGCAGATTGCGTATCATGGGCCGACGCCAAAAAAAGGGAATCCAATCATCCAAAAAAAACTCCAGATCACGCCACCGAGGATGACACCAAGGAGTATCAGTGCATAGGCAGGCCATGCGGACTTGTCAGGATCAAGTAATACTCTTACCCCTACTACAATAACGGCAACGGGCATTAGAATAAAAGACAATTGGATAAGAAATACAAACAACATCCCGAATAGGCCATAAACAAGTGCTATCAGTCCCGACAAGTACGTTAGCATCGAAATTCTTCTTTCGGATGTCGTCCATACTTTGAAAGGCTCAGTACCTGCGCCAAAAGCCACACAGGCGCACAATTTCTGCCTTAACTTCCACATGAAGGAATGACGGGATTTCGTCAAACAATCCTGTTTAGGAATCACCAGTTGTAGAGTAAACCCGCGTAAGCGAGACCTCCAACTTACTCGCAGTTTGCGTTCAACTGCGTAACTCTTATAAGTTAGAATGCCGAGTGAGTTCACTCACTTATGCTCTGTTTACCTGCCACCTTGCACACAAATCAGCCGCCGCCTCCGGCCATTCGGGAAACTGAAATGCGAAGCCGCTGTCAAGAAGCCGCTTTGGTGTCACGCGGCGGCTCTTTAAAGCAAGCTCTGATTCTGTCTGAAGAATACGCGTCCCAATTTCTACCATCCACTCGGTCGCAGGCAGTCCAAACTTGATCCCCCACCCCGCACGAAGTGCTCGCATGAAATCACGATACGCAAGCGGGTTTGGAGACGCCAGATTAACCGGGCCATCCAGATCGCTATGCTCTATTAACCACTGAACGGAACGTACAAAGTCCGTGTCATGGATCCAGGAAACATACTGCCTGCCGCTGCCGACCCGTCCCCCAAGACCGTGACGGACCAGGCGAAGAAGAGTATCGAAGACACCGCCGCTATCGGGACTCATCACCATCGCTGAGCGCAGCGCAACTTTGCGTGTGCGGGGGGTGTGCGCCCCTGCCAGCGCCTCTTCCCATCTCCGAGCGACATCTAGGCTAAAGCGCCAGGTATCCGGCAAGTCCAGCTCATTGCCGCCGAGAACGCCGGTCAGGTCGTCGTTGGGAGCGTCGTAGCGATGCGAGTAGATCGTCGCCGTGCTGGCCTGAAGCCAGACGTGTGGTGGAATGGCAGTCTGTGCGATGGCCTCGCCTACTGCGCGAGTAGACTGCACACGCGAATCAATAATGCTGCGCCTGTTTGCGGGGGTGTAACGACAGTTCACACTGCGCCCTGCTAGGTTGATGACTGCCTCTGCTCCCTCCAAAGATTGCGTCCAATCACCCAGCGTCTCCGCATCCCAGGCGATCACTTTCCAGGGTTGCTGCGTAGGCGTTCGGCTGAGAACGATCACCTCGTCGCCGCGCTCATGAAATGCCCTTGCCAGAACAGTACCGACTTGACCGCTTCCGCCCGACATTACAATTTTCATTTTTCGTTCTCTTTACTTCTCTAGTGTGAAGCCATCGACAAATACGTCAGCCACTCGTCCGACTCTGCGATACGCTTGATGGTGACGGCGCGAAAATCCATTGTGGCTTGCATCCGGGGGCGCAGAAGAACGCTGTCGAAAAATGCACCGAGAAAGCCAAACGGACTTTGGAAAGAGAACTCGTCAGTCATCATGGTTTGCCCTACCCCCTTCGCCGCAAAGTGATAGACATGACCAAATTCGGTAAACAGTCCGCCCCGAAGAGCATCGGAAAATCCACAGAGCGGATTGAAATCTGTGATTGCCGTTGTGAGAGAAAACCGCAGGCTGAAGAACCGAGCAGACCACGTTGTCCAATCTCCCTGAGTAGACAACCCTGCCATGCGCCCCGCAATCGCCTTTCCATGAATTGGAGAAGCGCCGACGGTATGAACGTCAACGCTGCGGGCAAGGTCAAAGCAGCGTTCCAGCGGCGCGGCAATCAAAGTTTCGCTGCACAATTTGACCATACTTTCTAATCCTACTTTCCTAAGTCTATCATGCGTCTGCCCGTTTACTGATGGGGGGTGTAGCTCGTCGTATATCCATCAATAGGGCGCGTCTTGCGGCCGTTGAGAGTAGTCGCGCGGATTCGGCTGAAGAGGAAGAGATTGAAGAAGTGCATCCCTCCCAGAACAAGCAGCACAAATCCCATCTTCACGGCAAGGGCTTCGATGCTGGTCTGTGCGCTGTCTATGGTCGAATTGATTTTCAGCGCCAGGCTTACATAACCGAGGTTGATCAGATAAAATCCCACAACAAGGAGCTGATTGACGGAGTCTGCCAGAGCTTCATTGCCGATAAAGACATCCACAAGAAAGACACGCCCATTCTTGAAGAGTGTGCGGGCCACCCAGATTGTCAGCCCGATGCTGAGCGTGAGATAAATTCCATAAGTCGTCACAATTTCCGTCTGCATGATAGGTCTCCTTTTAAGTTTGCATGGTATAATGAACGTGTTCATTAAATGCATGATGAGAGGATACCTCAGTCGATCTAGAAAGTCAATAGTTTTATGAACGTGTTCATAAATTATTTTTAGGGGGAAATGACGACGAAAACCACACTGAAGGCACAGCAGACGAAGGAGCATATTCTGGAAACGGCTTTGAGCCTTTTCGCGAACAAAGGCTATCCTGAAACGACGATGCGTGACATCGCGGCTGCTGCGGATTGTTCGCTAGGATTGGCCTATCGCTATTTCTCCCGTAAAGAGGAATTCATTCTCGCGCTGTATGAGCGGCTTGCCGGTGAGCTTGAGGAAGAAGTGAGCCTCCTGCCTCCGATGCCCCTGGCTCGGCGGTTCACGGCGGCGGTTGAGGCGGATCTGCGGCGGCTTGGACTGCATCGGCAGACAATGGGAGCGCTTTTCGCGGCGGGGCTTGCCCCGGACTCGGAAGTCGCCGTGCTGGGAGACGGCGTAGCAGGAATCCGGACACGGATCTGGGGGATTTTCCGCACGGTCGTGACAGGAGCATCGGATGCCCCGAGGCGGGGCCAAATCGAAGCGATGACAACGCTCCTATATGCCGCCCACCTGCTGTTTGTCCTGTTCTGGCTGCAGGACCGTAGCGCCGATCAGTCAAAGACACATGAGCTTTTGGCATTCGCTCAGCAGATGCTCGGACGTCTGCGACCTGTTCTGGGCCTGCCTCCGGTCGCAAAACCGCTGGCAAAGCTGGCGGAGATCGTCGGTCCGATGTTTGGCCCTACGCCCGTGCCGACCGATGGAAGCCAAGATGGTGCAGGGTCAGATGAGAGTAGCTTAGAGAACGAAAATGTCCCCAGTGGCCTGGATGAATAACGGCCCGTTTAGCAAGTGTCTTTTCAAACGGAGCAAGCCCCAGCAGCAGGAGTGCGAAGAGAACAACTCCGCGCCGCTGACTGGAACGAAGATGAAATGCCGGTCTGGGCTTCGAGGAAATAGGCGCGGTGAGATGTGCTTTCAGAACGGCCCCAGATGTCGCGGCCAGTGCTAGGCTGCCGGAGTAAACCAGGTAGCGCGGCTCCCAACGGGTCGCAAACTTGCCTTTGAACGCGTGAAGCCCCTGGAAATTGTAGGCCCGGTTTAGACGCGTGTACAGAAAACGGCGGATAGAGGAAGTCGCAGCGGCTTCCGTGGCGTCATCGTCGCCTGCCATCGGCGACAGGCCGAGGCTGAGCGTTTGACCGCCTTTAGCAGCAAACCAGGTCGCCGCGGAGACGATCAAGAAATCCATAACTCCGTGCAGCGTATCAGCCTGACGCCGCATCAGATCCAGTGTCCAGCCGGCAATTTCGCCCTTCCCGAAGATCGGGACAAAGCTCGTAAATGCCAGCATTCGGTCTGTTTCCGAGTCGCGGGCGACAAAGTACCGGCTCTCGGCGAAAAGACGGCTTTTCGGGTCGAATCCGCCCATCGCAAACCAGCCTTCATTCGCTTTGTGCGCTTTGCGCCAGCCCGCAGAAATGGAGGCCATCTCGGCAATGCACTTGGTGCTCGGCGGCGCATCCGGCCCGTAGGTTTCTAAAACAACTCCCGCTTTTTCGATCCGGCGCAGGTCGTTCCGTATCTTGACATAGCGCTTACCGGCCAGCGAGAAGTCCGTCAAAGCGATCTGCGCGTCCTCGCCCACTTTGACTGCCTTCAGCCCGGCCTCATGGTAGGTATCCAGATGCTCGGCAGTCGTCTGATACCAGGCCGGCTTCCAGCCCTGACGCCCGCACATCTCCGCAAACCCGGCAATCGCTTCCGGTGCCGCCGCAGGGTCGCCGAACGGGTCGCCCAGCGCCAGCGCCTGATGCCCCATCACCCGGTACGCGACCCCCCATTCCGGCTGTCCCGGCTCACTCAGCAGGTAGCGCTTGTCGGTCAGCAGCGCAAAGAACAGCATCGGAGCCGCCCCCCACTCCGCCAGCATCCGCCGCGCTTCCGCGCTTCCGCGCCCCGTTTGTGTCTGGCTTTTTGTTAAATGTATCATCATTGATAGCAAAGTGTACCATAAAAGCTTTAATATGGCAAATGGCTCTCTCGATGGGTAAAATAGAATAAGGCAAGAAAATTAAAGAAAGGTGAATTCGATGACACTGACATTAGCACCTGAAACAGGAGTACGTCTGCTGGCAGTGGCTGCACAAAAAGGCATTGCCCCAGAAGAAGTGATCGACCTGCTGCTGGGACAAGACATAGGCGAAACAGAGCTTCCGAATCAGGTCTCGGACATACTTCTCGTTCAGGATACGCCTGAGCAGGCACGACTTCGCGATGTATTTGCCCAGCTTCAGATCAAGGCACTCGCATTGGTTCCCGAGCCATATAAGCCAAATCCAGACCAGGCCGAAGAGGAGCGGCTTTTCGGGGAAATCATCACCGAGAAGTACCGGAAACAAGGATTTAATCTACCATGATCGCTGATGGCACATTAACCGATACAGGCCCTTTGTTTGCACTTATGGATGCCAGAGGTCAACCGGCAGAGAACGCCCGCTGCCATGCTCTGATGCCGGTATTAGCTAAACCGCTTGTTACTACTTGGCCCTGCTTCACGGCGGCGCTCTATTTATGTCTCCAGCGAGGAGGCTGGCAGTTGCAAAATTTATTGTGGAGTCTCTGGTATGATGGTGGCTTGCGTATGCATTCCCTATCAGAAGCAGAAACAGGACGAGTAGCGGCTCTGATGGAAAAATATCAAGACACTCCAATGGATGCCGCAGATGCTTCTCTAATAGCGTTGGCGGAAACAGCAGGCTACATGCAGATATTCAGCATTGATAGTGACTTTTATGTATATCGGCTGGCAGACGGCACAGCACTAGAAGTCGTGCCGGGGCCGATGAGCAAAGGCAGGTAATAGCCAGGAGAAAAGCTACCCTCGGCCTAAACCCCGCAAGAGTGAAGCAATGATT
>JBPBQB010000106.1:0-19709 GCA_050954545.1 Janthinobacterium lividum | reverse complement strand
TCACGATCATGCAGGATGCGGTTTCGGTGCGTGGCGGCAAGATCGGCGGCGATCAGGGCCGAAAGATCGACATGAGCCAGGACCCGGATATGTATTCGTTCAAAGCGCCTGCCTACACGGTGACTGTCTGGTTCATGCCGAACAACCCGAACGACACACCCATCCAGGTTCAGGACCGGATCGGCTGGAAAGGTGAAGGCATCACCGACCCGCGATACTTAGTGGTCTCCGATGGGAAAGCGCCGTTGCCTGGTGCGGTCACAGCCATCCCCGGCCTGCGCTACCTGGCGAAGACTTACACGCTTTCTCGTGAAGACATCTTAGGAAAAGGCGAGAAAGTCTTCAACTAATGCCTTCCCAAACTCCACTTCTGATGGGGTATAATAAGCATCGATAGGTTGCCCCGGCGCAACGGACGACAACCGAACCTCGTCAGGGTGGGAACGCAGCAGCGATAAGGACTGTCGCCCGTGTGCCGTCCGGGGCAATCTGTCATTAGCGATAAAAATAAGCAAACGCCCCTGGGAAGTGAACTCTTTCCAGGGGCGTTTTTGGAGCATTGAAGTCATGGATGAATTGGATGATGGAACCAGCACTGGAAGTGCCGGTTCCGATTTATGCAACAACGCCCCGTAAGATTATGAAGTCCGCGAACAAATCTGACAGAGAACGAGTTCGTGACCAAGTTCTCGATGCTCGAACACTGCCGGAGGTCGCATTAGCCAGACAAGAGATTTGTGACTGGATTCGTCGAAACCCTGACGATACCGGCATCCAGGAAGTGTTCGGAGGTCTATCGCTGATGGAGGACATCGCAAAGGAACAAGAAGCTGAGCGTCTTCTTTCTAATCGAAAGCCAGTTGCATCGAGGTGAGTTATGTTGATACGAGAGACCGGTATAGATTTAGCACGCGAACGTATTACCAAGCAAGTATTGGACGCTGATACGCTTGAAGAGATCGAGGCAGCCAAGCAGATCCTGCGCGAATGGATGAAAGTTCACCCGGAGGAACAGGGAATGCGAGCAGGGTTTGAGCAGCTTTATACGATCCAGGAAATTATTGAGGCTGAGGAAGCCGAGCGTAGCCACTCCAAGAATGAGTTGGTGGCGGCATTAATGTGAAGCTAGAAAGAGGCCGGGAGAAATTTCCCGGCTTTTTTGACTGTAAAGCAGCAACTACTGCGCGACCGGCAGCGTGAACACGCTGTTCGGGATAAGACTGTTCAACCGCTCGTTTGTGAACCGCTCGTCTATATAAGTTTTGCTAGCCGGCAGTAAAAATGGTGTATTGTTGGGTGTGATTGTCTGAGCTTGCTGCTGCCGATCCGACACTAAACGGCGTAACAAAAATGTTTTCTCGTCAATCCACAGATATTCTGTGTCAGCAAGCGTAGGCGTCGTTAAATGAGCGGTCAGCACGTAACAAAGCTGGCCTTCAACACTATCTTCTCTGATTTCGGTCTCAACCTGTTTTCCGAGTGCTAAAGGCGTTCCCCAAAGTGGATAGCCTCTTTTTGTGCCAATAGAGTTAAGCAGCACAGCAGGAATTGTGGTTCCAGCCTGCAGGGAAATCCCGGTAATGGTTCCAATCGCCAATTCGGTATTTTTGACTTTTTCCCAGCCACCAAGATTATTCTTCTCCACTGTTCCAATACCATCTGAGGTATAGGCCCACGGCATCAAATTTGAGTCTCTTCCTTCGGCATGGATTTTACCGGGCTGGGCAAACTGAATAGTCGCTGACATATGCATCTCGATTGGTAAAAGAGCACCGGTAGACTGTTCAGTGACGGTCGTGGTTCCTTGATAAGATTGCAGTGCGTTGTAAGCTTCGAGGCAGTGAGCGGCGATCTGCGTTGCGTTAAGTGTTGTGCCTGGGGTCTGAACAAGAATATGACCTGGAGGCGACATAGGCTGGGCAAATCCTTTCGACGTTGCAGAAAAGGAGTATGCGGTGAGACCAATGACTGCCATGGCAGTGATGCCGACCGCCATTTTGATTTGCGCGACTTTCATAGCTTTCAGTATTCCTTCTGTGAGCTGGTAAGCGTGTGAACCAGTCAAGACTGCTGTTGTATGTCCGGCAAGAAGACTTGAGGTGAGATTAGCGATACTTGCCGAGATGGCCACCGGAGCGGCTTTAGCGGCGTGGGCAGTAAGTAGGCCAGTCAGCGCGATACTTGGAACGATAACACCATTTTTGGTGAAGAACCGGCGCATCTTTTGAAGTGCCCGCGTGACACGCTTCCGAGCGGCTTCTTCGGATAGGCCAAGCGTCGCACCGATTTCGGCGAAGCTTGCGCCCTGGAAGAAGCGCAGCAATACGCTGTCGCGCTCAGTGCCTTTGAGGGCAGCTAAAGATTGGTTCAAAAGCGGCTCAAGCTCTGCCCAGCTAGCATCTTCGGTTTCGTTCTGCTGCTGCATGAGTGCTTCCGCCGCTTTCTGCTCATAATCTGCTCTCCGCTGCGCCAGTAAACGCGCGTTTTTTGCCGCGAACCGGGCGGTCTGGAACAGCCAGCCGGAGAGGATAACGCCCCGACCGAGTGAGGAGGCTTTACGGGCAAGTATGAGAAAGACAGCCTGGGTGACATCTTCGGCGGCTTCGGCATCGGTAAGCTCTCGGCGGCAGACGGCATAGACGAGGCTAAGGTAACGTGCAGTCAAGACCGCGAAGGCTTCTTGTGAATTCTCTTTGATAAAACGCTGTAGTAGAACCCGATCTTCCATAGGTCTTGCTCCTTTCACTTCATTATCTACGCTCCGGCAAGAAAGCGGACAAAAATCTTTCGGCACGGCTTGGGGTATAATAACTGAGTATGGCTTACATCTCCCTTTATCGAAAATATCGGCCCCAGACTTTTGAAGATGTGGTCGGGCAGGAACATGTCACGACGACGCTTCGGAACGCGATTTCTGCCGGGCGGGTCGCCAGTGGGTACCTCTTTACGGGGACGCGCGGAACGGCGAAAACGACTTGTGCTCGTATTTTAGCGAAAGCGCTGAACTGCATCGGGCCGGATGGGTCGCTGACTGCTCCCACCCCGGAACCGTGCGGCGTCTGCGGGCCATGTAAGTCGATTGCGAACTCTTCTTTCGTCGATGTTTTAGAGATGGACGCTGCTTCTCACGGCAAAGTGGATGATGTCCGAGACTTAGTCGCATCGATCAAGTTCCCGCCGATGGAAGGGCGCTACAAAGTCTATATCATCGACGAGGCCCATCAATTGTCGCGAGATGCAATGGATGCATTTCTGAAGACGCTGGAAGAGCCGCCGGACCGGGTTGTCTTTGTACTGGCAACGACGGAACTTGAAAAGCTGCCGATCACGATTGCGTCTCGCTGTCAGGTTTATGAGTTCAAGCGCGGGTCAGTCGCTCAAATCTCTGCTCGGATCAAAGATGTCTTGAAAGCCGAAGGGGTCAAAGCGGACGCCGCCGCCGTGACTTTGATCGCTCGCGCTGCCGATGGCTCTTACCGCGATTCGCTTTCGCTGCTGGAACAGGTGCTGGCCTATCAGCGGCAGCATGTCACGGTCAAAGACGTCACAGTCGTGCTGGGTACTATCGATGAAGACGTGCTGCGTCAGGTAGTCACGCTCATTGCGGACTCCGATGCTGCCGGGGCATTTGGTCTGGCCGGGTCGGTGCTGGAAAGCGGCAAAGATGTCCGGCAGTTTCTCAAAAGTCTGGCCGAGCGGTTCCGGGACATGCTGTTCGTGGGTGTCGGCGCGAAGCCTGCATCTGCCGGGGATCTCGATGACAGCGACAGCCTGCGGGCACAGTCGTCGCGCTTTGCGCCTGCGGACTTATTGAAAGCGCTGGAAGTGCTGACAGCGGCGGAGCAGGAAACGAAGCGCAGCAACCAGCATCGCCTGATTTTAGAGATGTCGTTGCTGCGACTGATGCGGCTGCCGTCGCAGGCGTCCGCGTATATACCCAATCCTGCTGAGACCGAAGTTATCT
Organism: Janthinobacterium lividum; assembly: GCA_050954545.1. Lineage (GTDB taxonomy): Bacteria > Armatimonadota > Armatimonadia > Armatimonadales > Capsulimonadaceae > JANXMY01. The sequence goes on along the minus strand of JBPBQB010000106.1, from coordinate 15,745 downwards.
CTAAACCTGTGCTGTCTGCTGAACCGATTGCGGCAGAGCCGGAGAGTGTTCCGGTAGTTCCCTATGAGATGCCGCCGCCGCTTGCGGAAGAAGAGCAGTCAGAACTTGGCGAAGACGACGGTGACTCAGCTTCCTATGCTTTGTTGCCTGGTGATGAAGATCTGGATATGCTGCTGCTTGCTGACGAAGACGACATGCCAAGTCTGATTGTAGTCTCAGCGGACGATTATGCCCAGACCGACGATCTGCTGCAAGTCCAGCAGGTTGCCTTTGAAGCGCCGATTCCCGTGCCCGTCAAGCCCATCCCAAGTGCGGACTCGTCGCCGGAGCTGCTGAAACTGCAAAAATCCTGGCAGGAAGTCCTGAACCTGATTGGCAGCCGCAGCCCGGCAGGAGTGCAGGATGTCAAGGCTGCAAAGCCGGTGGCAGTCCAGGACAGATCAGTCATTCTAGAGTTCGATAACCAGTTCTCGTTTGACCGGGTCCAGAGCAAAGAAAAGGGCCGGAAGATGATCGAGGAGATTATTAACCGGACGCTCGGGGTAGAACCGGATACTTACAAAGTCAAGTGTGTGATGGCTGGGCAGGCTCTCCCCATTCGCAGCGCGTCTGGTCAGTCGCCCGATCCGAGATTGGCTCAGAGCATGACACCGAAGCCGCGCGAATTGGCAGCCGTTGCCGCTGATGTCCCCAGCCCCTTTGTAGACGAAGTCATCGCCGTATTCGGCGGTCGCTTGTTAGACGACGATGCACGATAGTTCATTTGATTATGGTAGTTTGAGAGGACAATAATAATGGCGAATAACCCCTTTGGAAAAATGCCGGGCGGTCTTGGAGAGCTGATGAAGCAGGCACAGAAGGCCATGGAAGACGCGCAGAAAGTCGAAGCGGAGCTAGACGAAGCGCGAGTGGAAGGGCAAGCCGGCGGTGGCCTGGTGAAAGTAGTCGCAACAGGAAAAGCTGACATTCTGAGCATTAAAATCGCCAAAGAAGTCGTTGACCCGGAAGATGTCGAATCGCTGGAAGATTTAGTGACACTGGCTGTGCGCGAAGCCGTGGACAAAGCTAACTCAATGCGGGAAGAGCGGCTAAAAAGCGTCATGCCCGCAGGTATGGGAAGCGGCAGCGGCCTCGGCGGCTTGTTCTAAAAAGTAAGACTCAAGAGTTTCTATGGCTGTCTATTATCCAAAGCCGCTAGCACGTCTGGTCGGTGAATTCGAAAAGCTGCCCGGCATCGGGCCTAAAAGCGCCCAGCGGCTGGCGTTCCATGTCATGCGCCTGCCGGAAGAGGAAGCTCGTGCGCTGGCCGATGCCCTGGTCACGATAAAAAGCAGCATCAAGTTCTGCAAGATCTGCCACAACTATTCCGAAGGTGACATCTGCGACATCTGCGTCGACCCGCGCCGGGACCATGCCAAGATCTGCGTCGTCGCCGAGCCGCGCGACTTAATCGCAATGGAGAAGACCGGCGAGTTCAAGGGTGTCTACCATGTATTGCAGGGCGTTATCTCGCCGATGGACGGGGTCGGCCCGGACAAGCTGCAAATCCGAGACTTGCAGCAGCGTGTTGTCGACGGCGATCCCAAAGTCGAAGAAGTCGTCCTTGCCACGAACCCAACCGTTGAAGGGGACACGACTTCCCTGTACGTCGCCAGCCTGCTGAAACCTTTCGGTGTCCGGGTCACGCGAATTGCCCATGGAATGCCTGTCGGCGGCGATTTGGACTACGCCGATCAAGCGACATTGATACAGGCTTATGAGTACCGGCGGGAATTATAACTGGCGGGAATTATAACCGGAACCATGCCATGAATGGCACGGCTATTCGGCCTGCGGCCACAAAGTACCGCTTCGCGGCACTCGGAATAATTTAACCCGAAGTGAGTTGGCTTAATCTATCATTGCTATTCTTCGCTTGCAAGCAGAAGAGCAACCTGTTTTTGCCGCGTCCTTATTTCCATCCTCAATAGTTCTTGAACGATTGCTTCTTCACTCATTCCTTTCTGACGCATTTGTAACCAAACTCCCTCTGCACCACTTTCCCAATCGCTTTCAACATGCACTTGTCGGCTAATGTCTCTGCTATATCCAAATCCGAGCGCATCACACGCCGTTAGAAATCCTTGCAAGAAATTGATAACACCATCTACATCATCCTTTTTATTAATCCACATAGCAGGACGCTTACATACATTTTCAAGCTCCCCAATAATGTTCAGCAATCCAGTCTTGGTACCGATCTTCGTAATTGTTTCCATGTCTTCGCCTTTTTTCCAAATAGCTGTTCTTCATATGGCGTGATACTCTTTTAATGGGGCATTCCGTACTCAAGTCTTCCCAAGTAAATCAGCCCTTCCAAGTCTTCTACGCCATCAGGTAAGTAAACTGCTACAACACGGCTCACTTCTGCGATTGCGGCATCGTCAGCCGCTCCCAAAATCCGCGTCAAATCACCGATGTCTATACCTCGACTTGAACGCATCTTCATCAACACCAAGTAGGGCAGCGAAATGACCGGCAGGCCGTTGGGGGCAGATGCCGGGTTTGCGATTGCCTCTGCTGCCCACGAAGCGTCCTCTTCTAAAATATCCAAAGCCATCCCGTTCACCTCACAACGGGAACTGCTGCCTGTGCGTTCTATGTCGTCAGCTAATGTTGCCGAGTCCTGCGCTTTGATGAGTATATCTAAGTCGTCCGTGACACGTTCCGGCGCGTAGAGGCGTGTGGCGACGCCGCCGATGACGACGAAGGGGACAGAAGTAATAGTCCGTAAGTCAAACACGGGGCGTCTCCAAGTTCTGGCCCAGAGGGTTTCCGGGCCGCTGCCACTGCCGGGGCGGACACGTTTCTTTGCCATTTGAATGTAGAAATGACGGCGAGCAGCAGGGTCGTGCAGGTCAATTGCCATGTTCGTCCTCACATTCTCTCACTTCGATGCAAACATCGGCTCAGGCTTGCCTAAGAACTTGGGCCGAGGTCGGGTGATCTTAGATTGTACCCAGGCGACTTCGACAGCGGCGATTTCCCGGAGGTCAAATCCCCATTGGCCTGCGTAGGTGCGCTTTGCGGCATCTACTCCAACGACATCCATGCCGAGGGAGCGGGCAATGAAAAGGGCACGGGGCAGATGGTAGCGCTGGGTGACCAGAAGAGCCGAATGGACGCCGAAGATGGCTTTTGCCCGGTAAAGGCTATCATAGGTGCGAAAGCCGGCATCGTCGCAGACGATGTCCGATGCTGGAACGCCCTCAGCGAGTGCCTGCTGCTTCATGGCGGCTGGCTCATCGTAATCATTGCGGCTGTTGTCGCCTGTGAGAAGCAGCTTTTTCACTTTGCCAGCTTTATAAAGCTCGACGCCGGTCGAGACACGGTCTTCTAAGATCGAACCCGCTGCACCGAAGACAATGGCGACAGGCTTTACTGGGGCCTCGGCGACGCTATTGCAGATAAAGCGGCGGCATGAGTGTACGTCTGCGTAGACGAATCCGGCGAGCACTAAAGGTAACCCGAAACTGCTCAGCAAAATAACACGCAGTCGGCGTTGTTTTGGATTTAATGGGAGCCGTGGCTGTCTGCTTGAGCGAGTCTTCATAGCAGCCTATTCGCGTTTGTCTTGCCAATCTCCTTTGATTTCGGGTAGAATTAGGGTCAAGACGGCTTTTTAGAATGGAAGGTGCTGATATGGCGGAAGAGCAGAAATCGACGTGGAAGACCAAAGTCGGTCTGGCTGAGATGCTGAAGGGCGGCGTCATTATGGACGTCATCAACCCGGAGCAGGCGATTATCGCGGAAGAAGCGGGCGCGGTCGCGGTCATGGCGCTGGAGCGGGTTCCGGCGGATATTCGGCGTGACGGTGGGGTAGCCCGGATGTCCGACCCGAAGATGATCAAAGAGATCATGAATGTCGTGACCATTCCCGTCATGGCAAAAGCGCGGATCGGTCACTTCGCGGAAGCGCAGATTTTGCAGGCGCTGGGCGTGGACTTTATCGACGAGTCCGAAGTGCTGACCCCTGCCGACGATATGTTCCATATCAATAAGCACGCGTTTAAAGTCCCCTTTGTCTGCGGCTGCCGCGATCTTGGCGAGGCGCTGCGCCGCATCGGTGAGGGTGCTGCGCTGATCCGCACAAAAGGCGAAGCAGGCTCTGGCGATGTCGTTGAAGCAGTGCGCCATATGCGAACGCTTCTGCGTGATATTCGCCGGATCCAGGCGATGCCGATTGAAGAGCTGATGACGGAAGCGAAAAATCTGGGTGCGCCCTATGATCTGGTTCTGGAAGTGCATGCAACGGGTAAGCTGCCCGTCCCGAACTTCAGTGCAGGCGGCATCGCTACTCCTGCGGACGCCGCGTTGATGCGACAGCTTGGCGCGGAGACTGTGTTTGTCGGCTCCGGCATCTTCAAGTCCGGCGATCCGAAGCGCCGCGCGAAGGCGATTGTCGATGCCACGACGCATTTTGACAACCCGGAGATTCTCGCTGAAGTATCCAATGACATTGGGGAGCCGATGGTCGGGATTAATATCAGCTCTCTTCCTAAAGAAGAGCTGATGGCCGGTCGCGGCTGGTAAGTAGAGAACCTCACCCGGGAACAAGTTCCCACCCTCTCCTTGGTAAGGAGAGGGTCGCCATTTATGGCGGGGTGAGGTTTTTTATGCCACGGCGAAGTCGCCCATCAATGCCGGTGTTGATGTATCGAAGCCGACGACGTCCAGCATTCCCGCATCGTCCAGGTCTGCGATGGTGAAGGCATTCGACACCATGCCGCAGACGATCAGCTTGGCCGGGATGCCCATGCGGTCTCGATACTCGCGCAGGGCCTGAACCGGCTGGATGCCACCAGCCCATGTTTCGGAGTCGGTGTAGACGACGAAGACATCGGTTGCCACCTTGTTCTTCAGCGCCCAGACCATCGGCAGGGCACAGTCCGTTCCTGAGAACGGCAGACCGCTGACTGTCTTCAGCACGTCATCCAGCCGCTGACGCGGGCTGATAGCAAGCGGCACGAACGTGGTCGAGAACGCCATGAACTGGTGCTGCGTTTCCGTTCCTGCCGTGATCAGGGCCATTGCCGCGCTGGCGATGCGCGGTGTCAGGCCCGGAACACCGGCGATCCGACCACTCTGCATGGAGCCGGAAACATCGAGCGCCAGCAGCCACCGCTTTCCGGTGGGCGTTATGCTTGCGAACGACGCATAGAAAGCCGCGTCCAGTGCATCGACCACAGCCGGCACGGCGTTCCAAGTGTTTCCACCCCTCTCTCCATATCCCTGGGCGTAAGTCTTCAGCGCGGACAGAACCGCGATCGGATGCACCCGCGCCTTTCGCAGACGGCTCTCGTTTGTCAGTTCGGCGACCACCTTGTGTGCCGCCTCGCTGCCCGGTGAGACCAGCCCGATCCGAGTGAGAGTTGCCAGGTTGCGGATCAGCGCCGTCATCGGCATGTCTTCTAGCAGGGCTTCCCAAACCGATGGCTCTGTCAGCCACTGGGTCGGGACCGCTTCACGCGGCAGGCGATAGTCTCGGATCAGACCGGCGACCTGTGCCGCCGAGTCTGCCGTCTTCGCCCGTTCCGATGCCCAGACCAGCCGCAAAGCGGGGTCCGGGTGCGGCATCTCGCCGACCGAATTCCACCCTTGAGTCAGCCAGTGATAGAGCGCGAAATGCTGCTCCGTTTCCGGCTTCGGGTGAGACAACCGCAGCAGGTCACGGTGGCTCCAGCCGTCCCGCTGCCCGTACTTGATTGCCTGGTAGGCCAGCTTGTCGGCAGGCAGGGCGGCGTACCAGTTGCCGACAGCCTGACGCAGTCCGCGCCCCCACCCGCGCATTCCATCCACATATTCGGCGAAGTGGAACAGATGTGTCCCGATCCGGGCCACGGCAGGCAGAGAGGCCAGCGCCTTCCGGCGCGTGTCTTCGTCTCCAAACGCGGCGCACATGGCGAGTGCGAACAGGGCCGGATCGTTCTTCGGCGCTCGTCCTGCCTCAGAGACCGCGACGATCTCTCGGACAACACGCGGGCCGTCAGATGCGATGCAGCGCTTGACCGCTTCTGCGTTGTCGAGGGAAAGCTTCCGCTCGGAGGCGTAGTACGAGCCGCCTTCCGCGCCGAGCACGAGGAACCGGGCCAGCCGAGTCCAGTCGTCCACGGCGAACGTGTATCCGCCTGCGCTGTTGGCGACCTGCGCGGAGCCTGGAATCGGCTCGCTCTGCGGCGTCTTCTTCGTGTTCAAGAGTGTCTTCAAGTACGTCATTGTTTCTGTTTCCTTTCGGCCCCCTCGGGGCAAGTGCCGGACAGGCAAAAGGCCCGTTCGTGTTACCAGTTGAAGAGCGGCAGGAATTGCACCTGTGGCCCCATGATCCAGATAACCATTATCCCACGGCCCGGAACAGGCAAGGAACGGAAACGGGAATGCCTTGCGGCAAATCATGTGCTCTGCTTCTGAGCTACGCTCTTCATAGTTGGTTCAGGCAAATTGATATGCTGGGGCTGATCGCAAGGATAACCCAACACTCCGGCCCGAACCAATTTGCTGCTTGATTATGTTACGCATAGGAGTCACGAAATCTATTCCGTGGCTCCGGTATTTCATTTTTGCCGGTATTTCGTTTTGGTGGAGGGCGGACGGACTCGAACCTTCAGCCTCGTCATTATCAGTGATAACCGTTGTCCAACGGCCCGCAGTGCAGGCAAGAGACGGAAACGGAACGCGCTCTGCCATTGAGCTACGCCCCCCACAAAGGTTCGGGCAAATGTGCGCTGGGAGTGGAACCAGCGGTCTAGGCTGGTGGGAATTTCCTGTTCCCAATTCCGTGTTGGTGGATAACCCAAACGCTCCGGCCCGAACCAAATCGCTATTTAGTTTTTATGGAGGCGGCTGGACTCGAACCAGCGACCGATAACCGTCCTCCAGCGGCCCATTACTGGGCAAGTTTTTGGCGACGATGAATTTGCTCTACCCACTGAGCTACGCCCCCATTAAGTATAGGACGTTCAAGCAAAAGGCGTCCTGGGATCATCCCGTTGCCGGGAGTTAGATTCGAACTAAGTTTTCCAGATAACCCAATGACTACGGCCCGAACGTCCAACATCGATCTTAGAACCGGGACGCGATGAAGCATCCCAGTACACTGACTAGCAATAATAGCAAAAAAAGCCTGCTTATTAATCGATCTCGCAGCCTTTCTTTGCGTCGTCTCTTCTGCCATTTTGCCTGCACCGTTTCCGGCGGCGGGGCGAACTCTAAGATAATCAGGTTACCGGATTGCTCGGCAATGCGTCCGATTGACTTGCTGCCCGGCGGCTTTGGATTGCGCTCCGGTGGGTAGCCGTCGCTGCCTCCGAAGTAATGGACAAGGCACAGCGGCGGTGCGCTGCTGTGTTCGTTCTCAATTTGTGTGGTCTCGTCGTACCCTGTGATTTCGTGTGTCATTAATTGTTCCTCTGGAAGAGATGGTCAAAGAAAAAGACGCCCACCGCCTGGCTTAAAGCCTTTGCGGTGGACGTCTTTTCTTCTCAGATACACAAAAGTAATGAGGGTTAGGAGACGAGACCTCCGTCAAAGGAAGCAGCCGGACGCTGGTAGCGGGCATTGACAAGCGACAGTCTGAGACCGGAATGGTCGGACTGGAAACGCTCGGCGGTGGGTTTGGTAACTTGAACGGTAATCATTGTACTCGGCTGCTCCTTTCGGTAAATTGGTAACGTGGGCAATAATACCCCTGTGTTTGGCCGCTTGTCAAGCTCTGGACAAAAAAATTTCACGAAAATCACAGCTTGTTGCTGGTAAACGATTGTGCGTAGATGCCGCTTCGCAGTGCATCGGTCGCAGCCTGGGCCAGAGCCTGCGGAGTCTCGCCGGGATGCAGGGCGACATCGGCAGGCAGGATTGTGATCAAAGGGCGGTCGGAAAGCAGAACCTGGCTGCCGCTGACTTCCACTTGATAAAGCTGAAGACCGCTGTCGAGTGATGTATTGAACCTATTGACAATCGCCGGGATCCGGCTGCCGTCCGGGTCGGCAAGGGTCGGCAGAGTGTGGTTATTGAACACGATGTCAATGCCCCCGGCAGGGTCCTGACGGGCCAGTGCGTGAGGCGCATCCGTCACTTTGCGGATGGCGCTGACCGTGACAGGAACATTCATTTCAGTGAGCTCCTGGCCGATAGAGACAACGCGGTCGGCGGCTTCCGGGTGGTCCTGCAGGATACCCATGTCAAATTTGGGGCTGGCGTTCTCGAAGTCTCCAAGACGCCGCATAAAGGTCAGCATTCCAACTGGATCAAACCCGGCTTTCTGCATCATGATCGTGCCGCCGTGGTCGGCATCGCGCTCTGCAGATTGGCTGTACTTGGTGTTCATAATGCCAAGCTGGGTGTACTGCGCTCCGGCGGCAAGGTTTCCGATGTCACTCGCAGGGACATGAGCAATAATCGCCGCCAGCAGGCCTGCCATCATAGCTGTCGACATCTTGCTCTGTTCATGGGACAGCGCCTGAATATGATGATGAGCACTGTGGGTCATTTCATGACCGAGAACACCAGCAAGCTCATCATCCGAGCGCACGTCTTTGAGCAGTCCTGAGTTGATATAAACCTGCCCGCCCGGCAGCGAAAACGCGTTCACGGATTTATCTTCGACAATGTGGAAATGCCAGACGAATGGAAAAACATGATCGTTACCATACCCCGCCGGTATTTGAGTGGTATTGGCGATAGCAGCAAGTCGCTGTCCGATCCCATCCACGCGATCATTTTCTGCCTTATCTTTGACCAATTTCGCTGATTTGACGACATCATTGGCCGCATCCTGCCCTTGCTTGATTTCGTCGGCCATCTGCTTCTGATCCCGAGCAGACAGCGGAGGTGGCGGAGAGACGGTATTGATCGGAATATCGTTATCAGCCAGCGCCGTGATGCCTGAACTTAGACACGCGCTCAGACCGGCCAAAACCAGTACTCCGAATAAAAGTCGTTTCATCTGCGAGTAATTTCCTTCCCAAACCGCCTGCCTGTATGTCATAATTGCTCTATGGTTCGACTGTCTGCCGCTACACTTATCTTGTTATTCTTCGTTTTAGGCCCGATACAAGCCGCACCGACGCTCGAAAAGTTGATTGCCGACTCGAAAGCTCAGCCCAATTCCAAAGCAGCGACTGAGGCTCTGGAAGCCTCCGTGAGTGCCGGTCTGCCGCCCCTGATAAAAATTGCCTGGCTGCCCGATCTCCCTATCGACGTTTCCCTTTTGCCATACGGATTAGGAACTCTCGTTGTTCCCAAAACGTACCTGCCTACTGTCACTACGGAGCCGCAGCATGGCTGGGGGTTCGGCAAAGTCTGCTACCTGTATCTGCCGGGCGCGGAGTCGGCGGCACTGCTCTGTGCTATCCACTATCCCACACAATCAGACGCCCCCCTGGCTGCTCGGATCGCGCGTCTTCTCGCATTAGCCCATCAGACACTGGTGCAGAAAACCGGGCACGAAGCCGCGAACGGCACAGTTCCGTTCGATGTCTGGCTCTGCGCGGGCGGGAAGAGCGGCGGCGAACAGTGGCGCAGCAATATCTATCTTTATAATCTCGAAACGCCTCGGTCTTCCATCGAATGGATTCGCGAGATCGTCCATGAGTATTCCCATCTGGCGCTCCCTGCAATCGGTGGGTATGACGCTCCCGAATACTGGGCAAACGGTTATTTAGGCGAACGGCTTCTTGTCCGCTGGTTCCAGCGCCTGCCGAACGGTCCGGCAGAGGTCGAAGCGCTCTGGGGCGACTTCAGCGGTGCGCCCAACTTTGATCGTCTGCTAATTGCACCGCCCCTAGCGCTGTATAAGAAGACTGGTCCCAGCCCGGAATGGCTGGCCCGGCGTGATGAGCTGGGAATGCGTTATTTGATCGGTCAGGCATTGACCTATGATGATAAATATGGCGCGGACCGTCTCGGCGAAGCATTTATTCTGCTGCCGCATTTTCATGAGGCATCTGCGAAAGATTTTGCCGCTGCCCTGGCTCAGTCTCTTTCGGCCTCGGCAAAGCTATGAGCAGTTTCTCCGCGTATGCGAAAATCAATTTGACATTAGATGTCGGCCCGCGCCGCCCCGATGGCTACCATGCTATCGAATCGATCATGCAGACAATCGCCCTGCATGATACGCTGACAGTCCTGCCGACTCCAGATGCTCCCGGTGTCCGGCTCGACGTCACCGGCGAAGAAGCAGACGGCGTTCCGTCCGACGAGTCCAATATCGTCCACAAGGCCGCTGTCCGGCTTCAGAAGATCGCGGCGGCGCGAGGGGTAATTCCAGGTAATAAAAGCGGCCTGCATATCAGCCTCCACAAGCGTATCCCTTCGCAGGCAGGCCTGGGCGGCGGCAGCAGCGATGCAGCCGCCGTGCTGATTGTCGTGAACGAGTTATTTGGCTTGGATCTCTCCCTCGAACGTCTGACCGAAATCGGCGCGGCACTCGGCGCAGATGTCCCCTTGTTTCTCACGGGCGGCACCGCACTCGTGGAAGGTTTGGGAGAGAAAGTGACCGCCCTGTCACCTCTCGAACCAGACTGGCCGCTTGTCATTGTCAAGCCTAAAGTCGGCGTCTCGACCGCGCTGGCTTACGGAGCATTGGATGCTGCGGCTGACCGACGCGACAGTCAGGCAACGCAGGGCTGGCTCAACGGAGCACGATTATTGCACAATGATTTTGAATCGGTGATCCTGCCGGCGTATCCCGAAGTCGCTTTGGCCTATTCTCTGCTGTTACAGACAGCCAAAGACGGCGAAAGTTTCAGACCACTTCTGTGCGGCAGCGGTTCCGCCCTGTTTTTACGAACGTCTACGCGGGCGATGGCGGGACAAATCGCAGCACGGTTACGAAGCACTGAAGTCGGTAAAGTTTGGGTGACGTCAACAATGGGAGCAATGAACAAAAAATGACAGTAGACGTTGTAGTGTTAGCGGGCGGTAAAAACAGCCCTGCGATGGCAGCGGCAAGCGGTGTGGAGAACCGGGCGATGACGCCCATCGGCACACGGACAATGCTTGACTATGTCACTTCTGCATTGGCTGAGACACCATCGATAGGAAGGATTTATGTCGTCGGGGATGTTCCCGGCAGCACGGGCTACACTCAGGTGACGGGCGGCGAGACCCTGCTGGATAATCTGCTTGCCGGGCTGAAGGCTGCCGGAGATCAGGAACGTGTTTTAATCAGCACGTCTGATATTCCCTTTGTGACCCCGGCTTCGCTGGAAGACTTTGTCGAAAAAGCTGCCGCATCAGGCGCGGATCTGTGCTGCTCTTATGTGCCGGTTGCAGCCTGCACGCAAAAGTACCCGGAGATGAAGCGAACGGCAGTTAAAGTCGCAGAGGGACAATTTACGCTGGGAAATGTGATGCTGGTCAATCCTCGTTTTATGATCGCCCATCAAGCCACGATCTCCCAGGCTTACGCAGCCCGGAAAAGCCCGGTCAAAGTCGCGAAGATGCTTGGAATGGGTCTGCTGGCGCGTCTGATCGGGGCGCAGCTAGTCTCGTCCAAGATGCTGACTATCGCGGCGCTGGAACAGGCTGTCAGCCGTCTGCTGGGAAGCGGCGGACGAGCCGTAGGAATCTGCTCGGCCCATCCTGAGATCGGGACGGACGTTGACAACCCCGAAGATGTCGCCATTGCCCGGCGTATTCTGGCAGGGTCTTAGTCTTCCCAGTCGAGGCGCAACGGCTCTTCGCTGGACAGGGCGGATGTGTCGGTCTGTTCGGCGGGCTGGCGCGTTCGGGGCTTGCGGCTTCGTTTCTGGGTGGTGCTGCGAAGATCATTCACAGCTAGGTAACGGCGGACCTGGTTGCCGCCTGACTCCTTGGATTGGTACATGGCGACGTCGGCAAAGTCAATGAGATCGGTCATGCTGATGGCGTCTTCCGGGCAGGACGCAATGCCGATTGACAAGCTGATCGGCAGGTCCATTTCGAGGCGCATGTCCTGGACCAGACGCCGTATGCGGTCGGCAACGGCAATGGCAGCTTCGATGGAAGTTCCCGGCATCAGCCAGGCAAATTCGTCTCCACCGTACCGGGCGACAAGGTCCGTGTCCCGCGCCTGGGCGGCCAGCAGATGGCCGACTTGCCGCAGGGCCAAATCTCCCATAGCGTGCCCCTGGCTGTCATTGACTTCTTTGAAGCCGTCCAGGTCGATCATCGCAACCGCAAGAGTGTCGGTGCGACGCTTCGCGTGCTCGATCTTGTGGCGCAAAACTGACTCGAAATGAGCCCGGTTGAACAGGCCCGTCAGGACATCACGCTTGGCTGCTTCCAGCACATCTTCAAGCTGGCGATTGAGCCGCAGGAGCGTTTCCCGCACGGAGCTATGGCTAAGATCCCCCTGACGATATCCGTGCTGGCCCAGATGGTCAGGAGCTGCAATCAGGAAGCGGCAGTACGGGTCGTCGTTAGCGAGGCAGCTTGTCTCGACACAGTCTAAAATGCCGAACGGATAATTTGCGGTCTCAGGCAGCGCCTCGGCGACGCCGCGCAGCAAGCCGCGCAGGTAATCGCAGGCGTAACCGGACCGTCCTGCCCGGTCACGCATCAAAGCCCCTTCCGCACTGTTCTCGGCGCGGATCAAGAGCTCCCCTGGACGTCCTCGCCCATTGTCCAGACGCAGGTCGCCGTACCCGGACACGGTTAAGAGCTTTAGCGCTGCTTCAAGTGTCTGTGCGCCGTCTGCATTGGGATTTTCCAGCGCGACAAAAGCCATCAAGGACGCCGCTCCGGCATAGCCCGAGCGATACCAGATATCCGCTGTAAACTCCGGGCCGATTTCGCGCGTCATCTGCTCCCGGAGCACATAAAGACCGCCGGCCAAGTCAAACAGAAAGGCGCGTGTCCCCCAGGAAGCCAAAACGCCCGCGCCGGTTCCCGATGTTTCTGTTCCCGGCGCCATGATTTCGTATGAACTCTTGTTACTCATCCTTGCTTGTTTTGTGCTTCCCGCTGCTTTCTAAAGTAGATATAATAGCAACTTGCACAATTCATGCCAACCGTACTTACAAATTTACTGTACTTTGAATTCAATTTAGGCGCCGCGAGCCGCAGAATACCGGAGATCTTTCATAACGCGGAGCTGATAGACTGTAAAACCGATCAAGAGTGCGCCCATAACCCAGGCGGCGGCTGTCGCATAGCCGAACTTTAAGAATAAAAAAGCGTTGTACCAGATTTCTAAGCCGAGCGTTTGAGTCGAGTAAAGAGGTCCTCCGGCGGTCATGACAAGAATGTTGTCAGTCGCTTGAAACGATCCGATGACTGCCCCGACCAGATTAATGATAATCAAAGGCTTGAGTGTCGGCAGTGTCACCCGCCAGAGCTTGGTCCAGATCCCCGCCCCGTCCAAGTCTGCGGCTTCATACATTTCTTCAGGAATGCTTCGCAAAGCCGCCTGGTAGATCAAACTGCCTGGCCCGGCGCTGGCCCAAATGCCGGGCAGAATGACCGAGACAAGAGCAATCTTCGGATTCCCGAGCCAGCTCACCGGGTCGGAATGCAGGTGCAGCAGCCCCGCCCCGGAGATAATCAGTGAGTTGAACAGACCTGCCGGTGTGCCGTCTTCGAACCACTTCCACATAACCGTGATCGCCATGCTGGCCGTGATTGCGGGCAGGTAATAAAGAGTCCGAAAAAAGACTTTTCCACGCGGCACTTCCGTCAGGCCGACTGCGACCAATAGCGGCAGAAAGAACCCCAGCACTAAGCTGATGAGCGTATAAAGAAACGAATTCAGAGTGGACTTCCAGAACGTTTCCGCCGTAAACAGATCGATAAAGTTATCCATGCCGACGTAGCTTGCGCCGCCTAAGATATGATAATCCTGAAAGGCCATGACCAGCCCGCGCAGCAGCGGATAATAACGCCAGATCAAAATCGTGCCAACGGCAGGGATCATGAAGAGCCAGATCAGCAGATGTACGCTCAGGCCCATTCCTGTTGGGCGGGAAGAATACAGGCGGGCCTCTCGCGACGCCTCACGCTGGCGCTGCCAGGCTGTCACCTGCCAGCCCAAATAAGCCAGCAGTCCGGCTGCAAGCAATCCGAAAGCAGACCAGGCACCTACGCGTCGCTCATGCATGATCCGGGGGGGAACGTAGCCGGTCAGCTTAGCATCGACCGCAGCAGCAGCACGGTCCAGCAGGACTTTCGGATCGGAATTCGGATACTGCTCGATCTCGCCCAGGGGAACGCCGAGTAGGTTATAGATCTGACTCATGTTCTCGCCGTAAGGTTCGGGGTGACCGTTTGCAAACAGTGTTTTGTTTGTCTGAAGCCAGACTTTTGACTGCGGCGATGTGTAATCGGCATAGCCGTACTTCTGGAGCGCGACCGGGTTGACCGTGTTGCCAAGACCTGCTTCAACGTAAGCTTTCGTGCGGATCCGGTCGGCGTTGTCACTTGCCATGAACTTGACGAACTGCCAGGCGGCGGCTCGGACACGCGGGTCTTTGATCTGCGACGAGATGCCCCACATGTAGGCATTTGCTTCGTTTGCCGTGATGCCTGTCGGACCTTTCGGCATGGGCGCGATCCCGACTACGCTCGGGTTGATTAAGGTCGCATCCGCCTGGTTCGCAATGATATTGCTCTGATACTGGAACCACATGGCGACTTTGCTCGTCGCCCGGTCCTGTCCCAGATTATTGCTGTGGGTCGCGACCCCCAGATAAGTCTTGCCGTTTTTGCCTGTCCACGGCGCGGTCATCAGCTTCTTGTAGAACTCCAGCGCGGTCGCGCCCTGGGGCGTATTAAACGCCGCTCGCCACTGCCCCTGCGGGTTTCGCTTGATGACTTCCCCGCCGGCCTGCCACAAAAAATTGATCCACCAGTACGCCGACGCATCGGAGTCGGTGCCGAACTCGAAGCCCCACACCCCTTTAGGCTGGTCGGTCAGCGCCTGAGCATCGGCGTAGAACTCATCCCAGTTCTTTGGCGGCTTGTTCGGATCTAGCCCAGCCGCCTGAAACATATCTTTGCGGTAGTAGAGTGCTTGTACGGCGGCCAGAAATGGAAGGCTGTAGACATGGCCGTGCCCGGCATCTTTGAGGATTGGCATCAGTGTCGGCTGAATATGCGCGAGGACAGCGGGGTCCTGCTGGAGATAGCTATCCAGCGGAATAAGGAATCCCTGCTGAATGTAGCTGGCCGACGACCTGAAATTGACATAAACCACATCGGGGGCAGTGCCTCCGGCAAACGCCAGCAGCAAATTAGACTCTGCTCCGGGTCCGCCGATCTGCAAACCCTGAGCGCTTTCCAAACGAACATTGGGATAGGCTCGCTCAAACGCATCCACAATCGCACGGTTTGCCCGAGAATTGGGATCGGTGGCGTTCTTATCCGGCAGCTTAAAGCCCCCTGCCCCACCGACTTTGAGAATCAGCGGTGCGGAATCCTGGGCGAGCACAGGCGTAGTGAGACTCAGCAGGAGGAACGCGGAGAGAGCTAGAAACAGAGAAAAATTCATAGAGGCAGTTCGAGCGCGGGAATAGACTATCATACAGAAAATTCAGCGATTTGTCAAGATTTCGGATTGCAAATGAGGATCCGGGGGTATGAAACCCCCGGCAGTTAAGTGCTGACGCCCTCCGGGCTACGGATAGCAGATCAAGCCCGCTCTTATCCTCGTCCTATCCTATAGCCCGGAGGGCGTCTGCTTTTCACTGCCGGGGGTTTTATACCCCCGGACTCGGCCCAGAGACTCTTGCAG
>JBPBQB010000062.1:0-20125 GCA_050954545.1 Janthinobacterium lividum | reverse complement strand
AAGAGCGCAGATTGAACCCGGAATCTCACAAAGATACTCCCAAGCAAGGCTCCGCCGAATGGGAGAAAAAGCTTTGGAGCCTCGGTCAGCACACCCACAGCGTTGCCCTCCCGCTCGAAGCGACAAGCCGCGAAGCGATCTACGAAGACGCGGCGTTTTGAGCGCCCTCGTAGATACGTCCTGCCTCCTGCGCCTACCCGTCCTGACTGACCCGCGCCGTCCGGTGACGATGACTGCCCTCAGCCGCCTGACCGGAATGGGTGAGACCTTAACAGTCGCCCGGCAGAACTACATCGAGTTCCGCTCTGTCGCCACTCGCCCTGCCAATGTCAACGGCCTGGGCATGACTCCAGTCGAGGCAGACGCAGAACTTGATACCATGGAAGGCTTATTCCTTCCCCTCTCCGACACAAACGCCGTCTACGAAGCATGGCGTGACCTCTGCCGCCGCGCCTCCGTTTCCGGCAAGCAGGTCCACGACACGCGCATTGCCGCTGTCTGCCTGGTCTTCGGCGTGTCCATCATCCTCACTTGGAACCCAAAAGACTTCAAACGCTTCGAGCCTCTTATTCCCGGCTTTAAAGTAATGACCCCCGAAGAAGTCATGCAGCTACCCTGAGCGTCATTTTCAGATAACAAACCGGCCACTTGCTAGGCGACCGCTAGCCCCAGCCAAGCTTAGATTAGAGGAGCAACAAAACAGCCCTACGTTGTGGGATGCGGGGCTGTTTTGTTGTTTTGGCACAAGGGCGTACTTTATGAATGAATGATATAATGGCATCAGTTGGTCAATCGACCAAAGGACATAACATACAATGCCAAAGAAGCAGGACATACCGGTTTATCAGCCGTTTACGTGGCAATCTCTTGATGGTACGGTTGAACAGTGCCATGTGGTAATACGCCAGCATATTGAAGAACCTACCGTTCATATCTTGTCACGTAAGAAACACGGTCAGATGCGGACGGCAGCTTATTTCCACAAAGATGAACTGGATGACATCATCAACGCATTGCAGGCGGCCCGAAACTACCTCGAAAGTTTTGAGCGCAAATGAGGAGTGACATTGAAACGAATTTTTGCTTTGCCATATTTAATGTCGGTCCTGCTGGTAGGTTGCGGCAACAACACAGCGCCGATGACTTCACAAAAGCCGCATTACGCTGGACGAATCCCCTCAACAGAACATCGTTCACAGGCTTCTAATCGTAAGGTTTCAACCGTTTTCCATTTGTCGAGACTATGGAGAACATCAAGAAGTCAAGTCAAAGCGGCTCTGCGTAGTTATAAACTCATGGAGACAGATACTACACCATCTGATTATCCTGATCCTTCTATAGCGGGCGGCGAAGTAAAAGATTATGACCTTGGCGGGGACAAAAAGCTGGATGTGTGGTTCAACACAAAGGGCTATGCGGAAATTGTTCTGGTTGAGGACGAAGCTAATGGGTTAGGATTTGCTTTGGACCAGTGGCGTGATGGTTTTCGCCTTTATAGACTTAAGGAGTGTGGAGAGCCGTCCAGAACTGCGCCAGAAGGCTCTTATTGGTTTCCACCGAACAATGAAACAGGCGGTTTTGAGGTTCAAATGATATCCGATGAAAAAGGCAGAGTTTGGCAGGTGCAGTTGAAATCACCCGATGAGATACCACAAAATTAGTGTAGCTGGCGGGGGAATCTATCACTGGGCTGAACCCCAGGGCTTTAAAGGGGCAAGCTCCCGCCTGCGCGGGCGAAGATGAAGACTGTTGTTGATTGGCATTTTGCCCGCGAAGGCGGGCATTTGCGCTTTTGAAGCATGGGGGTTCCGCCCCGTGTGACTTTACGCGAGGAGTCTTTCAATCAAGGTATAATCATGGCATATACAAAAACTTATGCGTAATGCTTCCCAGATAATTGAACAATGGGAAGCGATGAGCATGGAACGGTTACGCGCTGCAAAAGCGCTGTTGGACGGCGGCTTTTATCGCGATAGTGTCAGCCGCTCCTACTACGCTGCTTATTGTGCGGCTACGAGCCGGGTTATTCTACTTGCGGGACAGTTCGCGCAGGGACGCAGGAATCCGTCGCATGAACAGTTGCCGGATTTGATTGCGAATACCGCAAGCATTACGGTCTTAGCGCGAAGAAAAATGATCCGGGCTTTGCGTTTCCTGCGGCACGTCCGCGAAGACGCTGACTATAGGCCACACGCTTTGGTCAATCGCTCTGTTGCGCTTGATAGCATTCACAATGCAATTTTGGTCCAGAATTTGCTGAACATTGGAGAGAAAGAAAATGACCAAGCAGGAAGTGGCACGAAAAGTGCGTGAGCGTCTGGTAAACGTGACCCCTGGCGGGGTGACACTTTATGTAGAAGACGACGATGTCTACAAAATAGACGAGTGGTGGCGGGTCCCTGTTCGGCCCAGCCGCTGGCCGAAACGAATGTCGGATTTCTATGAAGATTTAGCCACTGTGGAGGACGATATCCAAGAACAGGAACACCTGAATATTCTGCTGGCGACTGGAATGCCGCTGGAAGAAGAACCGGAAGCTGTAGCGGTTTGAGACACTAGGAAGCAAGCCCCGCGCTGTATGGCACGGGGCGTTTTTGTGGGTCGCTCAGACGGCGACTGCGCCGGAGCGGGGGCGGATTTCGTAGGCGCAGCCGTGAGACGACGGGAGGACTTTGCCGGGGTTGCAGAGGCCATTCGGGTTGAAGACGGCGCGGATGTCTGCCATAGTGCGGAGGGTCTCGGGCGGAAAGAGAAGCGGCATGTAGTCGCGCTTTTCCACTCCGATGCCATGTTCGCCGGTGAGTGTCCCGCCGACACCGATGCAGAGCTCTAAGATTTCGTGCGAGGCAGCCATGACACGCTTGACGTCGTCGGGATTGCGCTCATCGAAGAGCGTGACGGGGTGCAGGTTGCCGTCACCGGCATGGAAGACATTGGCGATGCGTAGATTGTAGCGAACGCCGATTTCGGCGATGGCGCGAAGGACCTGCGGCAGCTTCGAGCGTGGGATAACGCAGTCCTGGGTAACGCAGGATGGTGCAAGGCGGCCTAGTGTGCCAACCGCTTTTTTACGGGCCATCCAAAGCTGTGCTCTTTCGACAGGAGTAGCAGCCGCGCGGATTTCGCGGGCGTGTCCAGTCTCGCAGAGCTTTTGGACGTGAGCAGACTGGGTATCGATCCCTGCGGCGAGGCCGTCGAGCTCGATAATGAGAATGGCACCGGCGTCGGCGGGGAAGCCGAAGTGGAAGGCTTCTTCAACGGTCTTCAAAATGACGGCGTCCATCATCTCTAAAGCCGCCGGGACAATGCCGGCAGCGACGATGTCCGAGACGGTCTGCGTGGCATCGTCGACCGTATCGAAGATGGCAAGCAGTGTGCGGACGGCCTGCGGAGCGCGGGTCAGGCGGACTGTGGCTTCGGTAACGATCCCGAATGTGCCTTCGGAGCCGAGGGCGAGACCCAGCAGGTCGTAACCGTTGACGTCTTCGGTTTTATCTCCCAGCGTCACGATCTCACCGTTCGGCAGCACCAATTCCAGCGCGAGAATGTGGTTTGCCGTCACCCCATATTTCAGCGTATGCGGCCCGCCGGCATTGTTCGCGATATTGCCTCCCAGCGTGCTGGCTCCCTGCGAAGACGGGTCCGGGGCGTAGAGATAGCCATCAGCAGCGACGGCTTTGGTCAGTGCGACATTGATTGCTCCTGCCTGGGCTGTTAATCGTCGATTTCGCAAGTCTATGTCTAAAATCTTGTTCATGCGGGCGACACCGATCAAAACGCCGCCGGGGCAAAGCGTACCGCCAGCGAGGCCTGTCCCGGCACCACGCGGCGCGAATGGGACTCCATGGGAAGCGCAGATTTTCACGACTTCTGAGACTTGCTCCGTGGTGCTTGGCAGGACAGTCGCCAGTGGGGCGGCTTTTTCCAGAGGGTAAGCATCGTTTTCGTAGACCGCCCGCTCCCCCTTCTCTGCCAGGACAGCATCGGCTCCAACAATTTTTCTCAGCGCATCAAGCATGGGGTATACTTCTCTCGTCTTTTGGAACAGGTCGTGTCAGAGGAGCCTGACTGGGATGATTTTTGAGAAACAGAAGCCAGAGACCACCGGCGACTAAGATCAAAACAGCCATGCTAATCGCATTGCGGCGGCGCTCGGCGCTGCTGTCTGTGCGGGGCTGGAAAACGCGACGATCCATCAGAATCCTCAGAACTATTTTACCCGTCAATTACAGGAGATTCGAAACCATGAAGCTGGATAACAAAGTAGCGATTGTCACCGGTGCATCGTCCGGCATCGGACAGGCGATTGCAATCGGGATGGCCCGCGAAGGCGCGTCTGTCGTGATCGACTACGTGGGTGCCCCCGACGGTGCGACGCAGACCGTGCAGCAAGTCGAAAGTGCAGGCGGCAAGGCGCTGGCAGTAGCCGCCGATGTTTCCCAGCCCGACCATGTGGCCGACCTCATGCAGCAGGCCATCGCAAAATTCGGGAAGCTGGACATTTTTGTCAACAACGCCGGGATCGAATATAAGCACCCGATGACGGAGTTTCCGTTAGATCAGTGGAACAAGATCATCGCCGTCAACCTGACCGGCCCGTTCCTGTGCGCTCAGGCGGCGGCAAAACAGTTTATTTCCCAGAAAAGTGAAGGCCGGATCATCAATATTTCCAGCATCCATCAGGACCTGCCGATGCCGGGCAACGCCCCGTATTGTGCATCTAAAGGCGGCCTGCGGATGCTGATGCGGACCATTGCTGTCGAGCTTGCCCCCCACGGGATCACAGTCAACAATATCGGTCCCGGAGCGATCTTTACGCCGATCGACGCCGACGTTCAGGCGAACCCCGAGATGGAAAAAGCCCTGATGGCCGAAATCCCATTGGGCCGCTGGGGCAAGCCTGAAGAAGTCGCAAATCTTGCGATCTTCCTGGCGTCCGACGATGCCGGGTATATCACGGGCAGTACCTACTACATCGACGGCGGTATGCTGCGCCAATCAGGGGGACTGTAATTCATGCTCGTGCCGCATCTGCCGGCTCTTATTTTGGCACCAATGCAGGGGCTGACAGATGCGCCGATGCGGGCTTACCAATCGGAAAGCGGCGCGTTTACGTTCGCCGTCTCCGAGTTCCTGCGGATCAGCGGGGACGTCCCCTCCGCCAAGATGTTCTTCCGCCATGTGCCGGAGCTTCATTGCGGCGGGCGCACTCCTGCCGGACTGCCGGTTCAGGTTCAGCTTCTCGGCGGCGATGCAGGGCGCATGGCGGCGTCGGCAGTTGTGGCATATGAAGCCGGAGCAAAAGCAGTCGACATCAATTTCGGCTGTCCTGCTCCGACAGTCAACCGGCACGACGGCGGGGCTGCTCTTCTAAAATATCCGTCTCGGATTCAGGAGATAGTCGCCGCCATTCGAGGAGCTTTGCCGCTTGAAATCCCTGTTTCCGCCAAGCTGCGCCTGGGCTGGGATTCTGCCGACTCAATTTTCGAGAACGCGGAGCGGGCTGCCGCAGGGGGAGCAAGCTGGATTACGATCCACGGCAGGACACGGGTTCAAGGCTATGCCCCGCCCGCCGACTGGGTAAGAATCGGTCAGGTCAGAGACCAGCTTTCCATTCCGGTGGTCGCAAACGGCGATCTCTGGTCAATAGACGACTTCAAGCGCTGCCGAGATATGACCGGCTGTACGCAGTTCATGCTGGGGCGCGGGGCGCTGGCAAACCCGTACCTGCCGCAGCAAGTGGCGTGTGAGCTAGGCATTGCTACAAAGGCTTGTACGGATGAAGAGAGCGGACCTATTGACTGGGTTCCGCATCTGAACCGGCTGATTGCGCTGACGGCGCAGATCGAAGGGAAGTCGCTTGTGGACAAACGCTCCGATCACTTTCTGGTCTGCCGCCTTAAGCAGTGGCTCAATCTGGCCGATAAGCAGGGCCAGTTTACAGAGTTTGAGGCGGTCAAGCGTTTGGAGACTACAGCAGAGCTTTTTGCGTTTTTGGGAGAGAGCAAGGCCCCCCAGCCCCCAATAATGGGGGAACCAGATTTCCAGGCCGTATCGGTTCCCCCATTATTGGGGGCTAGGGGGTTCTAGCTTACAAGCTTACTTTTTCGTTCTCGCCAGACTGTGCGGCTTGTCCGGTCAATGCCACTTTAGCGAGGCTGATCGCATGGGCAATCGGGCTGGCCGGGTTGTCCCAGTACTCAGCCTGATCGGCATTGACTTTAATCAAGGCAATATCGGGTTCGTCCAGGCCTTTTGGGAACCAGGCTTTGAGGGCGGGCTGCCAGAGTTCTTCCAGCTTGGCCCGATCTGTGACAAGCTCTGCTCGGCCTGACAGCGAGACATAGGTCTGGCTCTTCGGGTCGGAGAAGGCGACATTCACGTAGGGCTTGTTTTCGATCTCGTAGACTTTCGACGTGCTGGCATAGGTGAAAAACCAGACATCGCCGTCGAATTCCACTTCTTTGTTGGAAGACATCGGGCGGGAATGCAGGCGACCCTCGGCATCAAGCGTGGTCAGCATTCCGAAGTCTATCGATTTAATCAAGTCAGCGATTTTCTTGACTTGCTCGGGGTGCGAAGCGTGGTCGGTCATTTTGGGTAAATCCTCTCAAAGCGTAATCAGCCCAGTTTTACCCAATATCTGCGCTGAGGCAACATTATAGATACCGAGGACCAACCCATAAACAGATTTTTGCTTTCATTCGCAGGCATATTTGCCCTGCTGATTCTTCTAGCACCACTGTCCCGAGCCGATGCACCTAAAAATACCGCGCCGCTGCATGGTGTCGATCCGGCGTTTTACGACTACGATCAGGCTGCCCCGTTCCCCGTCACAGAGAAGCCCTATGGCGTCGAAAACGGGGTGACGATCACGACAGTCACCTATCCCAGCATTGTTCAAACTCCTTACGCGGTCAACAATACAGTCACCGCGTATCTGTTTATGCCGCCGGGGCCTGGCCCCCATCCTGCCATGATTGTCCTGCATGAATGGAACGCAGGCTCGACCCGCAGCGGTTTCTTGCTGGCCCGCGCCTGTACCCGCGCCGGGGTCGCGGCGCTGATGGTCGTCGAGCCGTACAGCCTGAACCGAACACCTCACCCGAATAATGCCGACGACCGGCGCATTCTCTCAGGCAATGTTCCTGACATGGTGGCTGCTCTCCGGCAGGCGGTCATGGATGCCCGGCGCGGCATGGATTATCTGCAAAAGCGTCCTGACATCGACCCGACACGCATGGGCGTCTCCGGCATCAGCCTGGGGGGCGTTCTAAGCGGGATTGTCGCAGGAGTAGACCCGCGTGTCAAAGTGGCGCTGACACTGGTAGGCGGGGCGGATTTCGCGAAGGGGTTTTGGGATGGGCTGCTGACACGCCCGTACCGAAAGCAGATTCTAAACAGCGGCTACACGTATGAGACATACCAAGCCGCCATGGCTCCGGTGGATGCCGCCAACTGGCTTCCCCAAAGACACTTCGACCCGGAAAATGTTCTGATGATCAATGGCCGCTACGATCTGGTCATTTTGCCTGATCAGGCCAAAGCGTTAGCACGGGATTTCGGCGGGACACGCATCGTCTGGCTGGACACCGGCCACTACGGCGCACAGTTCAGCGCCAGCGAGGCTTCCAATTTAGGGGTTGCGTTCCTGCGGGCACGATTCTTCGGCGAGACCGCAAACTTCCATCGCCCGGACGGTCTGCCGTCGCGGACAATCAAGCTCGGTGTACTGCTTGGCGGGCACGAAGGCCTCAGCCCGGTCATCGCTGTCCCGGTCATCAATTTCGATGGGCCAGGTCGCTATACGATTGACGGACAGTTGACACTGCACGGCATTTCTGCCGCGCTCTCAGCTCGGATTGGCCTGATCTCTTCGGTAGGGGTCGAGTTCCCCCTGCTGCATGGGACGACTAAACCGCTTCCATTTGTCATGTTCAGTTTGACACTGTAGGCCCGACAGTCATTCGCTTCCGAATCTCCCGGACGGCATGAGTTCCGCCGACAGCAATGGCAAGGCCTGCCGCCACGTAGATCCACCAGGGCAGGCCTCTCCCAAAGACAAAAACGTAGGTATACGGTAAGAACCAGAAAAATACGCCAAGAACAATCACGCCTGCCACCGGCTTTTTGGCACGGACACGCGCGGCCAGCCATGCCATCGTTCCCCAAAAAAGCGGGTGATGGGCAAAGTAAAGCACAGCAAAAAGCAGCGGATCAACCCCGTATTGTGCTCCGATATAAGTGATGTGCTGCCAGAGTGATGTAAGCATATATGGAAGATCGAACCCCTACGGTCAGGCTAAGGCTCTACTCTGAAAGCCCTTCCCTAACAGGGGAGGGACCCTGCGAAGCAAGGCGGGAGGGGTCTTAATCAAACGCAATATCAGGAGGAGGCAGCAAATGTGCTGCCTCACAGCAAGCCGCTAAATAATCGCGTGCTGCAAGCCGCGCCTCACCAATTCCGGCAGGTGCTCCGAAAAGCGCCGTATCGACTTCCAATGTCGCCGGCATTTTCCAGCCCAACACTGTCACCAGTGCCCGAATCCACTGATATTCATCTTCGGCAGCAAAGGCGATTCTCTGCAAGTGGGTGAAATCTAAACCATAATGCACCAGCACTTCTAGACTTGGAAATAGATGCGTCTGATCATGGCGCTGAAGCATCTCAGCTTTTTCAGCAGTATCAGTGATCGGCAGATAAGCAGAGCGTGTCCGCCAGGCTTTCGTGTTGTACGGCAGCAGTGCGACTTCCGGCAGACTGAGCACGGCAGCGCGGTCGAAAACTAGCAGGGCATGAGGATAGCCGCGTCTAAGCTTATCCCGCAGCAGCGGCGTATCCGGGCGTGTAGATAAATGCAGCCAGTCAGACAGCCCGAGCCTCTTGTCCCGGCGAACTGCACCAGCACGGGGCTTGATGCCCTGCGCGGCAAGAATACTTTTGGCGTACAGCGCTCCGCTTTGCAGAATATGCGGCAGGTAATGCAGTGGTGTCGCGTGGTAGAGATGCACGAGCCCCCCTAGCCCCCAATAATGGGGGAACCGGATACGGATTGAAATCAGGCTCCCCCATTATTGGGGGCTGGGGGGCTTTTACCATCCGCTGGTTTTGGTGCGCTCGGGCAGTGGGTGCGCTTCCAGATATTCGTCGTAGGTGCCCAGGAAGTCAAGCAGACCGTCGTCGGTGAATGACCAGACGCGGGTCGCCATTTCGGAGATCAAGTCTCGGTCGTGGGAGACGACAAAGGCTGTGCCGGCGAACTGGGTCAGGCCTTCAGCGAGTGCAGAAACGGCTTCGAGGTCTAAATGGTTCGTCGGTTCGTCGAAGATCAGTACCGGGTTCTTTTCCAGCATGAGCTTCGCCATCAGCAGCCGGGCCGCTTCGCCTCCTGAGAGGGCCTCGGTCAGCTTCAGGCTTTCGTCACCTTTGAAGAGCATCTGGCCGAGCAGGCCGCGCACATACTGCTGACCCTGCGCTTCTTCGTCAAAGCTCATGGTCCAGTCGAGGGCCGGTATGCCGGTTGGAATGCCGCTGCGGTAATCCTGCGAGTAGTAGCCCCAGGTCATGCCCCCACCCCATTTGATCGTGCCCGTGTCAGGGGTCAGCTCGCCAACAAGGCAGCGGATGAGCGTCGTCTTACCAATACCGTTGGGACCGATGATCGCGATCTTCTCGCCCCGTGCGACTTCCAAATTCAGATCTTTTAAGATGTGCAGATCGCCGAACGATTTGGACAAATTGGCGACTGTCACCACTTCGCGGCCTGATGGCTTCTTCTGGTCGAAACGGATGAATGGACGCTGGATATTCGACTTCTTCATCTCCGTCGGCGCGAGTCGAACCATCTCTTTGCGGCGGGACTGAACCTGAGAAGAACGCTGACCGGCGGCAAAGCGGGAAACGAATTCCTGAAGCTGCGCGATCTTTTTAGCTTTGTCTTTGTTGTCGTTCTCGACACGGCTCCGGGCCTGCATCTTATGCTCGACCATGTCGTCATAAGAGCCGGGATAATTGATGATCGTGTCGTAATCAATATCGGCGATATGGGTGCAGACGGCGTTCAGGAAATGCCGGTCATGCGAGATGACAATGAGCGTGCCTTTGTAGTCCAGCAGAAACTCTTCCAGCCAGTGGATCGTTTCGAGGTCCATGTAGTTGGTAGGTTCGTCCAGCAGCAGGGCATCCGAGCCGCCGAACAGGGCCTGAGCCAGCAGCACCCGGAACTTGTAGTCGTTCGGCAGGGTCGACATCAGATCGGTGTGCTTTTCATCGGGGATACCGATCCCGCGCAAAATCTCGGCGGCTTCGATCTCGGCTTCGTAGCCGTTCTGATCCGCGATCAGCGATTCTAAATCACCAAGCCGGTTCATCATTTCATCGGTGAACTCTTCAGCTTCGCAGAGAATATTGCGCTCTGTCAGAGCATTCCAAAGAGTCATGTTGCCCATCATGACCGTGTCGATAATGCGCTTATCGTCGAACGCATTCTGGTTCTGACTTAAAACGCCGACCTGGCGCGGCTTGCTGACTGTCCCCCGGTTGGACGGCTCGATCTCGCCGATCAATATCTTCATGAACGTGGATTTGCCCGCTCCGGTCGGTCCCGTCAGGCCGTACCGGTTGCCCGGTGTGAACTTGACGGAGACCTGGTCAAAGAGCGTGCGTGTCCCATACGATTTGCTGACATCCTGAACTGTGATCATAAAACGAAATTCCCTCAATCAAAAAGCGCGTATACTGGTAAAATATGGCCTTATTATACCACAGCACACCCTTCCACGGCGAAGGCGTGATATAATAGGAGTAATGACATCTTTTTCTACAGTGACTGATCCCACAGAAATCGCGACTGCGGCTTACCGGCTGAGTTCGGACGGCGCTCTGGCCGCCGCTTACCCCTGGCAGGCCAGCCTTTATGAGCGGCTGGCTAAGCCGGAAGGCGACATCGGCAGCCTACTTTTGGCCCCGACGGGCGCGGGCAAGATCGAAGCCGTCCTCATTCCCGCACTCGGCCTGCGGCGGGGCGGTGCCCCGCGCCGACTTTTTATCATCGGGCAGGACGGTTCCCCGCTCGATGACTATCTCTACCGGGCAGTGCCGTACCTAAGAGCCTTCGTACAGGCGGACGAGACCCCGCGCACTCTGTGCCTCGATGTTGCCGATGAAGATTCGACTGGCAACTTATGTCGTCGCTTTTTTCCAGACGGTACCGAAGACCCGCATTTGATCACGAACCCGCTGGAAGCGGATGTCGATCTGATTTTGACGACGTTCTCCCGGTTCCGCGAGCTTTTCTTCGGCAGCGGCGGAGTCCATGCCCTCCCGACTGCACTGATTGAAGCACAGCCGGAAACGCCGCGCCGGGACCTGTTCTTCTTCGACGAGGCCAATGCTTATACCGACGATGCGTTTTCTCGGTTTCATCGCCTGATCGAGTTTTTGTTCGCAGAGGACTTAGACGTCGTGGTTGCATCCAGCACCATGCCCTCGGCATTCACGGAAGAATTGAGCTTTCTAGAGCTTCTTCCTAGCCCCACAATCTCGCCTCAGCCGCCCCGCACACTGGCCTACAAACCCTCTGCCGACCCACTGGCGTTAATCGAATCTGAGATCCGCCGAGCTTACTACCAGAACTCGCGCGTCTTCGGAGTAACCGAAACAGAAGCCGAGGCCGAGGCGCTTTATTTCCGCCTTGCGTCCGCCTATCCCAACAATGTTTATTTGTACTACACCAGTCAGCCCGCTGAGGCCCGCCGCCGCACTTACTCCCAGCTTCGGGAACTCGAAAAAGAGGGCGAAGGCTACCTGCTCCTGACCACCGGCGAAGCACTCGAAGCCAGCGACCTCGACGCCACAGTCCTGCTGTCCACCCTCTGCCCCCCAGAGAACTTGATCCGCCGGGCGGGCCGCTGCAACCGCCGGGGTGATTTGCCGTCTGCCCAGATCGTCTTAATCGGCGATAGTTTTTCTCCTGCTTCACGTCCCCTCAACCCGGATCAGGCCAGTGACTACATCAGTGCCCTCCGCGCCCAAACCGATCTCCCCTTCGACCCCGAGTTCTGGAAAGCGTTTATCTGAGATTTGCACCGGCACTGGAAATGCCGGTCTACTCTTGAATGAAAGTCGAAGCGACTACGGAACTTGTCGATAGCATCTAGTCTTCAGTCGCGGAGCGACTTTCACGCAATGGTAGACCGGCACTTCCAGTGCCGGTTCCTATTTATCCCTCTCACTGCCAGAATTGTGCAACTTACGGGTACATACTCCCTAGAAAGAAGGGGCTATATGCGTTTTGGGTTTGCGGTGAAGGTGATCGGGCATGGCGGTAACTTGGCGACGATCCCAGCGGAATCGGGGATGCCGTCGAATGATGCGCGGCGGTGGCAGACGGGGCCGCATGTGCGGCAGTCTATTGAATATGTCACGGAGATCTTTCATTACCTGCACAAAGTCGGCATTCATATGTACCGGATGTCGTCGGACTTCGCCCCGTACCTGACCCACCCGGATATGCCGCAGTTTCATGGGCAGCTTGAAGAAGCCAAAGACGAGCTGGCGGAACTGGGGGCACTCGCAAAACGTTATGATATCAGGCTCAGTCTGCATCCGTCCCAGTATATCCTGCTGAATGCCCTGGACGAAGAAGTCGCTCGAAAAAGCATTCGGGACCTGAACGCGCAGGCACAGATTTTGGACGTGATGGGCTGCGGGCCGGAAGCAGTGGTCGTAACCCATGTCGGCGGCGTTTATGGGGATCGGGACGAAAGCATGGCTCGGTTTATACGGCGCTACCAAGACCTGCCGGACGCGACGAAAAAGCGGCTGGTGGTAGAAAATGACGATGTTTCCTACAGCGCTTCCGATGTCCTGAAGATTAACGACGCGACGGGATGTCCGGTCGTGTTCGATAACCTGCACCATTTTTGCCTGAACCCCGAGGGGCTGCCGATGCGGGAGGCACTGAGCCGCGCAGTCGCGACCTGGCCAGAGGGAGTTACCCCGAAAATCCATTATTCGTCACCATCGACAGACTTTATCCCCAGTGCAGAGAAAGAAAAGGGGCCGACAGGGCGGGAGAGGACAGTTACCAAGCTGCATTCGCCCAAGCTCAAAGCCCATGCAGACTTTATCAATCCGCTGGAGTTTGTTTTGTTCTGGCAGGCGGTTGGGGCACAAGCGCTTCGGCCGTTCGATATCATGCTGGAATCAAAGGGAAAAGATGTTTCTTTGCTGCGCTTGAGAAGGGAACTTACCCGGCAGCAGGAGTGTCTGATAGAACTGGGTTAAATGAACAGCAGGTAACAGAACGAAGAAAAATTGCAGTCTTTGGCATTGTTCGCCATAATAGGATTATGGCGGAAATTATGATATAATAACAGGTGATGCAGCGCACACAGAATGCCTCCAGTTCAGCCCGTGACCGTTTTCTCTCTGCCTTATTTTATGTTCAGTTGTCGTGCATCCGAGTCTCGTTCGGAAAATCATCCGGGAGGTAGCTACTATGAGTCATATGCGGACATCAATTAAGTGCAACTGCGGCCAGCGCGTGATCGCAAAGGACGTAGTCCAGCACGGTTACTATCTCCGCCTCTTCGGGCCGAGTTTTGTCTATGTCAAGTTCCGCTGCTCACGCTGCAAAAAGCTGGGCGAGCAGTTCATCAAGCAGGAAGAGTGGGAAGAAGGCATCCTCAAAGACACAGCGGTGGAAGTCTCGCACAATGAAAAAGAACAGTTTGCGGCCAAAGGCGCGATTGACATCAATGAAGTCATTGATTTCCATTTCGAGCTTGAAACGCTGAACGATCTGAAATCGCTCGACGCGATGATCCCGCCGAAGAAGAAAACTCGTTCCACGCCGCATTCTTAAATCACAATTGAGACACAACTTCTCAGGCCGGAGCGGAATTCTATTCTGCTCCGGCTTTTTTAGGCTTTAACCGGCAGGAATTACAAGCATCGTTCCCGAAACAAATACCTATGGCTGAACAATTGACACTAGATCAGGTTGCCCGCGTCGCGTTCCTCGCACGCCTGGAGCTTTCCGACACTGAAAAGACGCGCTTGACGACCGAGCTGAACGGCATTCTCGGCCAGTTCGAGCGCCTTCAGGAGTTGGATACAGAAGGCATTCTGCCGACTTCGCACTCACTGCCCCTGCAGAATGTCTTTCGCGAAGATGAAATCCGGCCCTCCCTGCCGCGTGAAGCCGCGATTGCAAACGCAACGGAAAAGCGCGACGGCAACTTTATCGTGCCGCAGATTATGGAAGACTAGGTTGAAGGTTAATTTATGGAACTTTACGAACTGACGGCCCATGAGATTGCCGCAAAGCTGACTTCCCGCGAAGTCTCCGCACGGGAAGTCACGGACTCGGTCCTGGACCGGATCGGCGACATCGAAGGCCATGTCAAAGCTTATGTCACGGTCACGGAGGCGATAGCTCAGACCCAGGCCGATGCCGTCGATGAAGCCCGTGCGCGAGGGGACGTGTTGTCGCCCCTGGCCGGTATCCCGCTGGCATTGAAAGATAATCTCAGCACAAACGGCATTGAGACAACCTGTTCCTCCAAAATGCTCAAAGGCTATTTGCCGCCTTATAATGCGACCGTAGTAGAAAAGCTCATCGCGACTGGAAGCGTCTTTGTCGGCAAAGCCAATTTAGATGAGTTCGCGATGGGTTCCAGTACCGAGAACTCGGCCTTCGGCACCTCCCATAACCCCTGGAACCTGGAAACAGTCCCCGGCGGCTCATCCGGCGGCTCGACCGCCGCAGTCGCGGCGGGCGAGGCTATCTGGGCGCTCGGCTCCGACACCGGCGGCTCCATCCGTCAGCCCGCGGCATTCTGCGGCGTCGTCGGCCTGAAGCCGACCTATGGCCGTGTCAGCCGCTACGGTCTGATCGCATTTGCGTCATCGCTTGACCAGATCGGACCGATCACCAAAGACGTTCACGATGCCGCACTCTTGATGAACGTACTGAGCGGCCATGACCCGATGGACAGCACCAGCGTTGTTCTCGATGTTCCCGATTACACCAAGTCCCTGACTCATGATGTCAAAGGCCTGAAGATCGGTGTCCCCAAAGAGTATTTCGCGCAGGGCGTCTCCCCGGCAGTCGCCGAGGCCGTCCAGGCCGCGATTGCTCAGCTTGTTTCTATGGGTGCAGTCGCCGAAGAGATCAGCCTGCCCCATTCCGAATATGCCCTGCCGACCTATTATATTATCGCCCCTGCCGAAGCCTCGTCGAACCTGGCTCGGTACGACGGTGTCCGGTTCGGCCATCGCACGGGTCGGGCGACTAACCACGTCGACCTATTCGAAAAGACCCGCGAAGAAGGCTTCGGGCCGGAAGTCAAGCAGCGGATCATGATCGGAACCTACGCACTTTCGGCAGGCTATTATGATGCGTTCTATGTGAAAGCCCAGAAAGTACGGACACTCATCAAGCGCGATTTCGATGAAGCCTTCGCCAAATATGATGTCATCATAGCTCCGACCGCCCCGACAGTTGCCTTCAAGATCGGCGCTGTTTCCGACCCGTTGGCAATGAAACTCAACGATGTCCTGACCATCCCTGCCAACATGGCCGGCATCCCCGCAATTTCTCTGCCCTGCGGCTTTTCCAGTGGCCTTCCCATCGGCCTTCAGATCATGGCCCCAGCGTTCGGTGAAGAGGTTTTGTTCCGCATTGCCTACGCCTATGAACAAGCCAACGAATGGCATAAGCAGAGAGCGATCATTGAACGCCCCAGCCATATCCATGTCGAATAGGAAAAGCGACTATGTCAATGACCTAGCACGAAGCCTCTATTCCACCGGAAGTGCTCCTTCAGCAAGTGTCTCAGCTTGAAGGATATGCGCTTGATAAGTTTTTGGATGAAGTCCTTTCAGTACGAGCAGGACGCCGTGCGCCGCATCTCTCGAAACAAGAGACGGAGTTGCTGCTGATAATCAACACGCCGTTAGAAGAGCATATTTGGGAACGCTATACCAAGCTTTATGCAGCGCTGAGGGCCGACAGGCTGACAGAATCAGAGCATACAGAATTGATGCACCTCATTGATGTTGTAGAGATAGACAATGCAAAACGGATTGAACATCTCATAAAGCTGGCTCATCTACGCGGAACAACATTGGACGATCTTATGCAATCCCTGGGAATCGGCCCCCGCGCTCATGCGTGAGGCGCAATCGATAGAGCAGCGCCGGAGGAAAGTGGCCGAGAATGCACACGGCATTTGTGAATACTGCCGATGTCAGAGCAGCTTTGTCCCGACCCATTCGCAGTCGAACATATCCTGCCGCGAGTGCGAGGCGGCCTAGATGTCCTAGAAAACCTTGCGTTGTCCTGCGCCGGCTGCAATGGTCACAAATACACGAAAATAGACGCGTTAGATCCAACCAATCGTGAGCGTGTTCCGTTGTTTCACCCTCGTCGGCATCAGTGGAACGAGCACTTTGAGTGGAGCAGCGATTTCACGCTCATTATCGGACTAACTCCCGCAGGCAGAGCAACGATTGAGGCACTTCGCATGAACCGAGTAGGTGTGGTCAACCTGCGTCGTGCTCTCTATACTGCGGGTTTACATCCGCCTCAAGAGTAAAACGTAATCGGCGTTAGAATGAACTTATGACTGACGTGTCGCCATTATTTGACGCAAACGCTCAAGACCCGCAGATAATCTCCCCCTGGCGGCGGCTGAAACAGCATCCCGTGACGCAGATTCTAGTATTCGTTGGGGTCTCTACGGTCATATTTCTCGTGATTGCCCTGCCGCTGCTGGCACTCTTCAATCTGACCCATATTAAGTTTGATCTTTACAGTGAGCGCGGCGGTTTGACCGGATGGTTTGGACTAGCAGTAGCGGCAGTGATTGGTTTTATCCTCGTCACGCGGCGGGTGCATCAGGGTACTGTCTCGGAAGCGGGACTAGCGCTGCAAGGGATTTTCTCAGAGACGGGCATTGGGCTGATGATTGGCGGAGGCGTGTTTTCTGCGGTGATCGGCATGATGGGCGCGTTTGGTCTGTATCATACCGGGAATATCAATCCGCACTTCCGTTCCTTGCTTCCACTTGCTTTGTTTTTATGCATCGCTGTATTTCAGGAAGTCGCTATGCGCGGCTGCATCTTCCAGACACTGGAGCGGCGCTGGGGCTCGGGGATCGCTTTGATTGCGTCGTCTTTATTCTTTGGCCTGCTGCATTTAGGAAGCCCGGTCGAAGGATTGACCACGGTGCAGTGGCTGACCGGGCCACTCTTTCTGTCATTTGAGACCAGCCTGCTGTTCACAGCCGCGTACCTGCTGACCCGTCGCCTCTGGCTGCCGATTGGGCTGCATTGGGGCTGGAACTTCTTTGAGACGTCGATCTACGGCACCGCCAACTCAGGAGCCGGGGAAAACAATCCCAACACGCTTTTTGCTGGTCATGTCCACGGTCCGTTTCTCGTCACTGGCGGCTCATTCGGCCCTGAAGCCAGCTTGATCTGCCTCGGCATCGGCTCCTACGCCGGCATCGTGCTCCTGCGCCTCGCCATCCGCAAAGGCCAGTGGCGGACTGCAAACTATGCATCCCATCAGGTAGAATAGCGTTTCAAGGCGGTGCTGTAAAATTATGAAAACATTAACAGAAAAAAAAGTAGATGTTTCTTTGCGCGATGAGTGGCTGCGGACAGTAGATGCGCTGCAGCATCAAGTCACAATGTGGGTTGCTGACGAGCTAGAATGGTCGGTCTCGGAAGGCGATGACCATCAAGTTGAGGAAGAGCCACTTGGAATTTATACTGTTACCAACGTTAACATTTATACGCCCGAAGGCAGGCTAGTTTTAGAGCCAATCGCACGAAACTATCCAGGGCGTGGTATCGTGGAACTTTATGCGTGGCCGACACTTTACCGTGTGCGTTTGATTCGTGATATGACAATAGGCGGCTGGCGGGTTCGAACGGACTCAGGAATTTCTTTAAGGCAAGAATGGAACCGCGAAAGCTTTGTCGTGCTTGCGAACGATTTGCTGGCCGCTGACGCTTGAGCGACAGTTACATAGTGCGGTTACGGGCAATCCGACTGGAGTTTGAATCAGCACGTCAAGCTATTAGCTATGTCCAGCGAAACTGGCAGAAATACGATATTTATGCTGAGTTAAGTCACCTGAAGCCAATCAACTTTGAGCAGGCTGGCGTTAGAGTGGAGCAGGCATATTTTATCCGGCTTTACGCAGAGTTTGAAGGTATTCTTAAAGACCATTTCGCAACGAACCTTCCTTTATCGAAAGTTCCGGACAAACCTAAAATCGACTGGCTGATCAGTCAAATTGCAAAGGCCGAGATGTTTACAATAGATCCCAAACTACG
Source organism: Janthinobacterium lividum (assembly GCA_050954545.1). GTDB lineage: Bacteria > Armatimonadota > Armatimonadia > Armatimonadales > Capsulimonadaceae > JANXMY01. Next base: position 1,770 of record JBPBQB010000062.1, on the reverse strand, counting down.
AGTTAAAATGGATGAGATACGAAATTACCGGAACTCGATTGCTCATCGTACACGCGCTGTAGTGCCTGCTGTCACACTGACAGATGCATTATCAAGGCTCAATACCTTTCTCGCCAAGTTGCCTGAACCGCTCACCTAATTTATCGAAGCCAAACTTTTTGAGAAGTAATTTATGACCACTACCTATGAACCTGTGATCGGGATGGAATGCCATGCCGAATTGTTGACGGAAAGCAAGATGTTCTGCGGCTGCGCTCTGTCTTCATAAGAAGTGATGGCAGTTTATAAACCCTGCGGTGCTTCAGGTAGAATAACGACATGATGCAGTCATCCGGCAGGAAGCCGACGATTCGCGACGATAAGCAGGGCAAACACATTCCTGGACACAACAATTTTCAGGGCAGCAAGAGTGAATGGACTCATCCTGATCCGCAGGCACTTTTGGATAAGTTTGGCGGCACGGGTGTTCGAAATGCTCAAAGAGAACTGGTTGATTTCGGAATAGTTGTTGGCTATTATGTTGATGCAGCTACCGGAGCAAAGACTGCGACCAAACGCGGGGTAATTCATTATGATAACGCAGGAGGGGCGCATATCGTCCCCACCCGCCCGTGAGGCGGAACAGCGGCTCGAAGAATTATTAGAGGAGTTCGATCTGTGGGCGGCTTCTGCCGACCGCTCTGATGCTGGCTGGGAAAGTGACTTCCCACAATGGCGTGAACTGATGAGACAAGCTGAGCAGATCATGGCAGTAAAGACTCAGAACGAACACAGTTTATTTTTGCTGGGGCGCTGTTGGGCAATCAGTGAAGAAAATGAAACCTGTGCATATTGGGCACGTGAGCATTTAGAAGATGCTTATGCCAAGCACTTAGTTCAGCAATTAACCGGTAGCACCGAACGGGATACTCGCTGGCAAGCTTATGACGTGCTCAGCGATTTACCTGTTCTTGATAGCAAGACACGTAATATTTTGGAAACAGGCATTGCAGATACCGATGCCTACGTGCGGAGACGTGCTTTCTCAGCACTCCTTCGTCATTCTGAGATTGATACACAGCCATATGTTATACAAATGCTGACAGACTCAGACATTTACAACCGCTATGTCGGTGTCAAAGAAGCAATACATTTGGGATCAGAAACCTTACACAATCAGGTACAAGCTGCTCTGCAAGACCCGGCAGTAACCGAATTATACGACTACTATCTAAATCACAAGGAACTGATAGACAATTAAAGATAAGCAACAGTAACTATGACCACCACTTATGAACCTGTGATCGGGATGGAATGCCATGCCGAGTTGTTGACCGAGAGCAAAATGTTCTGCGGCTGTGCCAACGCATTCGGCGGTGCCCCCAACACGCGCACATGCCCTGTCTGTCTGGGGCTGCCGGGCTCCCTGCCGGTGATGAACCGGCAGGCGGTCAAGCTTGTCCTGCGAACAGCGCTGGCCTTGCACTGCGAAGTGTCGCGGGACTGCGTCTTTGCTCGGAAGAATTACTTCTATCCCGATCTGCCCAAAGGCTACCAGATCTCTCAGTACGAGAATCCGATTGGGGTCGGCGGCTACCTAGACATTACGCTGGAAGACGGTTCCAGCAAGCGCATTCATATCCGGCGTGTCCATCTGGAAGAAGACACGGGCAAGCTGATCCATGCAGGCGGGAACGAAAGCGAAGTTGATTACAACCGCTCGGGTGTCCCGCTGATGGAGATCGTCACCGAGTTCCCGCCGGATCTCACGTCGGCGGATGAAGCCCGCGC
>JBPBQB010000157.1:0-20405 GCA_050954545.1 Janthinobacterium lividum | reverse complement strand
AACCCGCGTTATTCGGGTTCGGCTAAGCAAGTAGGCTGATAAACAATATCCGTAATAGCTGCCTGCTGTTCTAAAAAAGTGCATAACAGGCTCTAGTGACTTGCTAGAGGGAACGCAGGACTAGAAGGCCGCGCACATCGTCGGCTGTCTGCATGGCGGTGGATTTGGGAAGCGTTAGCTGCTTCGTCTCGCCGGGGCGCAGGTGAAAGAAGTTATCGGACAAGTTCGGAAGCGGGCCATTATCTGCCCGGCGGAGCCAGAGGTAAGGAGCGAACTTTTGAGCGCTGACTGTCAGTATAAAATTGCCATTCGACTCTGTAACCGTCAGTGAGAGGGCCGGATTAGCCGTCTTCAGTTCTTTCGGCTCGGCCAGCAGCAGGAAGTTTTCGACTGTCGTGCCGTCGGCTGCTGTAAACTGAGCATGGACATAAACATCGCGCTCTCGGCCCGTGGCTGCGGATAGCGAGAACGAAGACACAGACGCGGCAGCGTTCGCATCGACACTCACTTCGGAAGTCTGTTCGACCAGCGTTTCGCCGTCCAGCGTCGCCAGAGTCCAGGTAAGACGGCCTGACACCGGTATCAAAAGATCGCTGACAAGGTGCGCTGTGGCTGTCTCGCCCTCTCGGACCAATGACAGCAGCACGGGCGCGTAGAACTTTTTGCAGGCAAAGTACGCGGCACGCGGCTCTCCCTGGGAATCGATTACGGCCCAGGACTGGACCGGCCAGCAGTCGTTAAGCTGCCAGAACAGGGTGCCCCAGTTGCGTCCTTTGCGGCGGCGGTAATGCTCGACCCCGCATTTGAGGGCTTCGGCCTGATTGCACTGGCTGTAATAGACCAAATCTTCAAGCGACTGGGCTTCCGGGAAATGGATGCCGATCAAGCCGAGATAAGTATCGTAGCCTTTGCGGGTCTTGTCATGCCAGCGGACTGCCGGCGAGTGAGGATGTTTGTCGGCAGGCGCAAGGCAGGCGTCCCAGGCCCCGAGGCCGCAGGAGGCGGCGAAGCCGAACTCAGAGCAGAAGCGGCTGTCGTTCTCGACATAATGCACCCAATCACCGCGCCCATGCCAGACATCCCAGTTGTGGCAGTCCCCGAAGTCAGGCGAATTGGCATCGGCACCGCCATAAGGTGAGCCGGGCCAGTAGGGGGTCTGCGGGTTCTCGGATGCGACCACGGCAGGCAGGATTTCTTGATAGAGATGGTCTCCGATGAACCGGTCCGGCTTGTGCTTGGTCCAGTTCCCTTCGTACATGGTCAGGTTTTCATTGTTGCCGCACCAGAGCGCGAGTGATGCGTGGTGGCGCAGACGCTTCACCGCTGCTATCGCTTCGGTCTTCGCCTGTTCGGCGTACTCGCCTGTATCAGGGTAGTAGGAGCAGGCATAGGGAAAATCTTGCCAGACTAGTATGCCTAACTCGTCGCAGAGTTCGTAGAACTCGTCAGACTCATAGAAGCCGCCGCCCCAGACCCGCAGCATATTGAACCCGGCATCACGGGCCTGAGTGATCCGTTCCCGCAGGCGATTTGGGGTGATAAGAGCAGGAATGACATGGTCGGGAATCCAGTTCGCGCCTTTGATAAAGACGTCATTGCCGTTGACACGGAACTTAAAGCCTTCGCCGAGACCATCGGCATCGGGTTCACGCACCAGCTCAATAGTTCGCAGGCCGACAGTTGACCACAGATGATCACATTCTTTGCCGTCGGTAGTAAGAGCGAGCCAGGAATAATATATTGGCGCATTACCTAATCCATTCGGCTGCCAGCGTTCAGGGTTATCAATTATCAGCATCCCTGAAACTGCACTCATTCCCGCACCGGTTGGAACTAGAAGATTGACCATGCTGCCGGTGGTTTTCAGCACAAATTCCAGCGGCGTATCTTCCGAACCGGGCATTCGCTCGACTTCAGCAGTGATAGTGACTACTGCCTTGCCGTCGTCGGTGAACTCTACTGTATGCTGCCAGTCACCGATGCGGGCGACTGGAACGGTAATCAGTTCAACGGGCTGCCAGAGGCCGCAGCCGCGCACGACAGGACCCCAATCCCAGCCGTACTGGTATTGGGCTTTTCGGACAAATGCACGCTCGTTCCAGTTATCCCAATGGTGGGGGAGGGTATCGTTGCCGCTCGTATCCCAGGCCGCCTGACGCTCCGCGCCGACACGCTTTGCCGACCGGAATGTCAATTCCAGATGGTTCTCGCCTGCAACAAGCTTCCCGCCGACAGGGAATTCGTGGGCGATGTACATATTTTCCGTCGTGCCGAGCGGCTTGCCGTTCAGAGTGATCTCGGCCAGCGTATCCAGGCCATTGAAGCGCAGAAATGCCGCCGCAGGCAGAGCGTCGACAGTAAACGTCGTTTCATACATCCAGTCACTGTCGTCCACCCAAGCGACATCGCGCTCGTGCAGGCGGGTCAAGGGGTCCGGAATGACACCGGCTCTTATGAGATCGAGATGAACGCTGCCGGGAACCTCAGCGGGAAGCCAGGGAAGGTTGTTGTGTACGGGCATACCTTCCGGTGCGATTTCGCGCATTCGCCACCCATGATTGAGAAGAAGTTTAGTAGTTTTCACAATAGATTCCATTGTTCAGACATTCTATGCCGTTTGCCGACATTGCGATTACTATAACCCATGACTTGGGGGTTGTCAAGCATACCAAACTGTTACATCTATTGTTTCTGAAACAATTTACATTTCATACAGATTTATCGAGCCATCTTGAGAAAATTAATGAAATTATTTTCATTGTTTCCCTTGACAGAAGTGCAATGTAATGTCAGAATGTAGCATGAACAGTATAAGAGAGGTTGCAAAGCAGGCTGGTGTGTCCACTGCGACAGTGTCGCGGGCGTTCAATACGCCGGAGCTGATTAGCGCACTCACTCATAAGCGTGTTCTGGAAACAGCAGATCGACTGAACTATCGCCCGTTGCGTGCCCGGCAGCGTCCCGCCGCAATTTCCACGAATTCGGTGCCGACTGACGAATCCTTTATCGGATTTCAGTTCTTTGGCGCTTCGCCCAATGATTTGCTGCAAGCGAACGCATTTTATGCGCCTTTGCTGGCAGGAGCGCAGATCGCGGCTGCCGAACGGGGAATGCATCTGCTTGTCCACACGACGGATCGTCATCAACTGGCGCAGCAGTTGCCAAAGATGGTCCGGGAGCAGACTGTCAACGGAATGCTTCTGGTGGGAACCGCCGACCCGGAGATACTGGCCGTGTTTCTTGAGCGTGTCCCGCAGATCGTCCTGGTCGACCACCGGGATCCGACCTGCAAGCATGACTGCATCATTTCCGACGGGCTGGGCGGGGCGATGGAAGCGACGAAGTATCTCTTTGAGCTGGGCCATGAGCGGATCGCCTTTCTGCGTGACGATGCCTCGGCAGCTTCGTTTCAGGACCGTTTGCGCGGCTTTGTCTGTGCTCACTTTGAAGCAGGCCGCACTGTAGACCCGCGCCTTATCGTGACGGCTTCGTCGGAAGAAAACATTCCGAGCGCACTCCATGATCTGCTGGCGTCGACGGATCGCCCGACCGCACTGCTGGCCGCGAATGACCGGCAGGCACTCGCTGTGATGCAGGTTTGCCGGACTCTGGGCCTGGGTATCCCGGAAGAACTGAGTTTGATCGGCTTTGACGATATTGACTTCAGTGCTCATACCTGGCCGCCGCTGACTACGGTGCGTGTTCCGAAAGAGCAGATCGGCAGGCTGGCTGTGACCCGGCTTCAGGAGAGGCTCCGTACCCCGGACAATTCTCTGGAAGCAGTGCCACCGATCACTCTGGAAGTTCCAGTTTCTCTCATCGTGCGGCAATCGTGCCGTGCCTTGGTCTGAGCCAGGGCAGCTTAAAGAATGCTGAGATCAGCCATGATAGCTAAACTTGCTAGTTTTGCTGTCTTGACCGATTTTTGTTCCTACTCTGATAGAATAGCGGCAATTGTGCCGCAACTTTGATATTTTGTTTAAGGAGTTATTATCATGCAACGCAAACGTGGGTTTACTCTCATAGAACTGCTCGTAGTCATCGCGATTATTGCTATTCTTGCGGCGATTTTGTTCCCGGTGTTTCAGAAGGTGCGTGAGAATGCACGCCGTACCGCCTGCTTGTCTAATATGAAACAGTTAGGTTTAGCTGTTACACAGTATGAACAGGACGCGGATGAGAAGACGCCCTCTGGTGGTGATCCTTTTGGCAGTGGCTCAGGCTGGGGAATGCAGGTCTACGCCTATGTCGCTTCGACCGGCGTGTTCCATTGCCCCGATGACTCCAGTTCGACTGTTGGTGCCTCTTCCTATGGAATCAATAAAAACCTTGGCAATCCCGCATTAGATGCTAGCGGTAACGTAGTTCCTAATACCGAAGATGGTCGTTCGATCTCTCAAATGAACTCTCCGTCCAGGACAGTTATGTTGTTCGAGACAGCGAATGGTAAGTTTTACGATGTCTCGGTGAAGACGATAGATGCACCGCTTTCCGATATTCATGTTTCTCCCAGTGCCTATGCAAGCTCCCCTGCGGGCAATGGGGCAGGCGGACAGAGCGATCCTCAAGGCGGCAACTCCAACTATAAGAATTATGGAGCGGAAAAGGACAACACCGATGACGGCTGGCTGCGCTATGCGACGGGCCATATGCGGAACAGTGGCGGCAAAAACTTCATCGCTGCCGATGGCCGTCATGGCAGTGACGGCAGCAATGGCGGTTCGAACTTCTTGATGGTAGATTGCCATGCCAAGTATTTTCGCTCTAATGCAGTGAGTGCTGGTGCTTCGCCGGTTGGCTACTATCAGGTTGGAGATTCGTCTACATTCTGCGGAGACAGCAGCTATAATCCTCCGTACCAGTATGGTGAATATTTTGCAGCGGGTACCGGCTGCTCTGATTCTACCATCGGAGCAACTTTTTCTTACTATTAAGTAAGCTTCGTCTCTGATCTCGTATCTCAATAGGCGTCGTACAATTTAGTACGACGCCTCGTTTTCTGCTTTCAATAACTTTTTGTTGAAAACTATAGCACTTATAACAAGAGGGGACCTATGAAAAAATATATACAATATTTTGTCTTGATTGTGGCTGTCGGGATGGTCACAGGACTAGCCGGATGTGGTCAAAAGAATGCGGACACCGGTTCTGCGGTTCAGCAAGATCCAAACGGTGCTGATCGTGCTGCCGCTGCGCGTACTGCTGCCCAGCAGGCGGCGGCAGCTCATGCCGCTGCACCGCCCACAGCACCGAAATAATCGTTTTCACAATGCTTGCTTGCAGTTACGATATTTTCATGTAAAGTCTCGTAAATACCTGATAACTGATGTTACGCAGTATCAAGCGCGTGGAACTAAAGTTCTGCGCTGTGGGGCGAAGTGCCCAATGTCCGCCTTCGCGGACAGGGAAAGGATTCTTGCTCTTACTCTGCTCTTTCTCCACGAAGGTGGAGACTAGGCGTCTGCGCCCTAAAGCCGAGGACTTTAGTCCCTCGGCACTAGTCCCACGGCAATGAGGCTCGCGTAACATCAGCTGATAAAATGGGGACATTAAATCAGATTGTAAGTAAATGTAAGAAATGCAACGTGAGCAAGGTTTTACCCTAATCAAACTACTATCGTGATAGCGATTATCGCAATCCTGGCAGCTATTCTGCTCCCGATATTTCAAAAAGTCGTGAAAATATACGCCGGCCTGTGTGTTTATCGAACCTCAAGCATCTCAGCTTAGGCGTGACCCAGTATTATGAAGACGCTGATGAGAAAGGCCCCAGTGGCTGGGATGGTTTTGGTCGCTGCTCGGGCTGGGCCGGGCAAGTTTATCCCTATGTCAAGAGCACGGGCGTCTTCAAATGCCCGGATTATGCAGGCACCCTCGCTGGAACTTCTTCCTATGGAACAAACGCCAATCTGGCTCAAGCATCTTTGACAACAGCAGGTACACTGGAACCGCCAGCGATCTAGCGATCTCTCAGTATGATGCTCCGAGGCAGACTGTGCTTTTCTTTGAAGTCCAGAGCCGCTTAAACAGCCAGCACGATGTCAGCCTGAACGATCCTACCAACTATTTGTCCGATAATTACTGCAACAGTACGCGGTTTCCCTTTTTTGTAAAACGAGGTCATAAATGAACATTCGTCCTGTATTTGGCCTGCTTCTGCTTTTGCTGCCCGTCGCCGCCAAAGCGCAGATCTCTCCGCCAATCATTCCACACGATACCAAGTTCGAGGCTTCCTTTACGATCTCAGGCCAGACCGGGAACCCGTTTGACCCGGCGGATAACGATGTCGATGTGACATTCACCGGGCCACGCAGCGCAAAAGTCGTTCAGCCTGCTTTCTGGGATGGCGACCGGTGGCGGGTCCGTTATGCGCCGCCTGCTGTCGGGACGTACACCCTGTCTGTTCTGCGAAATGGGACAGCCATTGCACCGGCCGATCTCAGCGCAAGCCGTTTCCGGTGTGTCTCTTCCTCAGAGCCTGGATTCGTGCGTCGCGACCCGAAGACAGTCCAGGGATTTATCTTCGATAACGGAAGCGCTTACTATCCCCTCGGCATGGATGTTGCCTGGCTCAACGGCGGCCAGACCTACGATGCGACTTTTACGCAGATGCAGGCTGCCCATATGAACTGGGCACGGGTCTGGGCAACGGTCTTTGACAACACTAACTTTGAATGGGCTCCCAGCAAAGCGGATGATCCCAAGCCAGGTACCCTGCTGGTGGATGTCGCCCGGCGCTGGGACGCAATTTTCGACTTTGCTGAGAAGCATGGCATCTATATCCAGATGACCCTGCAGCACCACGGCGAGTACACGGCTCATACGGATCCGAATTGGGCCGATAACCCGTTCAATGCCGCGAATGGTGGCTTTTTGCAGCATCCCGACGATTTCTTCACGGATGCTGAAGCCCGGCGGCTGACTAAGCTGAAGTATCGGTATATCACAGCTCGCTACGGCTACTCGACTCATCTGCTCTCTTATGAGCTCTTTAATGAAGTTCAGAATATTACCGAAGTGCAGAACCATTTCCAGGACGTCGTCAACTGGCACAAAGAAATGGCGTCGGCAATCCGGGCGGAAGATGTCAATCACCATCTTCTGACAACCAGCAATTCCGTTCCAGGCGATCCGCTCGCTCAGATCGGGCTGGACTACGATCAGATACACTCCTACGTCCCGGACATCATCTCGTTCTTCTCAGGGGTGCATGGCACGGGCGCCCCGGTTTTCGTTGGCGAATGGGGACCCGCCGATACGAAGACAGGCCTGACTGCGGCCTTTTTGCATGACGGCCTCTGGGCTGGCCTGATGGCTCCGACTGCCGGTGCCGGTCAGTTCTGGTACTGGGACAACGTAGAGTCGAACAAGTGGTGGCCCCAGTTTACTTCGGCAACGGCTTTCCTGAAGCAGCTTGCCCCCGGTAGCCAGCCAGGATTTGCCGCAATGCACGCGCGTATTCAGTCGTCAGGGACACGAGGTGACCTTTCGTTTGCGCCCACCGGCGGCTGGCAGCCGTTTACGCGCGAGACGGCGGCACTGACATCGGATGGCGCTGCTCCCGACCTTTCCGGCTTCTCGACGTTCATTCAGGGCACCGGCCACCGTGACATGATGCCGCAGCCGCTTACATTCACATTGAACTGCCCCGCAGCCTGCCAGTTCCAATTAAGCATTGCCACAGTGTCTAAAGTCGGCGCACACGCTGTTGTTCTGGTGGACGGCAAGCCCGGCACGGAAGCCGACTACCCGGCAGCCTCCGACAACCATGACATCAATCAAACACTGTCGGTAGACCTGCCTGCCGGGCCGCATCAAGTCTCAGTCAACAATACCGGCGTGGACTGGTTCACGGTCAAGCAGTTCACGATCACTCACTACGCGCCGCCACTGGGCGCACTCGCGAAAGGGAACAGCCATAGTGCCCTGTTCTGGGTCTATAACCGAGACAGAAGCGGTTCATCTCCGGCATCCGCGACCCTGCTGCTGCCTGGCCTCACGCCCGGCACTTATACTGTCCATCTATGGGACACTTGGGCCGGTCATGCATTGCCGCCCATCAAAGCCGCTGCCCATGGTGGCATTGTTACTGTTACTTTGCCTGCTGTCGCCCGCGATATTGCTGGAAGCATCTTACCGGAGAACTGATAAGCTGGATTTTGCGGTAATATATCTTGGCGACCAAACATAACAACGATGTAAATAGTCATTGGCCGGTGCATTTCTGGCTCAGAAAGCCGCACTTAGAAAAAGATAAAATTAGCGCCAATAATGACTCAGCTCAATATCTGCCGGGAGATAGCCACTGACGAAGAATTTATCAGTCTGCGGGAAGAATGGAATGCGCTTCTGAACGAGTGCAGTTATCCTACTCCATTTTGCAGTTGGGAATGGGCGTGGGAATGGTGGAATCACTTCTGTAAGGGCGATCCGTCAGGTTACCGTCTGCTGGTCGCCCAAGCCCACAACTCAGAGGGGAGACTCATTGGCCTCGCGCCTTTCGTTTTCCCTGGCACACTTGCAGGTCCACTCCGCCTGCGGCCTTTGCGGCCTCTCGCGACCCGTATGCGGTGTATGGTGGATGATTTGACGGAGGAGCCTGTTATCCTGCTGCGCCGTGGAATGACGGAAGAAGCGCTTCAGGGTTTATGGGCGGCTCTGAGTGCCTGGAAAGGCTGTGGCCACTGGGATCTGGTTCATCTGCGGCTCATGCGCCATGTTTCTGAGCCGGACATTGGTTCTCTCTGGCGGCAAATGCCGCGAACTCGTTTGTTCGTCCTAACCCGCGCCAGCCAGCGGATAGGCCAGACACGGTCATTGCCCCGCTCCTGGCCGGAGTTCCGGAAATCCCTCGGGAAGTCCATGCGAGACAATGTTGCGTATTACCCACGCCTTCTGACTCGCGACGGGCACTCCTGGTCAGTACGAATCGTTCGAGCACCGGAGGAAATGGCCCTGGCCGCGTCATTTCTCATTGGTCTGCATGGTGACCGGGCACGGAGCCAACATGGCCCCTCCCATTTAAATCACCTTCCAGGCCCTAATCAAAAGCAGTTTTTACAGGATGTGCTGGTCCGTCTGTCCTATCAGGACATGGCTGCCATTGCCCTGCTGGAGATCGATGGTGTTCCCATCGCTGCTCAGTCTGTTCTTGAAACCGGTGGCAGAATGACATTCTATTATTCCGGGTTCGACACGCACTGGCACCGGTATAGTCCTGTCACCGTCCTGCACATTGCTCTGCTCCAGGATGCAATCCTGCGCGGAATGACGGAGATAGACTATCTGCCTGGCGCAGAGCCCTGGAAGACACGGTGGAATATGGAACCTGAATACGTTTACGATGAGCTTAGCTGTCTGTCGATCAATCCTCGTGCTCTTTTTCGCAGTGTTTGGCGCAAAGTCATATTTTGGCGCTCGCAGCGGCGTGGGTCATACTGCGCTTGTGGTTATTGCTCGCCCGTGGAACAGATAGACGGAAGGCCGGCGGCACAGATCTCGATTGCCGCCGGCAAATGATTCGTCTGTCTGAGGAGAAGATAAGAGACTTATGCCGCTTTATGAATACACTTGCAGTCACTGTCACAAACGCTACACGATACTGGTGGGGATGACCGCCGCTTCCGACTCCAATCTCTGTCCGCACTGCGGCAGCAATCAGGCTATCAAGCGTGTCACTCGCTTTGCCCGAGGCCGCACGGACGATGCTCTGATGGACGATCTCGCCGACCCGAGTAATATCGGTGATATGGATGATCCCAAAGCAATGCGCCGCTGGGCTAAAGAGATGGGGAAGGAAATGGGCGAAGATCTCGGGGATGACTTCGATGAGTATCTCGATGCCGCTGAAAGCGGCGAGATGGACGATGAGATGCCGGGCGAGTTACTCTAGCGGGCCAGTCAGCCCGTGCCAGGGAAAGACGAGATGCCGGACAATCTCGACACTGCGCCGTGCGTAATCGCGGGCATCTGTTCCGCGTGCCGTACCCCGGCGTTTCGCGTAGATTTGCTGAAAGACAGCGCCCGCCTCTGCCTCGTTCGGTCCGTCGTTATCATTGAGCGACTCAGGGAATGTTTGGCCGGAAAGTGTGCCGTACAGAAGAGTCCAGAGCCGGGCGACTGTATCGAGATTATAGCCGCCGCCTCCAAGCGCAATCACCGGTCTGCTCAGTGCGATCACGGATTGCGCCATCCCGAGCCAGCCGCGCGATGTCAGGCTCAAGTGAGTCAGCGGATCGGCAAAATGGGCGTCCGCCCCGACTTGCAGAATGATATACTCCGGGTCAAATGCCGTGAGTAGTGGAACAAACGCAGCCTCAAACGCTTTCAAATAGGCTTCATCGCCGCTGCCGGGTGCCATCGGCAGATTGGCGTTGTAGCCAAGCCCCGCGCCTTCCCCAATCTCCTCCGCAAACCCGCTCACGCGCGGGTACAGCGTTTCCGGCGTCTCATGGATAGACAATGTCAGGACACGCGGATCGTCATAAAAGAACGCCTGCATCCCGTCTCCATGATGCGCGTCGATGTCGACATAAGCAATCCGTTTCGCGCCATTGTCCAGCAGGTAACAGGCGACCAGAGCGCAGTCAGCCACGGTGCAGAAGCCTGCGGCCCGGTCGTGCCGGGCATGGTGGAGGCCGCCGGATGTGTTGAACGCCGCATCAAAGCCATCGTGCATCACCAGCCGGGCGCAGTCCAGGGAGCCGCCGGCATACAGCAAAGAGGCTTCCCACATGCCGGGAAACGGCGGATTGTCCAGTGTCCCAAAACCGAATTTTTTCTTGTCGGGAATTGTCTCGCCGGTGCTGAGCAGCCGAAGTGCATTAAGGTACTCAAGCGAATGCACCCGGCGCAGGTCGATTTCGGTGGCCGGTACCGGTGTGATTAAGTGGGAAGAAGGGGAGCGAAACGCACCAAGCGCGTCCAATTTCCGGTGCGTCATCAGAAGCCGCTTCTGCTGCAAGGGGTGCGTATCGGACAGGTGGTAGTCGACATAACGGTCGGAGTAGACAAAGGCAACGCGGGGCATGGGAAGAGTTTCTAGGAGGGAACCTACCTCCTTGCTTCGCAGGGTCCTCCCTAAAGGGAGGATTAGGATAGTTGAGATCGTAATTGTAGGGGCGCTGCTTGCTGCGCCCTCCAGTTCTTATCTTGATTTATCCTAATCCTCCCTTTAGGGAGGACCCTGCGAAGCAAGGAGGTAGGTCCTATGCATACCCTTTAGCTTTGAGGTTGTTGTACGAAAGAGTCACTGCTTTCAAAGCATCTCCTTTGACGATGTCCTGTTCGACCAGTAGGTACTGGGTACCGATCTCGCCCGCCGCTGCAATCAGAGCATCGAGAGGCAGAGTGCCGGTGCCGACGGGGGCGAAGGAGCCGTCGACAGGATCCATGTCTTTGATGTGCATGAGCGGGACACGGCCAGTGTGCTTCTTGACAAAAGCGACCGGGTCCTGACCTGCTTTCAGTATCCAGTATGTGTCGGCTTCGATCTTGACGAAGTTTGGGTCGCTGTTGTCAAGCAAAATGTCTTCGCCCATCTGCCCGTTTTCGAGCGGCTTGAACTCAAAATCGTGGTTGTGGTAGCAGAGGGTCATGCCGCTTGTCTGCAAAGTCATGCCGAAGTTGTTCAGTGTCTCGGCAAGCGTTTTGTAATCGTCAGCAGTCTTGCGCCGCTCTTCGGCAAGGTAGGGAACGACGATATGGGAATTGCCCAGCTTGAGATTTTCTTCGATGACTTTGGGCAGGTCGCTTTCCAGCGCTTCGAGTCCGATATGGCTGCCTGCCACTTTCAGATGATTGTCTTCGAGCAGGCTTGCAAGCTCACGCACCGACAAATTTCCATGTCCAGCCAGTTCTACGGCGGAGTAGCCGATGTCAGCAACTTTGCGAATTGTTCCCGCAAAGTCATCTTTCATGATGTCGCGCAGGGTGTAGAGCTGCAAACCGATAGGTATCTTGGGCATTTGATCCTCTTATTCTTCTTCGTGGACAGAGTGTGCTGTCACGTTCGGCGCGGCTTCTGCCGATTCCTTTGTCATTTCCACGATAATTTCCGGCAGCGACGGCATTTCGCTGAGAAATGGGGAGCGGCTGAGAGCACGGGTCTGATGCTGCAAAGGCCAGGATAAGAAGACACGTTCTTTAGCTCGCGTGATGGCGACATAAGCCAGACGCCGTTCTTCTTCCAGGCTGTCCGAAGCAAGCTGTGTTTTTTCTTCGTCCAGCCAGCGCAGAGAACGGTGATGGGGCAGCATTCCAAACGCAAAGCCGACTACGAAAACAACCGGCCACTCTAAGCCTTTGGCCCGGTGGATAGTCATCATCTCGACGGCATCGCCGACTTCTCCATCTTCTTTAGCTTTGTTCTGAGCCGCGACAAACGCGAGAAAGTCTGCTGGGGTGGGGAACGCGGCGGCGGCGGTGCAAAGCTCCTCCAAGTTGTCCAAACGAGAGTTTCCTTCGTCTTCCACATGGCCTTCTTCGCGCAGCAGCCATTCGTCGTAACCAAGCTCTCGGGCTTTGCGAAGACGCGCTTCCGCCGAGTCGCCGCCGAGTGCGATATCACGCACAAGATCCCGGAAATCTTTAACCGCTAATCCCTGGTTGGTTGTCTTGAACTGCCCGAGCGCCAGCATCTTGTACAGTGAATGACCTTTGCGGGCCGCCTGCGTTTCAAGCTCCGCGATAAAGGCCTGCCCGAGAAAATGGGTCGGCTTGCCGAATGTCGCTGACGGAATATTAATAACGCGCTTGACTGCCTCGTCGGCAGCCGGACTATCTCTTTCGACGGACAACTGCAGGAACGCGACTAGGTCACGGATTTCGCGCCGGGCGTAAAAGCCCATCGCACCTTGCAGGACATAGGGAACGCCGCCTTTGACAAAAGCTTCCTCTAAAGCCCGAGAGTAGGCATTGGTCCGAAACAGCACGGCGCAGTCCCGCAAAGGCATTCCGCCAGCTTGAATTTCTTTGAGCGACTGAGCCACGAACTGGGCTTCGCCGTCTGCATCCTCATGCTCATGCTGACTCAGCGGCTCACCTTCCGGGTGAATGGCCGCCATCTCTAACCGATACTTGGCATCGATGCCTGAGCGCTCGATCAGCTCATTGGCAACACGCACAATGGTTGCCGAGGAGCGGTAATTGGCCGGCAGTCGAATGACTTCACCGTTCGGATAAGCCGCGCCGAACTGACCGACAGTGGCTTCGGGTGAACAGCCCCGGAAGCTATAGATGGCCTGGCCGACATCGCCGACAATAAAGATGTTGCTGCTGGCTGCGGCAAGCAGCCGGGAGATTTCCCACTGGACAGCACTCGTGTCCTGCGTCTCATCGATCGAAAGATACTGGAAGAATGACTGATATTTCTCGCGGATCTGCGGCTGCTCCTGCAGAAGAATAAGCGTTTCGATCAGCAGGTCGTCAAAGTCTAAGCGGCGCGAGGGCTTCTTTGCCAGAATATCGAACTTTGCCTGCTTGGCCTGTTCGTAGCAGCGCCAGAACTTGACCAGGGTCTGAATTGCCGGGTCTGCCCAGTTCGGCTCATGTGCCCGGAAGGCGGCTTCGGCTTCTTCCACCCGGTATCCACGGTTCTTGACGGCTGAGACGGCGGACAGCGCTCCTTTAGGATCGTACTTGACATTGAGGCCAAACGGCGGAGACGGCAGGCCACGGGCCATCCAGTCTTTGTCGCCGAGAATGGCTTTGGCGACCCGAACCTGCCAGTTCTCATCGGCAAGCTGGAAGTAGCCGGCTTTGCCGTAGAGATGCGCCCATTCGTGCTTTAAAATGCGGAGGCAGTGGGCATGGAATGTGCCGATCCACATCTTGTCGACAGTCGCTTCGCCGCCGTCGCCAAGCAGGGCGGCGAGGCGCAGGCCCATTTCGTCAGCGGCTTTCTTGGTGAATGTCGCGACAAACAGCCGCTGGGGATCTACGCCCTTGGCAAGAAGCCGGGCGACGCGGCGGGTCAGCACGGTGGTCTTGCCGCTGCCTGCGCCGGCGAGCACAAGGGCAGGGCCGGCGTCATGGAAGAATGCCTGCCGCTGCTGCTGGTTCAGCCCCGCTTCGAGTTTTGGAACAAGTGCTTCCGTGCGATGTTTATGGAGGTCTTCGGTGATGGCTTCGAGGGTAGCTTGCATAACTTACCCGATTATACCCGCTGGGGGACGCACAAAAAAGGGAGCGTGACCATTAGGTCACGCTCCCCTTGATCCGATTCAGAGGTGCTTAGAAATTGTTTGGCCGAGTCGGGGTATTGTCCAGTTCTTCGACATCGACATCTGTCCGGCGCACGGTGTCATGCACGGTCTCAACGCGGTCTGTCGCTGTCTTGCCGATGACTACTTCCTCGACAACGCGGGCGGTCTTAGAAATGATAGGAACTTCGGCGGTTTCGGTCACTTCGTAGCTCTGCTCCTTGAACGCGGCGTCTGTATCGGTGACCGGGCGGTCGACGGCATGGCGATCTACCGTGACATGCTCTTCGCGCAGGTTGACAGACTGCTCGACGGGTGTCTCGATAACGTCTGTGCGGATACGTGCGCCGCCGGACTGAACCTGACGCTTGCCGATTTCAAGCTCCTCCTCGACAATGGGAACGACCACTTCGCCATCCACCGTCCGGGAACCGGCCATCGTGGACTGGGGCGCTGCCGTGCTGTAAGCGGCTGTATTGTCTGTGCGGCTTGGTGTATTTGTGTAACCAATAGGAGCTGTGGTGGTTGCGAAAGACGCGTCTCGCAGATGGTCGTTGACGGTCTCATCATCGTCCATTGCACTGGTGTGTGTGCCTGCGACCGTGCGGTCATAATCATGGTCATGCTTGTCGACGACATCGACCGCGCCTGCGGACGCTCCGCCGCCGACAACTGCGCCGATAATAGCGCCAAGAGGGCCCCCGGCGAGGCCACCGACAATCGCGCCGCCGACTGCGCCGAGAATGCCGCCTTCGGCAACGTCATGGGTTGTCGCCGGTTCTTTGTCATTCGTCAAAGGTGTGCCGGTAATTGATGAGTTGGTGTTGGTCAAGTTATCTGCCATTATCGTTCTCCATGTCTAGTTGAGTTAAGCGCACTACATAATCTTCACGCTACGCTGTTTGACAATACCCACTCGCTTGATTTAACAAACAAGCATGACTACCCTGCATCTTTGCGTCGCACACGCAGCACGGCAATCTTTGTTGGGTGATTGAACGGCGCAGGATCGGCAGGCAGGTTTGAGGCATCGGCATCCGCGTAACCCATAAAGTCCTGGGGCACGGGGATCAGTGTTTCAATCGAGAGGTAGCCGTCAGCACACAGAGTTTCCAGCATCTGAAGATAGGCCGCGCCGCTGACAAACAAGGCGTTGTTGATAGTCACCAAGGTTCCGCCGTCTGCGATCAGCGGGCGGACTTTGTTTAAAATACGCTGCCCTGATTCGACCAAATCGACAATCCCGTGACGGGTCCGTGAGAAAATGGGCGGGTCGACAACAACGCAGTCAAAGCGTGTGCCCTCGCGCTTCAAGTGGCTGATCTGCGGCCAGAAGTCGCCTGACTGAAAATCCCCCCGATGGATCGGGAAGCCATTTCGAAGATACGAGTCTTTTCCAATATTGAGGAACGACCGGCTCAGATCAAGCTGAACCACCCGCGTTGTGCCGCCTGCCCGTGCCGCGACACCCAGACTGCCTGTGTAGGCAAACGTGTTTAGAACAGTCTTGCCCGCCGAGTTTGCTTTGATCCATTCGCGCAGATGGCGTGTGTCCAGATAGAAGCTGCTGTCCTGGTTAAGCCGCAGATCGATGGCATACCAGACACCATCTTCCTGGATATGCCGGTCGAGGGTATCCCCCGAAAGCAAAATCCCCCGTTTGGCCTCGTCCGTGCCTGCATGACGCGCTTTGATCAGCACCGCGTTCAGCCAGGGCAATCGGTTTCCGTAGAACTCCGACGCCATCTCTATTTGCCCCGCAGCCTTCTCCGGCGGGTCTGCGTAGTTGTGCAGGATAAGAGTGCCCCCGTAGAGATCGGCGACGAGTGTTGGAAAGCCTTCGTAAAACCCGTTAAAGAGTCGAAATGCCGTTTCATGGCGTGGATCGAAGTGAGTGGAACGGGCAGTCAGTGCGGCAGCAAGAGCCGCTTCAAGCCCATCACCGGCATTTGGGTTAATTTGAGCGAGAGTAGAAGTAATCACATCCTCATTATGACGCATACCGATGGAAATGCGAATAAGAGTTTAATTCGTGTCCGGCGAGGACGATACGAAGCAAGTTTAATCGAACCGCAGGAGCAGGTTCCCATCTGGGCAGATGTTTGGGGCCGCTGGGGTGTTTGCTCCATATTGACAGCCAACATAGTACATAACACTCGGCTATACCGAATTTCGACGCAACGGAGTCCGGATCGATACTATATCACATTGTATATTGAGATATAGTCATCGGTCCGATCTGAACAAAACGACCACGCTCTATTACTTTCGGCGTGATGGGCTTTCTTGGAACGAGCGGGCCGTAGTAAGTGACAAGTGAGATAACCAATGGTTGTGCTGTTAGTCGCCAGTCGTGCCAGTCACAGGAGAACTGATACCGCCCGAGTAATGAACCAGGCGCGACAAGAAAATTTCCCCCATAAAATAAGAGACCAAATAGAATTATGCCAATCATCCAGAAGAATAATTTCAATTGAGTCATATCAATTTTTGACGCTATACACCCGGCTGAATACACCCGTTTGCGGTCGATAAGGTGTCTTGCGTTGTATTGAGCAAGGGTATGAAGTTCGCGCAATGTCAATCTGCATTCTGCTCTGGTGACGCCTGAGCCCGGAAACGTTGAATGGTTAGGAATATGCCAGCAAGAAGACAGGCAAACGATAATCCGTATGCCGTGTTATTGTTCGGTTCTGCCTTGCCATCGTGAGCAAAATAAACGGCGTAACTTACGAATGGATAAACTAATCTTACTCCTAGACCAACGATCTACAGCAAACTTACCCTTGATGCTTGCTTATCAGTATGCACCTGTCTCCGAAAAGCAACCCAAGCTAAGACGAACACACCCCCTGTACAGACCCAGAGCAAGTAGTCAAATGGAGTAGACGAGAACGAGAGATAGTCAGCCATTGACAGCATTTCGTATCCTTCCAGAACAGGCTAAAAACCACCTGATTTTATATGCATTTCAATTTCGGCCAAATGATATACAATCTGGTTCCGATAAGGTGTGTTACATCAGGCTGAACGGTGATTGAGCCGCATCGACATCCACATCCGATAGGCGAGAAAGCAGACTAACCCTATGCCGAAACCAACAGAGATACCCTGAGATGCTCCATCGCAAGATGCGATAAAAACTCCTACGCCATCACCGGCCCAGGCATCAGGGGAAAGTGCAGCAACTCCTTTTTGTTCTCCTATTTTCCACCCAGCAATCATTCCAATAACCGAAGAGACAAAGCAAAAGCCCAGGCAAATTTTGATTTTCGCTTTTGTTCGTCCGTCGATCTTGTCGATGGGGTTGTCAATCTCTTTGTATAAAAAGCTCAGACGGTCATCGATCTTCATTACTTCGCCTCTTTGAACCAGGGAACTTACTCAAAGGGTTTGATAACTGTTCTTTGAGCCCTTAACGCTTACGGCCAGCCAAGTGCGTCTCTCATGTATTCCGTCAAGTGCGGATAAACTCGATGAAACTCTTGTTCGTTTTCCACCTTGTGATGCTCAGCGAAAACAGTGGCACCGTTGGCAATTTCCAAGACTTCTAGATCGCATTCGCCTGACTCCCAAACTGTGACCCGTTCGATATGGATGCGGCTCTCAAAATCAAGACGCATCGCTGAATTGTCAGTCGGCTCACAGTAGGTCAGCTTATACCAAAGTCCATATGTACCAAACCGGGACCGCAAACCGCCTTGGAACTGATCGAAGCCACGACCTGATATAAGTTTTGCCAGCGGCCCATTGCCCAAATAAAACCCTCTCGCGTCTATGACCCAGATTGGAGTTGACGCATAAATTCTAACCATGCCATAAATGGCACGGCTACATGGCGAGGACGCCTTAAAGTATCGCTTCGCGACATTGGGAATCGGAGGGTAGGGGCAAGCCCTACGCCCTACACAGATGGTTTCTTATCCCCGCGAAGCATGGGAATTACATGACAAAACCATCCAGATTTATAAATGATTATAACACAAAAATCAAGCCGGTGCCTGTTTTCGGGTTAGCCCTTCCAGGGTGGCAAACAGGACAGGGGCGACGATGAGGGTGAAGAGGGTGGACACGGAAAGACCGCCGATGACGGCGATGGCGAGGGGCTTTTGCAGGGCGGCACCTGCACCGAGGCCGAGGGCGAGTGGCATCAGGGCGAGGATCGCGCCGATGGTGGTCATGAGGATGGGACGGAGGCGCTTTTCTCCGGCTTCTTCAATCTGGGCGGTCAGGTCGCCGTGAGGGTCCAAGTGGCGCAGATGGTTGAAGAAAGCAAACAGGACAATGCCGTTCTCAGTGATGATGCCGATGATCATAATCGCACCGGTGAAGCTGGAGATGTTGAGGGGAGTGTTAGTCAGCATCAGGGCGGCAAGGACACCAAACAGCGACAGAACGGCGGCAATCAGCAGGGCGGCAGCCTGGCGAATGGAGCGGAACTGGAAGACGAGCAGGGTGAAGACCAGCATCATCGTGATCAGGAGGGTCTGTCCAAGCTCGGCGAACGACTGCTGCTGGCTGGCATATAGGCCGCCGTACTCGATGGTGTAGCCGGACGGCAGTGCGACTTTGCCGACTTCGCGCTGGATCGCCTGAGTGGCGCTGCCAAGATCGCGGTCTTTGAGGCTGGCGGTGACGGAGATCATCTGACGCTGGTTTTCGCGGGTCACCTGAGATGCGCCCGGCTCACTGACAACCGTGGCGACTTCACTGACTGGAACGTCTCCACCGGTGACGGGGGAGGCGACAAGGATATGCGGCAGGAAGTCCGGGTCCAGTGTCTCGCCGGGGTGGGTGAGCACGACCCGGACTCCGACTGCCTGCTCCCCCTGCTGAACCTGTGTCGGCTCGACACCCTGTAGAGCAGCCTGGACAGCCTGCGTGATGTCGTCCGTGGTCAGGCCATAGCGCTGGGCTTCCTGTGTGTTGACGTTTAGAACAGACTCGGGGCTGCTATGAATGACGCCGCTGAAATCGTCGACCACATACGGCAGCTTGGCGATGACGCCGTCGATCTGCACGGCTAGGTCTTCTAAAGTCTTCTGATCGGGGCCGAATATCTTGATCTCGACCGGATTTGGGTTGCCCGCGATGTCGCCGATATTGTCCTGCAAAGTCTGATGGAAGTCCACTTGAGCGGCGGGATACTTTGCCTCGACTTGTGTCCGAATATCGTCCATGACGGTGTTGATGTCTCGGGACCGATTGGATTTAAGCCGCACGGTCATATCGCCGACATTCTGGGTCGTGATGGCAAAGCCGTTCTGTGCCCCGGTCTGCCGCGACCAGGCCGCGATCTCGGGGGTCTGTGCCAGCACTGTCTCGATCTGACCGGAGACATGACTAGCTTCGGTCAGCGACGTTCCAGCAGGCAGTTGGTAGTCTAGAATAAATTCGCCTTCGTCGAACTCTGGAAAGAACCCTGTTTGGATACGCTGGTAAAGCAGAAACGTACCGAGAGCAACCGGCAGCAGCAGTAGTAAGACAACAAAATTGTGACGGAGACACCAGCGGAGAGAGCGGGCGTAGACACGGACTATGGTGTCGAACTGGCGGGGGAAGAAGCCGAGGATCTGGGCTAAAAGATTAGGCTTTGCTCCCGAATGCGCTGCCGCTGTCTTCGGCAGCAGCCAGCCTGCAAGGATCGGTGTCAGCAGCAAAGCGAGAGCCAGAGAAATGGTCAGGGTCGCGATCATGACCAGCGCCAGCGGGCCGAAGAACTGGCCGGTCAGGTCATTCAGAAAGGTCAGCGGCAGGAACGCCGCCATTGTCGTTAAAGACGAGCCGACCATCGCCGGAGTGATGGCTTTCAGCCCGGCGGCAATGGCTTCCGAGCGCTCTTTGCCCTCTTCCAGCTCCTGGAACATATTTTCGACCACGACGATGCCATCATCGATCACCAGGCCAAGCGCGACTGCCAGTGCGCCTAAAGTCATGATATTCCTGGTCTGGCCGAGAAGCTTCATCAAGGCAAACGAAATGATAATCGTCAGCGGCAGAATAAAGAGGACAATGGCAGCGGTGCGGAGATTGCCGAGAAACAGCATCAGCACGACCAGCGCCAGTGCGCCGCCCAACATCAGGGCTTCGATGACACTGTGCTGGGAGCCGATGACGATCTCCGATTGGTCATAGAAATTGGAGACAGTGACGCCGGGTGGCAGCAGGGGAGCAGCCTCGGCAAGCGCTTTCTTGATGCCGTCG
>JBPBQB010000141.1:0-20455 GCA_050954545.1 Janthinobacterium lividum | reverse complement strand
CCGAGAACGCATAGATGACCTGTGACGGAGACTGATACTTGCCGCTGTCGATCATCTTCTTAGTGCGCCCATATTGCCAGGCTGCCAGCAGCAAAGTCAGCAGCCCGCCGACTGCGAATGCAAGGCCAAGCCGGGTCGACCCGGCCCCTGCACCCGGCCTAAACCCCGCCCCCGCTTCTAAGAACCGCAGCTTGGCGATCAGAACACCGAAGCCAAGCAGAGAGATCGCCGTGCGGAACCAGGCAAGAAATGTCCGCTCGTTGGCAAGATGGTCACGTGGGTTCATGGGCTAGGGCGGATCACGCTTGCGACTTTAGCAGGCCTGCCGCTGTCTTATCCAGCAGCCAGAGCAGCTTACCATGAGACGGCTGGACGCCCGCCGACGGATGGACATTGACCGTAGCCCCACCTTCCAGAATATCCCGCACCGCCGGTGCCTTCTTCGCGCCTTCGACCAAAAACAGCACCTGCCGGGCGGCGTTCAGCACTGGAAACGTGACTGTAATCCGGTCGACAGGCGGCGGCAGTGTCCCCGGCGGCGTGGAAACAACCCACGCATCGTCCACTGTCAGTGACGGCATCCCAGGAAACAATGACGCACAGTGCCCGTCATCCCCCATGCCCAGCAATATCACGTCCAGTGCAGGCGGCGGACCACTCTGCGGCATTCCAAATACGCTGGACAGCGTTTCGGCATACTCGGCGGAGCCGTCTTCAGGCGTTGCCGTATCCGTCGGGATCGGGAAGATCTGCTCCTTTGGGATAGAAACATGGTTCAGCAGAAGCCGCTGGCACATTCCATAATTCGAGCGCTCGTCCTCATACGGTACAAATCGCTCGTCCCCTACGAAGACAAAGACTTTCGACCAATCGATCTGCTCCGCCCCCGACGCCTTCGCCAGCAGTTCATAAGTTTTATGCGGGCTGGAGCCACCGGTGAGCGCGATTGTAAACCGGCCCCGCGCAGCAATGGCTTCTCGCGCCGCGTCTGTAATCAAAGCGGCGGCACGGTCAGCCAGCGCAGTATCAGTAGGCAATACTTCAAAATCCGTCATAGAAACACCTCATAAATTAGTAATTAAGTCGGGCTATCGTTGAAAAGGAACTGTACAATGACTGGGATAAGCCAGAAAGCAAGTCTGACCGCAGGAAGTTCAAACTTCGGATTGACTCCTATTGTTTCTGTTTCTAAACAACATGACTGAAATAATAACCAAGGCAGTCAACATGAACCCCACGATGAAACCGACAGGAATGCCAACAAGCATAACTAGCCAAGTAGGCCAATGCCAATATAATTGTGTTATAACAACCCCAGCGATACCACAGCCGCACTCAAAAATAATATGAAGTGGATTATAAAGAGGCCTGATTAATGCTTCTAACTTCTTACGCTCCGTTTGGTTTTCCACAGCGTACCTCCTACATTTGCCTAGAGGAAATTATTTAGACAGTACAGCCCATTTTCGTGTTCCGGCGAAGAAATGCCAAGAATTTCTGTCCTCAGCAACTTCCCGAACAGGTCTGCTCTAATCTTGACACAGCCGCATTCTAACTTCCGGGCGCACGAAAGATTGCATCAATATTCTGATGGTCATTCAAGACATGCAGAATAATGAGTTCGCTTCCTGTTGCCATGTAGAAAACGAGGAAATGCGGATACTTGGTGACACGCCACATCCGCATCCCCCTTAAATCTGGCTGCCCATAGTCCCGCTCAAAACCTATTCCCGGCATATCAGCGATCTGCTAGTAGGTACTTTTGACGGCTTCAAGGAACTTATCAGAAGCGTTGAGGCTTAATTGAGAGGCAATATAATCAGCCGCCTCAATGGCATCGTTGACGGCTTCTGCCGTTTCTATGATCTTGAGACTCACTGCCGGTTCGCTGCGCGACGCCGGACTTCCAGACGCTTTTGCTCCCAAGTCTCGTCAGTGACTTCCTGAGTCGGACTGCTGAGACTCTGGCGCAGTAATTCAATCAGATGCGCCTCGCTGGTAACGGTATGGGGGAAGGCTGACATATCCGGGAGTAGCCCTTCCTCCTGCGGCTCAATCGTCACCCGCAGATTTTGCTTCGGGTAGGATTCCCGTAACCGGGTCATAATTTCTTCCGTTGTTCCCTCAATCACTAGTGCTTGTCCCAATTGTCAGCCCCCCTTTCGTTCGCTTGATTCGAGTATACCACTTACCGAGCAGACGGAACACCAGACATTGCTTCGTCAATCGCGGTGATGGTTTCAGGCGACAATGTCACACCGGCGGCTCCAGCGTTGTCTTCGACCTGGGAGGGTCTCGAAGCTCCGATAATTACACTGCTGACGTTCTTTTGACGCAGGCACCAGGCGAGGGCAAGCTGTGCCATTGAAAGACCGAAACCGTCTGCGATGGGGGCCAGCTTCTGGACAGCAGTCAAAGTAGTCTGGTCGAGATTGCCGCCGTTGAGGAACATATTCTGGGTGGGGTCGGATGCACGGCTGCCTTCAGGAACCGGCTGACCGGGCTTGTATTTGCCGGTCAGAACGCCCTGGGCCAGCGGCGAGAAGACGACCTGACCGATGCCTTCACGCTCACAGACGGGGATCACGTCTTTTTCGATGTTTCGGCCAAGCAGGCTGTAATAGGGCTGGTTGGAAACAATCGGATGCAGGCCGTTACCCCGGATAAAGTCTGTGGCGTGAAAAATCTGGGCAGCGCTCCATTCCGAGACGCCCGCGTACAAAATCTTGCCCTGACGTGCCAGATCGTCTAACGCGACTAGAGTTTCTTCTAAAGGCGTCTCGCTGTCGTACCGGTGGCACTGGTACAGATCGATATAGTCGGTGCCGAGGCGCTTCAGGGACAGATGGCACTGCTCGAAGATATGCTTGCGGGAAAGGCCCCGGTCGTTTGGGCCGTCGCCCATGGGGAAGTAGACTTTGGTGGCGAGGAAGTACGAGTCCCGCGCATAAGGGGCAAGCGATTTGCCGACGACTTCTTCGGATTTGCCCCGAGCGTAGACATTCGCGGTGTCGAAAAAATTGATGCCTAGATCATAGGCTTTTTCGATACAGGCCCGTGCCGCTTCATCTTCAGTCGCTCCGCCGTAAGTCAGCCAGGAGCCCAGCGCGACTTCGCTGACTTTGACCCCATATTTTCCTAAATGACGATACTGCATAAAATTGTCCTTCTTCAGTGAAACTTTTCCCGATGATACCCAAAAACATTGTTCATTCTATGGAGTCACGTAAATCTGCGAGAGTTTTCTGTGGCAGACGGACGTTCCGTTTGGACGGGAAAGTAATTCGGGTACAGTACATACAACGAATGTTCCGGCTGTACCATTACGAAAAGCTTATAGAGAGCATATTGGGGAGGCTTCTATCTTGAACCTGGAAATTGACACACAAAGAACGCCGGATCAGATCGCAATCGTGCGTTTGAAGGGTGAAATAGACCTGCATACCTGTTCGATCCTCCGCGACACACTGCGGGAGTTAATCGAGCAAAAATACTATCAGATTGTTATCAATCTCGCAGAAGTGCCTTACCTGGACAGCGCGGCGCTTGGCGTGCTTGTGGATGCTGTCCGTCGGGTTCGGGAACATGAGGGCGGCATCAGCCTTGTTTCTACGACGCCGTTTGTGCGGCGAGCGTTCGAGATCACTCGCCTGGTCAAAATATTTCAGCTCTTCGAGGACAATGATGCTGCCCTCGCGGAGATGCGAACGCAAAAAGTTTCGTCGTAACACTAACAAAGTCAAAAGATGCCCCTGCTAACGCAGGGGCGTCTTTTTGATTTCGATTTGTTTTAATGCTCTTCTCGCGTCGCCGGCGCTGCTTCTTGGACTGGTTGCGCTGCTTCTTGGACTGGTTACACTGCTTCTTGGAGCGGCCCCCGCCGGCGCAGATAAGCTGCCTCCGCCCCTGCTGCATGTGCCGCATGCCGTCGTGGCTCCCAAACTCACTGCGGAACCGGACGATCCAGCCTGGGCGCAGGCGGCGACCCCTGAAATGACGCTTTCACTTGGCCTGGAAGTCACAGGGCTACAGGCGCTGCCGCCCCTGTCTTCCTGCTTTGGGACGCGAAAAATTTGTATCTGCGGTTTATGTGCCGGGGCGGCAGCATTCGGTCTCCGTACAAAAAGCATGATGATCCGCTTTACCATGCCGACGCCGTGGAAGTCTTTCTTGACCCAAAAGGAGACGGTCGGGAATGGATCAAGCTGGAAGTCAGTCCAAATAATGTCGTATTTGATCAGCTTGACGTCCTGACCACGGAGCCGGTTTATGACCCTGACGGCACCCTGACTTCTGACGTGCTGGCCTGCGACTGGTGGACGGATCTGTCTTGGGATTTGACGGGTCCGCGGACGGCGGCGCGACGTATGCAGCGACACGGGGAAACCAGCGGCTGGGTCATTGACCTGGCGGTGCCAGCGGACCCGTTGCGGCGGCTGGGCATCAAGCCGTTCCGCCCAATGCGCCTGCGTACAAATCTTCTGCGCTACGAAACGCAGCCTGGCGTAAACGGCAAGTCGGTGTTTCTCCCAATGAACTGGGCACCCGTTCGGTTTGGCTGCCCGCATATCTCTCCGGCGGCGATGGGAACCCTGGTACTGGATCCACCGACGCCCCGTAAATAAATTTCAAGAGGAGCACGCAAAGGCCTTGACAATTATGGTGTCTCGTGCTATCATTTGGTATCTCGTGCTACTTTTCTCAAATGGCTCTGAAATATGTCTGCAACACAAAAAGATATTGCGGAAAAAGCGAAGGTCTCTCGCAGCCTCGTCGGGCGGGTTCTGAGCGGCGATACATCGATTCGTGTGTCGCACTCCAAACGCCAGCATATCCTGAACACGGCGCGTGAGATCGGATATCAGCCAAACCTGATTGCAAGGAACCTGCGTCGAGGGAAAAGCAACGCTGTCATTGCTATCTGTCAATATAACGAGGCAAGGCAAACGGAGGATTATACCGGCGGTGTGCTGGCAATCCTGGCGGCAATCCTCGCGCAAGTCGGTTATGAGTTGAAAGTCCGTGCTTTCCCGAATGTTGCGGATATCATGGCAGGCATCGAGGGGATCGCTTCGGCATCGGCGTGTGATGCCGCCGTGCTGTGGCTGGGCAATGAGCAGGGGGACCTGCCGGGAACCGCTCTTGAAGAGCGCGGACTGCCGTTTGTCATTTTAGGGCACCATGATGAAACCCATCCGAATTGGTATCAGGTTGACTACAATCATGCCCTGATGATGCATCAGGCAGCGCAGTCCTTGGTGGATTTAGGTCGCACTCGTCTTGCCTATTTCGGGTTTGACACTGAACTCAACTACCAGAAGCGCCTCCGCTCCGGCTTCCAGGTTGCGGTACCCGAGCTGACCGGCTTCCCCGTAAATGAGCAGTGGGTTTACTCCGTCGGCTTTGACCACGTCGTCGCGGAAGCGGTTGTGGACGGGTGGCGCAGGCAGCCTCGGGATCAGCAGCCGACAGGAATTGTCATCGGTGCCGGCAAGGATGCCTGGCTCGGGATTGAGCTGGCACTAGCGCGTCAAGGACGCCGCATCGGCTTCGGTCCCGATGATCTCGCAGTTGCCGGTCAGCGTCCAAACGGTCTTCCCCTGCTTTATGGACAGGGGATGGCGTATGAGAACATTGATATGTCACTGCTGGCAGGGGCTGCTGCCTCGGTTCTAAAGCAACAGATTTCGGGACAGGGACACCCTCAAAAATTGACGCGTCTGATGCCGCCGCTCACGTCGGCGGCGAACTTACAGTTGCCCCTGCCGAATAGAACGCCGGACATCTAATTCCAGCACTTAAGAAAGAGGAGAAGATTATGAAGTATTCTCAAAAGCAATCGGGCTTTACGCTGATCGAGCTGCTCGTTGTCATCGCTATTATCGCGATACTCGCCGCTATTTTGTTTCCCGTCTTCCAGAAGGTCCGTGAAAATGCACGCCGGGCCTCCTGCCAGTCCAACGAAAAACAAATCAGCCTCGGCTATCTTCAGTACATTCAAGACAATGATGAAAAAGTCTGTCCTGCCCGTGGATGGACGGGCTTCGTTTATCCCTATTTCAAAAACATCGGAGTTTTTCACTGTCCGGATGATGCTCCGAACGCCGCCGTTTCTTATATGATCAACGCCCATATTGATGCAAGCGATACCCCTGCCAACGGTTACTACGGCAGTCTTTCGCAATGGAACGCCCCGGCTTCCACCGCCATGCTGGCGGAATGTGAGAATCAATTCTATCCGTTTGTCATTGATCCTTCTACCATCAATACTTTCTCCCCCCGATGGTTTACGGATGTCTCCGGCCCGGACCCGAACTACGGCCGGGGCGCAGCGGGTGTCCTCGGCGGAAGGGCTATCAACACGGATTTTGTGACACACCCACTCGGACGCCATACGGACGGCAGCAACTTTTTGATGCTGGACGGCCACGTTAAGTGGCTGCGTCCGAGTCAGGTTTCCAGCGGCAATCAGATCCCCCCCCTGCCTAATTGCAACCAGGATAATACGCCTGCCGTCACTGGCTGCGACGGCTTGTACATTCCGCCTGCCGGGACAGCCGGCACATTCGCCGATGGCACCCATCCCGCTGTCACCGTCAGTCCAATTTAATCGGCCTCACTTCAATCGCCTTGACTTTCGGAGGTGAGCAAGCGGCACGGCCGCAGTCACTTCAGTCAGCCAAGGCGTGCTGCATTCTGTGGTCGTGCTGAGCCTGCAAGGACGACGGAAAGAACATGATAGGTACAAGAATGACAAAGCGAAACTTGATCCTCCTGGGAATCCTCTGCGCGGCTCTGCTGCTCGTTTGGGCAGGCAGGTCGGCCCGGGCACGGACCGCGCCGGCAGCGCTCTCTACGGAGCGAGCCAAGCCGGCAGCGGCAGTATCGGGAGATCGAGGCGGCGGGCCAAACGTCACCTTTCCCGCGACACTCCTGTTTCAGAACGGCGGGCCGGTCATTGACATCCAGCACCCGCCGGAGGCCGGCATGCGTGCGGCTAAGGGCGACGGAGTCACCGACGACACGGCGGCGTTCCAAGATGTCTGGGACCTGCTCAAGCGTCAGTTCCAGACACACGGCCCCTGGGGACCGGACAACAGCTTTTACGTGTACCTGCCACGAGGAACCTACAAAGTCAGCGACACGCTGATCTACCGTGGCGAGACAATCGGCTCTTATCCGACGTGGAACAGCAAGTTTGACATCAACCATGTTCATTTTATCGGGCAGGACCGAGACCATACCATCATCAGGCTGGCGGATCACTGCGCCGGGTTTCAGGATTCGGCGCACCCGAAGATCGTGCTGGCCTTCCAGCACCCGAATACGGTGTTCAATAACGTCCCCGGCGGCAACTGGCTCCGAAACCTGACGATTGACACCGGGCGCGGCAATCCCGGCGCGGTGGCACTTTTCTTTCAAGGCGCGAACAACACTGATATGCAGGGGGTGACGCTGCGCTCGGAAGACGGGCAGGGGCGTTGCGGCCTCCTGCTGAAACAAGGATCCGTGCAGGGCTACTACGCTGACATCACCATTCAGGGGTTTCAATGCGGCATCATCTACACAATCAATGGGGAAGCGGATGTCGCGCTGGAATACCTGACGCTGCGCGGCCAGACAGAGGCGGGTATCCTGCAAAGTCGCGGCGACCTGTCTCTGCGCCGCATCCTCTCCGTACAGGCGGCCGGTGTGCCGGCCTTGAAGATGGACGGTGCCGGCCCTCAGACGGTCCTCATTGACAGCCAGCTTAGAGCGGCCGGGAACACAGGAGCTGGGAACACAGGAGCTGGGAACACAGGAGCTGGGAATAACGGACCGGCCATTGATATGACCACCGGCACGAACCAGTGCTTGTTCGTCCGTAATGTTTGGACGGCAGGCTATGCGCCGGCCATCCGCAAAGCCGGCGTGGATGTGGTTCGCACACATCATGTGGATGAGTATGTTTCTTATCCGGCCAAGACCCTGACCGGCAATCAGACCGCCCGATCCCTGCGCCTTCCTATCGCCGACACCCCCCAAGTCCCCTGGTACGACCCGGCAACGCAGTGGGCGGTTGTAGACGACTACCCCAGTGTCCAGGCGGCGCTTGACTCCGGCAGGCCGGTGGTTTGCTTCAAGCAGCGCCACTACAAGCTGACCGGCGACGTCTTCGTGCCAGCAACGGTGCAGGTCGTGAACGGCATGGCGTCCACGGTGGACGGCGTCACATTCGTTGTGAACCGGCCGTCCGCCGCCCCGCTCTTATTTCAAGACTCAAATCTGCCGATTCGGGTGATGGCTCGTCGTGACGTGATCCAGCGCTGTTCGGGGGGTGCTCTTGCCAACCCGAACGGACTTCCAGTGACGTTCTATCTAGAAAACGTCAACGACGACGCATCTGGGGACGATTTCTGCCGCCCCGGCTCACGTGTATTCGCCCGGCAGATTGACATCGAGTACGGCAGCGGCAACCAGATTGTCTCGAACGGGGGCGCCCTGTGGATATTCGGCTTTAAAACCGAGAATATGCATGCAACGCCGTTCACCGTCAAAAATGGTGGCTCGCTGGAAATCCTGGGCGGTTACTGCAATCAAACCAATGCACCCCCTCCCGACCAGCAGAACCCCATCCTGCACAACGACGACGGGCGTGCTTCTGCAACTCTCTCTACTAACCTCGGCGGCCCGTTCCTCCACGCCGTCCTTGAAACCCGCGACGGCTTCTCGGTAATCATTCCAAACACGGATTACCCGAAGCGTGGCGACGAATACAACATGGATTATGTCCTTCCGCTCTATGCGGGCGACACGCGCCTGGTCCGTCAGTCATTGGGAAAGAACCCGTAGACCGTACACTTTAAGCCGTACTCTTTAACGAAAAGCACGGAAGTCCCGCTCATTTATCAGCGTGGATGGATAGCGCATGATACTTCTGAAGGCAGTATACTTCTGAGGACATGATACTTGAGCCTCTTGGGTATAATTTCTCTAGTCGTCTGCGAAGTGTATCAAAGGCATAGCGTAAGTCGCTTGATTGTAGTGTCCCTTTTTGCTTCGGCTAAGAATGGGTGTAGTAGTCAGGGTATCGCGAAGCGCGATTACTCCGTATCAGACCGGGTTCAATCCACACCTCTCACAAAACCAAGACGGCACAGATGTAGACAGGACGACACCCGTGGGTAGGGGGCAACCTACCTTTCGTGCAAACCGATAGAAGCCCGTCCATTGAGGGACGCGGAATTGTCACCGAGCCTGGCTTTGCTCCCATTCGGCATGGCACCGATAGATCACTTCGCTAATGCGGGCGACGCGCGGAATCAGATCCCCTGTGTCATGCTTCAAAACTTCGCGCAATGTAGGCGGCAGAAAGAGTGCCTCCAGCGCATCCAATGAGCGCTTTTGGCCGGCATAATCCACAACGCTCGGCCCGGCACTCTCGGCGCTGAACTCCGCTTCCAAATAAGGACGCACCCGAGATGAAGTCCGGTAGTAGTTCCCTACAAACCAACAGCGCATCTGGGCATACTCCGTTTCTTTGCGGCTGTCGCAGCCGTTTTTCGCTGCCGCGCACAGAACCTCGGTGAACAGCTCATATTGATCGATAAAGTGCAGCCAGACCTGAGACGCATCGCTTGTCACCGGACGCCGGACGCCTGCCCGTGACTGGCGATGGGTAACTGGCGAAGAAGCTGCACGCTGAGCCGCCGCTCCGGCTCGGAGCCGCAGGCGATAAAGAAAAGGGAGAGGAAGATTGCTTCGTATCATAATAAAGGGTGTCACTAAAAAGGCGTAAAAAGTTGTCTACATATGTGAGAAATATGCCTTGTAAGAAATTAGGCTGAGGGACCGCGCTGAGAAACATAATTCAGCCGCAGATCGTTGACCAGCGTCCGCAGATCGCGACGCAGGTCAGCAGGCACCAGTGTGTCCGGTGCCGCGTCCAAGCGACCCGCAAGGTCCCCTACGGCGTCGATTGCGACCTTGGCTTCAGCGAGATCAGGCTGCGCTTCCCCCGTTTGCGGGTCTGCGAGAAGCCCTAGTTTCTGCCAGGCTTGAGACGCCAGCAGATTGATACAATAGCCGATTAGATCGTAGGTGGTCGGGGCGGGCGAAGACTCGTCTAACGCGGCCTCAAGCTGGTCATCCGATTCTGATAGGTCACTGACAGGCTCTTCGCCCATCACAGATGTGACTGTCTCCGGCACAATTTCAGCCGCCTCCGGCACGTTCCGGCGCTTATCGACAAATGTGAATCCCTGTTCTTCCTCGGCCATGCAGATCGCTCTCCCATTAAGTATCGAAGCCTATTCTAGCACATATTTCCGCGCGGGGCAAGGCCGGGTTGGGAAGCAGAACGAAAGTGGCAAAAAGAATTTTAGTAGGCATCGTCTGTGACTGTCAGGACAGTGCGCGGCGCATCCAGAACTTGCCCGCCTAATAACGCCACAGCCTGCGACGCTAAGTAATAATCCCCATCCAGCTCAAACTTCGGCATTGTCAGTGGGCCAGTCGTTTCCATCAATAGCGCCTGAGCGGCAGCATTATCGCTAGACCAATTCCGCCAGCGTATCCAGGCAGTGATGCCGGATGCAAGCCGTATCTCGATCCCTCGGTAGCGCCGAAGTGCCGGAACCATTTGAACAAGCCGATCAAGGGACGGATCGCCATTTGTGATCGGCTCCCAGCGCCCCTGCTTCATGAGTTTCTGAATGCTGGGAACACGCTGCACGGTTTTAGCCTCGGTATTTACCAAGATGCCGATCCCGGCAGGTGTTTTCGGGTCGCCGTCTGTCGAAATCAGATAACTGTCTTTGGATTGTTTCGCATAAAGTTTCATAGACTGTGCCTAAAGTATAGCGTTCGCCGTCTACTTTTACCAGGCTTGACGGTATTGCGGGGCAAACAGATAATTGAAAATCTTGCTTGTACAATTACTGGGAATATGTTAAGATGGAAGCGGGCGTAATGCTGTCTCCGCGCCTTGCTGTCTCTACTTCAAATTCGGCCCTTTCCAGGGGCATGTTCGCAAGGAAAAAACAAATTATGTTCCGCCATTTTACTGCGCTCATCTGCCTGCTCCTGACTCTAGGATTGTTCAGCCTGCCCACATCCGCTTCTACTCTGACCGTTCCCGCCCAATATACCACAATCCAAGCAGCGATCAATGCCTCCGTCAACGGTGACACGGTACTCATTGCGGACGGTACCTACACAGGCCCCGGCGACGTGGATTTAGACTTTGGCGGGAAAAATATCACTGTCACATCGCAGAACGGGGCGACCCGCACCATCATAGACTGCCAGGGAAGCAGCAGCGCCAGCCATCGCGGCTTTTACCTGCACTCCGGCGAAACCAGCGCCATTATCAGCGGCCTGACTATTCAAAACGGCTACGAGATTGGAAACAATCAAGGCGGCGGCATCAACGTGATTACCAGCGGCATCACCATTCAAGGCTGCGTGTTAAAGAACAACACTTCTGGATACGGCGGTGGCATTTGGGAAGGTAACTACAACAGCACTTTCGCAGTCATCAACTGTGTTTTCGTGGGCAACAAAGCGATTAGCAATGTCAACGGCTTACAATTCGGGTATGGCGGCGGTCTCTACAACGATACCAGCGTTGGCACCATCCGCGTGATCAACTGTACGTTCACCGGCAATTCGGCAACCGGCGGCGGCGGTGGGATGTACAATTCCAGTGGGTCCGGCAGCACGATTTTGGACACAAACGATCTCCTCTACGGCGACAGCGGCGGCGAGTTAGCGACTTCCGGATCGGGAGACACGATCAGTTTCTGCGACATTCAAGGTGGATACACAGGGAGCGGCAACGTTACCGGCAATATCAACGCCGACCCAAAGATTGCTAACCCTCCTGCGGACCTGCACTTGCAGCCGGGATCACCCTGCCTCAATGCGGGAACAGCTTCGGGTGCTCCGGCCACTACAATTGATGGACGAACACGACCAAACCCGCCGAGCATTGGGGCCTATGAGGCATTGTCAGGGACTGCGGCAGCATCGGTCACGCTGTCTTCGAGCCTAAACCCATCCACTTCCGGCCAGAAGGTCACGTTCAATGCCAACCTCAATGCAGCGGGCACAGCGCCGACTGGAAACATCACATACAGTATTGACGGGGTCGCCGCTGCGTCGGTCGCGTTGAGCGGCAAGTCAGCGGCGTATAGTCTCTCGACACTTGCCAGCGGGACGCATACGGTGATGGCATCCTACAGCGGTGATGCCGTTTACGCCCCGGTCAGCTCGTCTGCGCTGACCCAGACAGTCATGTCGGCCACTACTACGACGACCCTGACTTCAAGCCTCAACCCCTCTTCAGTCAATCAGGTGCTTACTTTCACCGCCACAGTTACCGGCAGCAATCCTTCGGGGGCAATTACACTGACCGACACCACGACAGGACTGGTACTGGGAACGGGCAGCTTCAGCGGGGGAGGACCTATCGCGTTCACCGTGAACAACTTGGGAGGCGGTACTCACAAGATCACAGTTTCCTATGGAGGAGACAGCGGCAATAGCCCGAGCGTCTCGCCCGCTCTGACGCAGACGGTCAAACCAGTCGCCACGACGACCACAGTGTCCTCGCGTGTTAATCCTTCGATCACCGGCCAAAGCAACACACTCACGGTAAATGTCTCCGGCGGCGGCTCATTCGTTGTTGTCCCAACCGGAACCGTGACGTTTACGATCGACGGCGCAGCGCAACCTCCTATCACACTGAGCAACGGGTACTACGCGGCCTTCGACGCCTCGTCTCTTGCCACCGGTTCGCACACAATTACAGCATCCTATAGCGGCGATGCCAGTTACATCGCCAGCACGTCCGCAGTTTTAACTCAAGTGGTGAATATCCATGCCTCTCCCCAGTATGTGTCGCCTTCCGGCAGCGACAGCAATCCGGGTACGCAGGCCGCGCCCAAGTTGACCATTCAAGCCGCCATGACCACCGCCCTCAGCGGCGACACGGTTATCATCGAAGACGGCACTTATACCGGTCCTGGCAATGTTGATCTCCGCTTTGGCGGGAAAATCCTAACGGTGACTTCACAAAACGGCCCGGCCACAACAATTATCGACTGCGGCGGCAGCATCAATGCAGATCATAGCGGCTTTTCCCTCTCCACAAACTATGGGCTCAATTTAGGCAGCGACGGCGGCACAATCTGTGGCCTCACGATCCAGCACGCCGTTGTTGGCGGCAATTTCCCCGGCAGCTCGAATTATCCGGGCGGCGCTATTTTGAGTTATGTTGGCCTGACAGTGCAAAACTGCATCATCAAAAACAATACAGCGGGCCAAGGCGGCGGCATTGAGATCGAGCTTCAGAGCGGCACTGCCTCTGTCATCAACTGCGTTTTCACAGGCAATACAGCGGGCAGCGGCGGCGGTCTCTTTCTTAGTGCTGATGGAGCTGGGACAATCTCAGTAGTCAACTGCACAGTGACAGGCAACACAGCCACCGGAACCGGAATGGCCCTGGTCGGCGGCGGCATTGCGGCTTACGCTTATCCGTATCCACCAAGCAGCCCTGCGATTATACTCACCAATGACATCATTTACGGCGATACTGGCGGAGAAGTCGCGAATAATGGACAAAGCGCTTCCAATCCATACACGAGTTATTGTGATATCCAGGGCGGCTATGCCGGAACCAGGAATATAAATGCCGATCCGCTGTTTGTAAACTCTGCATCCGATCTGCATCTTCTCCCTGCTTCCCCTTGCCTGAGTGCGGGAACGGCGGCAGGCGCACCCACCACAACAATTGACGGCTCGACGCGGCTTACTCCCCCGAGCATCGGTGCCTACGAGGCCAACGCGGTGGGTACTTCCGCCGACTCCGTGGCACTGACTTCCAGTGTCAATCCATCACTCCCCGGTCAGAGCGTTACTTTCACTGCAGCGGTGTCAGGCGCAAGTCTTGTTCCGACAGGTACTCTAATCTTCACCGTGGATGGAACGGCCCAGCCGGCAGCAGCACTCAGTGCCGGCAAGGCATCTTATACGACGTCCACCCTAATCAGTGGTTCCCATACGCTGACGGCACTTTACAGCGGGGATGCACTCTATGCGGCTGGACATTCCTACCCGCTGTCCCAAATCGTAAACACGCTTGCGACGTCAACGGTAACGGTACTGGCTTCGGGGCTCAACCCGTCCACATATGGCCAGTCAGTAGCACTGACAGCAACAGTCACCGGCAAGAATCCTGTAGGAACGGTGACATTTACCGATACCGCCAGCAACAATGTTCTCGGCATCATAAACCTCACTGCCGGCTCAGCGACCGCTACTTTTATAACACCTCAGCTTACAGTCGGGAGCCACCAGATTATAGCCCTTTACAGTGGCGACAGAATCAACAGCCCAAGTGTCTCATCATCGCTCACGCAATTAGTCAACATTGCAAGTACGACGCTCACATTGACTTCCAGCCTAAATCCTTCCGTCGCCGGCCAATATGTTTTCTTCGCAGCCCATATTGCAGGTATAGGTGGAGGAGCCACTTCTGGGACTGTCACTTTCACACTCGATGGGGTCATCGTAACTCCCATGTCTACAAATGACGGTGGACTGCCGGGGCTGAATACATATAATTTGACGGCAGGAACACATACAGTCAGTGCAACCTATAGTGGGGATACCAATACAACAGTCTGCACCTCTCCCGTGCTAACACAGGTCGTACGAACACATGTCAGTCCGCAATATGTGTCTCCTTCAGGAAATGACAGCAACCTTGGCACACAAACATCGCCTAAGCTAACTATTCAAGCAGCAATCAACTCAACTTTGAACGGAGACACCGTAATTGTCGAGGACGGCACCTACACGGGACCTGGTAACGTAGACTTAGACCTCGGAGGACGCAGCCTCATGGTATCATCACAAAATGGAGCGGCAACGACTATTATTGACTGCGGCGGCAATAGCAATGCCTTCCATCGCGCCTTCAGCTTTTATAGTGGTGAGACTGGAATCGTCATCAGAGGCTTCACCATTCAGAACGGATATGAGACCAATAGCGGCGGTGGAATAGTCGTATCAAGCGCCAATGTAAGCATTCAAAACTGCCTTATAAAGAACAATGTAGCATCAGAAGGCGGCGGTATCTATACCGATACTTACAACGGAACCACTGTCAGCATAACCAACTGCCAATTTGTCGGAAATTCGGCAGTTTACGGCGGTGCTATAATTTGTTTCGGCTACAGCGCCGGTACAACGTTAATCCAAAATTGCCTGATCGCCGGCAACAATGCAACCAATTTTGGTGGTGGTATTTATAATGATTGTACGAACACAAACGGCACGATAACGATTGCGAATTGCACATTGACCGCAAACACGGCCCCGACTGGCGGTGGTATGGCCAACTATAGCGGCACCGGTGCGGGAGTTATTACATTAACCAACGACATCCTATACGCAGACACTGGGTATGAAATCTTCAGTGATCCCAACAGTGCAAACGGGGCTTTCGCTACCTTCTGCGACATCCAGGGTGGTTTCTCAGGAACAGGAAATATCAATGCCGACCCACTGTTCGTAAACTCTACATCCGATCTGCATCTTATGACTGGTTCCCCTTGCCTCAGTGCGGGGACGCCGTCGGGCGCACCAACCACAACGATTGACGGGCGGACGCGGCCTAATCCGCCCAGCATCGGGGCATATGAAGTATATCTTGCGACCACGTTCGTTGGAGTCGCCAACGTTTCAGGGGTCGCAGGGCAGACCGTGACTTTGAGCGCAGGTCTGAACCCAGGCACCAAGGGTCTCCCCGGTGCAACGCTCCAGTTCAGCGTAGATGGCACGGCGGTCGGCACCGCTGTCACCGGCGACAACAGCACCAGCAGTGGCCCGGCCCGGCTCAGCTACATAATTCCTGTCGGGTTTATTCCCGGCAGCCACACAATCACAGCTACTTTTAGCGGGGATGCGACGGACCTATCTGCCTCCGGTACCGGCACGTTGACGGTTTCCGCCATGCCTGCTGTACTGCCTATCCAAATCAATGCAGGCGGGTCGGCAGCGGGTAGTTTTGCGGCAGACACCGACTACTCCGGCAGCAGTCATACCTTTGCCACCACCGCCGCCATCAGCACGACGGGGGTCACGAACCCCGCCCCGCAAGCTGTCTATCAGACCGAGCGCTACGGCAATTTCACCTACACCCTGCCGAACCTCACGCCCGGCGCATCCTACACCCTGCGCCTGCACTTCGCCGAGAACTATTGGACGGCGGCAGGCAAACGACTGTTCAATGTCGCGGTCAATGGCGCGTCGGCGCTGGCAAACTTCGACATCTTCGCAGCAGCCGGCGGAGCCAACAAAGCAGTGGCCGAAACGTTCTTAGTTAAGGCCGACAGCAGCGGCAAAGTCACGGTCGTGTTCACTTCCATCAAAGACAACGCCAAGCTCAGCGGGCTGGAACTCGCGGCAGCACCGGCGGCTCAAACCAGCGTTGCCCAGATTAACTCCGGCGGGTCGGCAGCGGGCAGTTTTGCGGCGGACACCGACTTCTCCGGCAGCAGCCATACCTTTGCCACCACCGCCGCCATCAGCACGACGGGGGTCACGAACCCGGCCCCGCAAGCCGTCTACCAGACCGAGCGCTATGGCAGCTTCACTTACACATTGCCGAACCTGACCCCCGGCGCATCCTACACACTGTGCCTGCACTTTGCAGAGAATTACTGGACGGCTGCTAACAAGCGGCTCTTCAACGTCGCGGTCAACGGTACATCGGTGCTGGCGAACTTCGACATCTTCGCGGCGGCTGGCGGGGCTAACAAAGCCGTTGTCGAGACCTACTTGGTGACCGCCGACAGCAGCGGCAAGGTCACGGTCGTCTTTACCTCCGTCAAGGACAATGCGAAGCTCAGTGGGCTGGAACTGCTGCACTAAGCCAACTAGATCAGCAATTAGAGAATGCCCCGGCAGGATATTCTTGCCGGGGCATTTTTGTCGCTGAGTTTGTACCTTTTCGAGTGCATCGCTATCTAGTGACCAGTTTTGCTTGACACTGTCTGTGTGACACAGATATACTATTGTTAGATTTTAAGCAGGAACAATTTTTAAGAAAAGGACTCCCCGACCAATGGCTGAGATGCACTCACTTTTTGATACCCTCCAAACTTTTACCTACGGCGATGGTAAAACAGGGCAGTATTACTCGATTCCCCAATTGGAAAAGGCCGATGTCGGCCCGATCTCCAAGCTGCCGGTCTGCCTGCGGATCGTGCTGGAATCCGTGCTCCGCAACTACGACAACAAGCGTGTTCGGGAAGCGGACATCTGCGAGCTTGCTAACTGGAAGCCGAATGCCGAGCGGACCGCCGAAATTCCGTTTGTGGTCGCGCGAGTCGTGCTTCAGGACTTTACCGGTGTCCCGCTGCTGGTCGATCTCGCAGCGATGCGGACGACTGTGGCTCGTATGGGACGAGACCCCGGCATGATCGAGCCGCTGGTTCCGGTTGATCTGGTCGTGGACCATTCGGTTCAGGTCGATTTCTCAGAGTTAAGCAATGCGCTTCAGCTCAACATGGAGATGGAGTTCAAGCGGAACCGTGCCCGTTACCAATTTTTGAAGTGGGGAATGCAGGCGTTTAACGGCTTCTCTGTTGTCCCTCCCGGCATCGGAATCGTCCATCAAGTCAACTTGGAGTATCTCGCTAAAGGTGTTCTGTCGAAAGAAGATGTTTTCTATCCCGATACGCTGGTCGGGACAGATTCGCATACGACCATGATCAACGGTCTCGGCATTGTCGGCTGGGGCGTCGGCGGCATTGAAGCGGAAGCGGGAATGCTCGGTCAGCCGGTCTATTTCCTGACTCCTGACGTGGTCGGTGTCCATCTGACCGGGGCACTGCGGTCGGGCATGACCGCGACCGACCTTGTGCTTACCATCACTGAGATGCTGCGGAAAGCGAAAGTGGTCGGCAAGTTTGTCGAGTTTCACGGCGAAGGTGCGGCGTCGCTGGGGCTGACCGACCGGGCGACGATCGCGAATATGGCCCCGGAGTACGGCGCGACTATGGGCTTCTTCCCGGTCGATGAAGAGTCCTGCCGTTACCTTGCGGCCACAGGCCGGACCGACGATCAAGTCGACGCCTTCCGTCAATACTTCAAGGCCCAGGGCCTCTTTGGGATGCCGGCAGCGGGCGAAATCCAGTACAGTCAGCTTTTGGAGCTAGACCTGGCGACGGTTCAGCCCAGTGTCGCCGGTCCGAAACGGCCTCAAGACAGGATCGAGCTGCCGGAGATCAAGGCTAAGTTCCATGAGCTGCTGCTGAACCCGACCGCCTACAATAAGTCGCTGGCCGATTTGAACAAAAAGTTCGTGATTTTGACCGGCCTTAGCCACAATGTCAAGCCGATCTCCGGCGGCGGCGATCAGAGCCAGGCAACCCTGCCGGACGAGCTTGCGCCGCTGGAAACGGTCGACGACACGGCGGCGTTCACTGAAGTCGAAATGGTGCAGAACCGTCCGACCCCGGACCGCGTCGAAGATGTCCCCCTCGGCGAGTTCCCGCAGGCGATGGTCGAGCTGAGTCATGGCGACGTCGTCATTGCCGCGATCACAAGCTGCACGAACACGTCCAACCCCAGTGTCATGCTGGCGGCGGGACTGGTCGCGAAGAAAGCCGTCGAGAAGGGCATGACGATCAGGCCGACCGTCAAGACA
Source organism: Janthinobacterium lividum (assembly GCA_050954545.1). GTDB lineage: Bacteria > Armatimonadota > Armatimonadia > Armatimonadales > Capsulimonadaceae > JANXMY01. The sequence goes on along the minus strand of JBPBQB010000141.1, from coordinate 1,755 downwards.
TCGCTTGCGCCGGGTTCCCGCGTCGTCACCGAGTATCTGGACAAGACTGGCCTGACACCGTTCCTAGATCGGCTGGGTTTCCAGACTGTCGGCTACGGCTGCACTACGTGTATCGGCAATTCGGGACCGCTCGAGCCGCATCTAGAGAAGACAGTCACGCAGAACGACCTTGTTGTCGCGTCCGTGCTGTCCGGCAACCGCAACTTTGAGGCGCGTGTTCATCAGAACGTCAAAGCGAACTTTTTGATGTCCCCTCCCCTCGTCGTCGCGTTCGCGCTGGCCGGAACCGTGGACATCGACATGAACACGGACCCCATCGGCAAAGACAAATTCAACAACGATGTCTACTTGAAGGACCTCTGGCCCTCGACTGCCGAGATCGCCGAGATGCTGTCCGCGGCAAACGACCCGGAAGTCTACCGGCGTCTGTACAAAGACTTCGCTGAGCAGAACCCGCTCTGGCAGGAGATCCCCAGCAGCCTCGGCAGCGTCTACGAATGGGATGCGACTTCGACCTATATCCGCGAGCCGCCCTACTTCGACAAGTTCAGCATGACTGCTGAAACCGCGAAAGAGATCACCGGTGCCCGGCCTCTGGCCATCTTCGGCGACTCGGTCACCACCGACCATATCAGCCCGGCAGGCGCGATCAAGGCGTCGTCGCCGGCAGGTCTCTACTTGCAGCAAAAAGGCGTGCCTGAAGAGGACTTCAACTCCTACGGTTCGCGCCGGGGCAATGACCGGATCATGATGCGCGGGACCTTCGCCAATGTCCGCATCAAGAACCTGATGGCCCCCGGCACGGAAGGCGGCGTGACCCTGCACCAGCCGGAGGGCGAGCAGATGAGCATTTACGACGCCTCCATCCGCTACCAGGACTCCCACGTCCCGCTGATGATCTTCGCCGGTCAGGAATATGGGACAGGATCGTCCCGCGACTGGGCCGCCAAAGGCACCAATCTACTAGGTGTCAAAGCCGTCGTCGCCGCGTCCTTCGAGCGCATCCACCGCTCTAATCTGATCGGCATGGGTGTATTGGCCTGCCAGTTCAAAGAAGGCGTGAATGCCCAGACCCTCGGCTTCGACGGCACCGAGACCTTCGACCTGCGCGGCCTCGGCAGCGGCATCCAGCCTCAGATGGACGTCACTTTGGTCGTCCACCGGGCCAGCGGCGAGACCGAAGAAGTGCCCTTGACACTTCGCATCGACACCCCCATTGAAGTCGATTACTACCTCAACGGCGGCATCCTCCCCTACGTCCTGCGCCAGCTTTTGGAAGAAGACAGCATCAAGCAAACCGGCCACCTGCTAGACACCCTCCAGCCCCGGCCCAGCGTCGATTAGAGGCGCAACAAATAGCCCCGCGCCATACGGCGCGGGGCTGTTTGTTTTGGCAGTCCGTATTGATTTTTCTCCGCGTGTGGTATAGTTTCGTTATCGGAAGGGTTATCTACCATGAACGAAAACTTTGGTTTACTCTACGCGACTCCCAGCTTTTTAGAGGGGATGGCGCGTGTTCTGGATATAGGGGGCACGTTTACTCAATACAATACGACGGATAACGCCCGCGAAGCCGACTTCCTCGCGCTTCGTTCCGACTGGCGTGCCATAGGCGAAGATTTCGAAAACGCTCTTGCAGAATATGAAGATACCGAGAGAACAAACGCGGCCTCATCAATCGAAGGAAATATCATGGCACCAACATTAACCCAAGAGCCGGAACCGCAACTGCAAACGGCAGCAAAAGAGCGCAGA
>JBPBQB010000117.1:0-20724 GCA_050954545.1 Janthinobacterium lividum | reverse complement strand
TCCGTTCGCGGTCGAGCGCTTCAATGTTACCCACCATACCAGTCAAATTGTTGCGGACTTTGAGCGTTTTGATACGCAGACCGTCTTTTTGGCCGGACGGATCACAGCAATACGGGTGCAGGGCAAGGTCGCGTTCCTGGACCTGACGGATGCATCCGGGCGCATTCAGCTCTATGTCCGCAAAGATGAAGTCGGCGAAGCGCTTTTTGACGACATCAAGCACCATCTGGACTTGGGCGACATCGCAGGTATCTCCGGGTTTGTCTTTCGGACCCAGCGCGGCGAAATCTCCATCCATGTCCGGGAATGGACACTGCTTGCAAAGTCTTTGCGCTCATTGCCGCTGGGCAAAGAGTACGAGACGGAAGACGGCGAAGAAAAGCAGTCGGGAGGCCTCAAAGACCCGGAGATGCGCTACCGGCAGCGGTCGGTCGATCTCATTGTCAACAAAGTCTCGCGTGACCGTCTCCTGGGGCGAATGAAGGTCGCTCGGGCGATGCGTGACTATCTGGACAGCCATGATTACTTGGAAGTCGAAACGCCTGTGCTGCAATCGGTCGCTGGCGGGGCGTCAGCGCGTCCGTTCCTGACCCATCACAACGCGCTCGATATCGAGCTGCATCTGCGTATCTCGCTGGAGCTTTATCTCAAGCGCCTGATCATTGGCGGCATCGACAAAGTGTATGAAGTTGGGCGTGTCTTCCGCAATGAGGGCATCTCGACCCGTCACAGCCCCGAGTTTACGATGATGGAAGTCTACGCGGCTTACGCCAATTTAGACGACATGATGACTCTCGTCGAAGGCATGTACCGTCATATCTGCCGGGCGCTGCATGGCAGCGTACAGTTTACCTATCAGGGCCAGGAGATCGATTTAGGGCCGAACTTTGCCCGCCTGCCAATGCTCGAAGGCATTCGGCTTCATGCCGGAGTGGAGCCGGAAGAGCTGGCGACATTGGAATCCGCCCAGGCCGTCTTAACGCGCCTCGGCTTACCGTCTGAGAACGAGCCGACCGTCGGCGGCATAATCGAGAAGCTGCATGAGCGCTTCACCCAGCCCAAGCTCATTCAGCCGACGTTTATCACGGACTTTCCCACCGAAACGTCACCGCTTGCCAAGAAAATGCCCGGCAATCCGAGCCTTACCCGCCGCTTCGAGATCTACATCGCGGGTGCGGAGCTTGGGAATGCGTTCAGCGAGATCAACGACCCCATCGATCAGCGGGAGCGGTTCCTGGCTCAATCAGACCTTCGTCAAAGCGGCGATGCGGAAGCGCATCCAATGGACGAAGATTTCCTGCGGGCGATGGAGTATGGAATGCCCCCGACGGGCGGCTTTGGAGGAGGCGTCGATAGGCTGGCGATCATTCTGACCGATGCCCCTTCGATCCGCGACGTGATTTTGTTTCCACTGCTGCGCCCGGAGCGCTTCTAATATTCGGGAACATCTTGTTCCCGAAAGCAGTAATCATAATGTTAGCCTATTTTAGCGCAGCAAATTGGGAATGGAGACAAAGCATCAAATGACTGAAGACAATAACCACGAAGAGGTCGGTACGCTGACCCGGCGCGAGGTGCTGAGGACAGCAGCGGGAGCCGGGCTGGCCCTGCTGATGGCAGGCCAGGCGAATGCTGCTGCCGACAATTGGACTGCGGTCGGCAAAATCGAAACTTTTGTCAAAAATAAGCCCCAGCGTGTCGCGGTTGCCGGTGGCGGCGTTCTATATGTCACTCGCATCGATGCCGACACCCTCAAAGCAGTCTCTGCCAAATGCACCCACCACGGCTGCGAAGTAAGCTGGACAGCCGAAGATGTCCAGCTTCAGTGTCCCTGCCACGGAGCCGCCTTTGCGTCCGATGGCAAGAACGTTCACGGCACCCGCCGCAGTCCCGACGAACACCTGCCTGCGCTTCCTACTGTTCCCGTCCGCCAGAAGGCTGGTCAGGTCGAAGTCAATTTAGGCACGGTGGCTCCGGCGGACATCGACCCGAAACTCAGTTGAAACCCTACCGCTGTGCTGCTATGGCATTCGGACGAAACCAGGCGTGTGTCGCCGGAGGCAGCGTGAGACGCGCTCCGGTCAGGCCGCGCACGCCGCCGGCAGTCAGCGTATAAAGCTTCCCAGACTTAAGCGGAGTCGTTTTTAGATAGACAGTCTTGTGGTCCGGGTCTAGCCCTGCTTTGAGAATGTTCGCCCCATAATCTAAAGAATAATTCTTTAGCTGAACAGCGGTCGCCGCATCGACTGGCTGATTATAGATCACCGTCAAATGGCTGCCGTAGACAGAAACTTGACTGATCGCCGGAGCGGCTGTGCCGAGCAGGCCATATACCTGAAGCTGATTTGAGAACGTCGCCAGGTAAACCTTGCTGTTGATGACTGTCGGCGCACAAAACTTGGCAAACATCCCAATGTCGTCGCGGCCTGCGTTCATCTTTGAGTTCCAGATCTCATGGCCCAAATCCGACGCATCATAAGCCCGCAGTATGCCCGGAACCGTATCCCAGTTCGCGTTTGCATCATAGGGTGTCGACGCCCACACAATCCCTGTTCCTGCCTTGCCTCCGTTGGCCGAAACTGCAAGGAAACCGCCAGGCATACCGTCCGGCACCGGCACGGCGCTCCGCGAGGCCGGAGGCGTCACCATCTTGTCGTTGAGCAGATTGTATGCAGTCATATGAGCGAACTCCGGCCAGACATACACCTGCGGCCCGCCAGGGCCATTCCAGTAAACCGGCGATCCATGAACATTACCGTTGGTGATAGGGAATGTTTGGATAATCTGGCTATCATCTTTGGTGTGGTAATGCCCCATCTTGTCCTGCCGCATCAGGTATAGCCAGCCGTTCTTGCAGCCGCCGAGGAGCAGATCACTATTTGGGATCAGCAGCGGGCCGGAAGAACCCACGTCCTGATCGTTGTCGTTCATCCAGGCCTGGTTGTAGGGGGTAAAGTAATCCACAACTTTCAAGCCGCCGGGCTTCGGGGCCAGCTTCAGAAAAGTGTCGCCGTAATCCGCGCCGCCGGTGTCTGCATCAAATGTGCCGTTGCCGATCATGGCATAGATGTTGCCGTTTGAATCAGCGGCCATGCCCATTCCCGCCTGCCAGATAGAACCTTCATCGCCGTTGGGCGTACCGTTGAAAACGCAGACTTGGGCGAGAGTATGAGCGTCATAGCCGAGAATCCAGGGATGGAACGGCGGACTGTCGGCATGGGAGCCGAACGCCAGATAGACCACGCCGCCGACTAAAAGCAGGCCGGGACGCTGAAGCTGCTTGACAGGATCGAAGACGATTTTGCCGTTGACACTCGCCATCCCCGTACCGGGCACGCTTGCTTTGATCGCTACGGGGCTGCCGCTCCGCTCCGCACCAGTCGTAATGTCGAGTGCATGAAGCCGCTGCACATCGGTGCCATGCTCTTTTGTCTTGGCCTCCACAAAGATCGTGTCCGTAGACGGGTCTATGACCGGCGTACTCGTGATTCCGATATTGACCCGCATATCCGTCCATTTGGTCGTGTAGATTTCAGCGGCGGGTACCGGCGGTCCTAGATTGACTTTCCACAGGGGCAGATTGGCTTTGGGATCGTCGGCATCAAACGCGTACACGCTGTTGTGTGACGTTGCCAGATACACAACATTGTGAACCCCTTTGTTCGGGATCCGCACGTTCTGAACGTAGAGCGGCTGCGCGTACAAATAACCGTCGACGTTTCTGGTAAAGAGCTTTCCAAAGGTCTTGGTGTTCACGTTAGACGTATTCAGCAGCGTTTCCTGAAGATTTGCCCCTGTCCGCGCATTATCGTTATGCTGCGTCAATACTGCCATTGGTCCTGTTTGTGCCGTCGCTGCACTCACGATGCCAGTTAATAAGCTAAGAGCCGCGTTAAAAGTTGAAAATAGTCGTATCATAGCAATTGGTATTTCTAAGTTTTCGGCCTTAAAAGACCGCTATTTTATGTCATCTGGGTGAACCACTGTGATCCCCAGAGAAACGTAGCGCTGAAAGTCTTTGACGTTGAATGTGAGAATGTGAGTCAGTCCATGTGCCAGCATTGCGGCCACAAGGCATGTGTCATGGACTTTTATTCCAGTGATGCTTAAAGTAAGGGCTATTGTCCGCCAATTGCGGTACACCTCGGCGTTGTCATACTTCGTAGGAAAGTCGAACTCAAGCTGCTGGATTTTTCGGTCCGCCTCAGTAACTTCCCAGCCAAAGCCGCCGCGCTGCTTGTCAAGCGGGGCCGTGACGACGCGCCAAAACTCGTTCATCGTTTGTGGCACGAGGAAAATCTCGTCAGCTTCGAGAATCGTTTTTACTGCTTGCGTGGCCGGCAGATACATGGAATGATCCGGCTTACTGCTTCGCAGCCAGATATTTGAGTCGGCTAGCCAATCAACCATTTACCGGTCTCCATAGATCGAGGCTCGGCTAATGGCAGAATCAGAAAGTAGGGGTGTATTGTGGCCGCTGCTTTCTGACCAGTGATGAAATCGCTGAATGCGGTCTTTTCGCGCAGTCTGCGTTTTTTGTCGCTTTGTCTCAGCTTCGGCAAGAGCCTCGCGAAGTAAATCTTCGTGAAGCTGTTCAGGAGCCATCCCCCGCTCATCTGCGACGGTTCGCAAAAGCGTTTCCGTGTCTAAACTCAGTGTCAGCGTCATTATGTACCCTCCGTTGAAAACAAGGCTCACTTAAACCTCGGACAGAATTAATTTTCGCTGGTCGGCAAACTCTTCCTGCGTGATTATGCCATCGTCTAAGAGCTCTTTCAAGTCTCCAAGCCGCTCTTTCAGCGTCCGTGTCCGCAAGGCCGTCGGTGTGGCAACAGCCGTTGCCGTACTGCCATTACTAATAATCGCAGGCAAGGCAGAAGTTCCCGCACCTATCCCACCAGAAGCAGGAATTAAAGGGCTGCTGCCCGCGTAGTTGATCTCTTCCAAATACCCGGTCAGCACATGGTAGTAGGCATTATAGAACGCCGGGGGCCAGGCTGACTTCTGGATGCCGGCATGGGCGACTAAGCGGTCGCCCAGCGCTTTAGCGCCGATCTCGCGCAGACGCTCATCGATGGCGGCAGAGATTTGGGCCTGCATCCGGCGGTCGTCGCAAAGGCGCTGGACAATATCTCTTGCTTCCAGCGGTGGTCGATCCGGGCTTCCCGCTTCGGCCTTGAACCCGGCAATCGGTGTCTCGACGGTGTTGAAGCCGCCCAGCGCGTCTGACTTCGGCATCCCGAATCGATCCACATAGCTCGCGACAAACTTGACCTGGGTTCGTGTACCCACACTGGTATACCGCGACTCGTGCTCTTCAGAGATCACGCTTGACGCCCAGCCGACCACAAATGTCCGCCAGGCCGCTTTCTGATCCTCCGCAGAGGGTGGGGCGATCCGCACCCAGTCCTGAACATCGGTGCGCGTATGGATCGGGTTTGCCGCCGCGCCCTGAGACTTCACTTGATCATACGCATAACGGTACGAATCCATTCCCTGCAGCAATCGTAAAGGGAATGCTGCCCGCTCATGCAGGAATAATACTTGGTCCGGCTCGTTGGAATTGGTAATCTGCTGGTCTTTGACATTCTGGACAGACTCGGTAAGCATCGCCCCGAACCGCTGCTCGTTTTCACTGCGCGGAGCGGAGCCGTGCAGGACACCGACAATAGTTTGCTCCTTGTTCATGTTATGCGTGTAGTTCGGCGCGTTCTCCTGTAGATGCAGGAAAGGCCGCGAAAGCGAAACGACACGGCGAAGTGTCTGAACTGTTCGGTCCGTGTCCAGCCCATACTTGGCGTAGAACTTATCCAGCACACTTTCCTCGGCGATAGGCTGAAAGACGGCTTTTGCGTGGTCAAAGATGACGCCGCTCAATCTATTTAGCTCACCATCACGAATGCCCCAGATGTCATTGCGTGTGCCGAGCGTGTCGAGAATATCCGTGACAAGGTTGTTGACCACCGGGCTGGAAGGGTCCTGCGCGTTTCCGACATAAAACGCATACCGCTCATCAATATCGCCGTCCACATAACGGTCGATGCCGGTGTTCGGGTCCGTCTCGCGTCTGCCGGGGTTGAACAGCACTTCTCCGTTGACATCGACCGGCTCCTGGACTGCATGGCGCTCGGCCTTCTCGAATTTAGTCCGCAGCGAATCCATGCGCTCGACATACCGGTCCATATCGGCCCTGAGTGCCCCCACAGTCTCAATCATGCGCCCGTAGAAAGTCACTGCCGCGCCTGCCGCTTTGAAGTCCAGCGCTTCAGCATCGTAACGCCTGGCCGCAGCAAGGTACGCATCTTTTTGCTCATCGATCTCGCGCCGCTTGGCAGTCGCGATCAGTCCCAGCATGAAATCGCCGGAATGACGATTGATGGCGGTCAGCGCATCGTCCCGCTGCTTGGCGATGATAAATGAGCTGCCCTTTAAATCATCCTGCTGCTTTTCAAGCTGGGTGACATACATGCGGAACCGGTCCAGCATCATATCGAGTGACGCTGCCGCGACGGTATGACGATGGTTTGGATCGTTGACCCGTGCCGAAACCCAGTCACGCAGAGCTTTGTCTTTCGCTCGGATCGTCGCGCCTAAATTCTGCTGAATCTGGAACACAGACTCGCCGAGATTGGTTCGGCGTTTCGCCAGAAGATCGGGGTTCGGGTCGGTATCGGCGACTTTACCTTCCGATTCTTTCTGCCGCGTCGTCAGATAGTCCACGACATGCCCGTGACCCGGATACGCTGTCGAATACTGCCGGTCAACCGCCTGCCAGTAACCCATTGCTCCGTCGCGCAATGTCTCGCCCGTCTCTGAGTTCCCAAGCAGCACTTGACGCTGCACGGCTTCGGGCGTCATGCCAAGCCGCCCCAACTCCTGATCGGTAAACGCGCCGACATTGACTGTCCGTTCCAAAGGCGTTGTCCAGCGCCGGACAATATCTCCCGCCAGCCGATTAGCACACGCCGACATCACTTTGTCTTTCGGGAACTGGATCGCTGACAGCCCGAAGCCCAGATAGTTCTGCGGACAGCCGAGGCCATCGGACGTAATCAGGAACTGATCGAAGTTGTTTCGATTCGATTTTTTCTGCCGCTGAAACTCCGATGTCAGATCTAAAAAGATCGAATGCCCGATCATCTCGACCAAGTCTTTGACCGAGTCAAGCTGTGCCGCAGGCGAAGACGTATCCGCGAGATACGTATATCGAAATGGCGGGTCGGCGTCTTCCATCGGGGGAATATCCGCTTGATATTGGGCCGTGAACGTCGTTGTCGGGTCCGTATAATGGTTCAGCTCCAAGAGCGCCGCGTAAGCATTGGGCCGGTTATCCACAGCCACCGCTTCCGAGTTCGGCGGGATCGAGAACATGCCGACTGTTTCCAGCATCCGCTGGTTCTTGAACTTGTTCCGCACCGTGTAGGCCAGATCGAGAAACATCCCTGACCCCGTGCCGCCAAGCAGTGACCCGACTATATAGACTGTGATTCCTTCGCCCACTTGCAGCCCGTTTCGGATCGCTGTCTCTTTCGACGAATCCTTCGTGATCTGCAGCATCTGCTCTTCCAGCCGACGCGCGATCTGGTTGTAATTCCAGAAATACGCCAGCCGCCCCCGCGCCCGAACAGCACCTGCGCCCTGGTCAATATCGCCGGTCAGAACTCGCGGGTCCAGCCAGTTCCGCAGATGCGGATGCTCCCGCAGGTTCTTCCGCAGGGAATCGACACCATGCACGGACGTATGGATCTTATCCGCCGTATCTAAGTTGACTTCATCATCATAGTCCGGGTTCTTGCCGAAGATCGCCTGATCGGTATCCAGCAGCAAAAACGAGACAATCGGCAGTTTGTCTAATGCCCCGTATTTGTCCACAAGCCGCTTGCGGATATCAAGCATAATCTGATGCCCCGTCCCGCCGACCCCGATAATCAGCGACCGCGAGATCCCTCGCAGCCGTCCATCCTCCGCCTGCGGGCCCGTGGTCGAAGCCGGAGCCGCCGTACCAGTTGCGCCATTGATGATTGTTTGTATTGTGTCTGCCATAGTGTTGTTAACGAATTAGTATATCGTGTGAAGTAATTTCATCTGCAAGCCGGTCGGCGTCGCCGAGGCCTTTCCAGAACGTAATCGTGCTGCCCATTCCTTCGACACATCCCCTCTTCAAATCCGCCCCGCCGCGCCAGTAGAAAACGCGGGCTTGGCTCCAGGCTAGGAAGCGTCTGCCGAATAGTGTTTGCTGAGTGATGCCTTCTTCATTAGTACGGATACCCGCGCGGAAATAGTTTGCCCAGAGCCAGACCAGCACGAGGAGGCTGTTCAGACTGCCGACCGCCAAACCCAATTCCTTTGCTCCCGGTACGACGCCACTTTGCCACGCTATCAGCGACGGACCAGCAACAATCCCGGCTAAGAAAAGGACTGTGAGCGTCAACCCCCAAAGCCTGCCGCAGTTTTCTTGGGAGCGGTAATGGTACACGCAATACGCCGACTGCCAGCCGTCGGGCTGACGTACCTGCTGCCGGGAAACAGTTCCGGTGCGCCAGGTGGTCTGGCCGGCATTGACGGCTAGACAAGGGATGATAGCTTTCAACTGCTCGGCATAGGTAAGTGTGCTCAAAAAATCATACTCGCCATTTCCTGTGACAATCACCGAGCGTATCCCCAGCATATAAAACTCTGTGATCTCCTCCCAGCGGATTGATGTTTCTCCAGCAGTATCAACAAAGCGCAGTCCAGCCTGGTCGGCAAAAACTTGATCTCGCAAACGCGGCTGTGTCGCGCGGTATGTCGGGCGCAGCAACAGAGGCAGTACCTGCTTGCCGATGACGAAGAGGCCTGCTGGGGTCAGCAGCCAGCCCCAGCCGGGGAGAGTATGGGTCGTGAACCATTGCAAAGCAAAGTAGACGGCGACCGCCAGCAGGCCGTACTTATGCAGACTGTCCATCTATCCCAAGAGGTTCCGATTTACTGTTGTTGCATAATGGCATCTCAGCGGCAGACATTTCAGCAGGCCACCCTGCACATTCCAGAAGGGTGCGACCGACTGTGGCACGTTTTGCGCGGTCTCGGAGCCGGCAGTTTTTGCCGCGTACTGCCCGATGCAGTCCCGCAACTGTTCTACATTAGTCCATTTCCCCGACGACAAGACCAGAGTTCCGCGCCGAGTTTCCACCTTAGACAATTTAACAAGGGTGGATGATTTTGATTTATGCTCCCATGTATCATAATAGGCAGTAACATCACTCCAAGCGGCGATACGCCAGCGGCCAACTTCGCGCCAGCGCAAACCTCTTGTGTCAGCAATGATACTAGCTCTGAAAACATAAGCTGCCATCCAAATACCGAAGGGCAGCGTAAAAAAACTGCATGCGAAGCAGCCTGCCGCTATTCCCAGCCAAATAGAGCCGGGCGGAAGGAACGGCAGCGAAGTAGAGCCGACTATGGTTCCTGCCCCCAAAGCGATCCCAAGCCAAGCTGCTGCTTGCATTTCACCACTAGGACGGCAAACGACTGTTGTTTCTATTTCTTGTGTTGGTGGCATCTCACTCACCGCTTGCACAATCTTTGCAAAGCTAGGCCGTCTTGCGGCTGATTAGAAAAACGACCAGTCATTTGACTAAATCGAAGTATTCAGATGATTATTTGACCTTTGAAGACCCTGTCGCCAAAGAAGTACTGCCCACCCTGGCAAAGAGAACAATGCTATCCACCAATGGTCATAGAAGTGAACTTGATAAGTTCCAGACACACGGCAAGCCCACGCAATGAAGACCATTGCGCTGAACAAGACGACGCCGATAAAGCAAGTAGCCCACCATGCCGAGCTTTTATTGTGAAACAGAATCCAACTCGGAGCGAGAATTGCTGCTCCGATGCCACCAAAAGTCGCCCCGAAAAGCCTTTGTATCGCATCATGGGTTGTCAAAGCACTCGTTATCAGCCCTGACATCAGCAGAGTGCCGCAGATCAAGACAAGCAAAATAAGTAGTGACTTTTTCATTTGTGCTGCCTCTAAATCCTGTTCTGAGTCCCGCGAAGCGGCACTTCTTGGCGTCTGCGCCGTCTAGCCGTGTGTTTCAACGCATGGTCTTTCATGCTGCCCGGCGGCGCGTGAATAAACCAACTAATATTGCTAGAACTACCACTCCGGCAAGCGCAAGGCCAAGCCATTTTGCGTAATCAAAGCTTAGTGTCAGAATGCAAAATGCCAAACCTATATAGGCCACTAGCCCAACAAGCAAAGCAATACGTGCGGCTGCCGCGGGATCACCGCGCTGGTTGAGGCTCCGGGTAGCTGTATAAGAAACAAAAGGCAAAAACAAGAAGCATATCAACAAGCCTACGCCTAAGATGACATATCTTGTCAACGGGTTTGCGACGACAAACTGAAAATCATTCGCAGGTGATTCGGGGAACCGTGTACTGCCGAGATCGCCCGCTTGGGCCTCGAAGTGATATCGATATTCACCACTTTCTGTAGGTGTGAAGGGCCAGGTGACAGGAATCGCCTTGCCTGTCGCTGCGTCTTCAGATGGCTTTCCAGGAACGTTCACAGTCTCTCCATCTGGTGTTAGAACTACTAAGGCCAGCTTAGTTGGAGGGTCACCTTGGTAATTAAGCGACAACGCCATTGGTTCGTGAAGTTTAGTTTCGGTAGGCAATGGTACGTCATTAATTATCGCAAATTTTGGCGGTTCCGCAAAGGCGCTGACACCAAGCGCCAGCAGGAAAGCAACGGTAAATGCGATGCGAATTGAGAGTGATTTCAAGGACACGCGGCCTCCTCGGCAGGAACAGGATGAAGACTAGTATTTCTACGCAATCTCCTCACTAATTGTGACACATAACGTAAAAAAAGGTTGCAACGGTTCGGTTGGGACAAACAAAGTTCGTTTTAGAACCCCTCCCGCTCGTCCCTCGCTCCCTCCCCTGCTAGGGAAGGGCTTTCAGAAAGTGCAGGATTAAGAGGCAGGTGCTGGTGCCGCAGGCATTTGTTCTTACTCTATATGGCCCTTCCCTAACAGGGGAGAGAGCGAGGGACGAGCGGGAGGGGTTCTAAAACGGCCCTTTGGGATCCAAAACTTGAATACGGTGCTCCCGCTCAGGATCAGTTGCCGAGGCAGGAACCGCGACCCGCAAGTCATCACCGACACGCAACAGGACTGGCTGCTGCAAAGCTAACCCATTGTGAAAGAGGACAGGGGAGCCCTCGGCAGGCGGCGACGGGACGAGAGAAAGGCCACCGCGCTTGGCTTTGATGAACGCAATCGGGGTGGCAAGGCCTGCCAGCGGAAAGATGTCCTGACTGCCGGTCGCCGATCCGGGAGCGCCGCCGAGGGCGATCTGTGAACCGGGCGTCAGGCGGTAATCGCGCGGCAGGCTTTTCGGGCCGAGCCTCAGACGGACCGGCACCGGACGACGGCTCAGCAGGTACCACAGAAGCGCGGCGAGAAGCAGAGCGGCCAGAATGCTGCCGATGATAAGCGGGAGAAGGGAATGGGGAGCCTGCGCACCGGACGCGACCAGGATGGTCGGCGCTTCGGATGTCTCATTCGTGCTGCTGTCGCCCTGGCCGGGACCCACGGGAAGGCGCTCGATCGGACGGCCACTCGGGGCAATCGCGACACCGACACCGTACTGGTGCAGGCAGCCTTGCCGGGTCAGCTTGGACAGAAGCCGCTCGTAATCGCGGTTCTCGGACGTGTCGGGATAGACGGTCAGGCCCTTGAGCGTGTAATAATCGCGGTATTTCGGATAGTTCGGGTCTGTCAGGTCAGGCCGGTCATTGAACGAATCCGTGAGAAGGACAACGACGGCAGGGCAAAGACGGTCACGCGCGATCAGTTTCAGGGCTTCGTGGTGAGGCCAGCGGATATTCGTGCCATGCCCTGTGGCAGGGGCAGTCGGCAGTTGATCGATCAGCGAGTCGACGGCGGCGGGGCTAGTCAGCCTGGTATCGAAGACAGTCTTGTAACCGGTGCCGAAAGGGATCAAAATGACCCGGTCGCCGACCGAGCAGCCGGACCGGAGCAGGGTCGCGGATGCTGCCCGCTCTTCGGAAAAGACGCCGCCATGCCGGGTGCTCTCCGTGACATCGAAGACAAGAATCAGTGTCTTCGCTTTCAGCGGCTTGATCTGGGCGGCAATGGCTTCCGGGGATAGTCCGGTTGGAGTATCCTGAGCCAGTACCGGCACGATCAGGCAGAATAGGAATAAGAATGCGGCGAAAAATCGGGTCATAGGTTCCTCAGAGAAAAAGCTAGAAGTGTCAGGCCGACTGATCCAGCCAATAAAAGGGGGACGCAGCCGGTTTTCCCGAGACCGACGGGCAGGGCATCTTCAGTGTCGCGCACGACTCGTACCCTGACTTCGCAGCTCATGTCCCGCCAGACCGGCTTCGGGCCAAGCAAAGTATCCGAGACGATGCTTGTTGTAAATGTCACCTGCGCCGTGTAATCGCCGCCGGCAAGGCCTGCGCCGTCGAGGGCGAAGCCGAGAAAACGGGTCTCGCCCGGCTCGATCCAGATAGCCTTCAGATCGCCGGGATAGGTCAGCCACTTCGGGCGTGTATGGATCCGCTCGATCCGCAAACGTGTCGGCCCTGTGTTCTGTACGCCGAGATGGACTACTCCCTGCATCCCGTAACGCACCCGGCCGGGGTCCGGGTCCTGGACGCAGGCGATGCCGGGATGTTCGCCCGTTGGTCCAATCGGCGGCACGGAGGCGTGGGACAAATTCTCCGCCAGCGGTACGGCGGCCTGATCATCGTCCGTTCCTGCGGGTTTGACTAGAACAGGAACCGCGATCTTCTGCTCCACCCACGATGCCCCAGGGGAGGGGAGGGTTGTCGAGCCGTCGCTGGAACGAATGCTGAGAGTCGCGCTGTACGCGCCGGGCGACAGCCGTGCCCCGCTGACTGTCCAAAGCAGATCGCCACCGGTTCCCGGTGCGAGATCAACGGGCGTGAAGCCGTTCGGCAGATTGAGCCAAATGACGTCGGATGTGACTGACTCCAAATGCAGCGGGCTGTCGCCCTCATTGTCGAGCGCCAGCGTGACTGTCGTGCCGCCCCCCGGCGTCACAGTCGCGGTCGGCGGCGTGACGGTGCAGACCAGGCGAGAGCCGAGGCGCGGGCGGGGTGTGCCGTCGGCTTCCAGATCGGCGGCGTCGAAACCGAGCAGCGCCGCCATGCGGGCGATGGCATCGAGCTTGTATCGCAGCTCTTCGGCGGACTGGGTCGTTTCCTGAGTCTCGCTCAGGTTCCGCAGCAGACGCGCCCTTGCCGCAGTCCCAGCTTCATCGTCGGCAGGCCGCGCGGGCAAAAAATCTTTGTAGAGACCGCAGAGCCCCGCGAAATCTCGGCGCGATACTGCCTCGCTCGGTGTTCGTGCTGCCGCAAAGTCGGAAAGCAGTGAGTACTCTGGAAACTGTTCCCCGGCAAGCACATTCTCCGCTGTGACCGCGCCGTGGCTTAGGCCCGCACTATGTGCGTAATCTAAGGCTTCCAGCAGAGGCAGCAGCCGGGCATGAAGGCGATCAAACGCCCGCTGAGAAGTATCGGAAAGAGCCTGACGCAGATTGCGGCCCGGCACATAGTCCCGGACCACATAGAACCCATCGCCATCCCGCAGCCAGCGTCGAGTCGGCACGATCCGCGGATGCTGCAAAGACAGCGCCTGTGTCGCCCGTGTCTTGGCTCCGTCATCGATCAGCCGCTTGATCAGCACCCGCCGTCCGGTCCCTGCTTCCCGCCCCGTCCACGCAGACGCGCCGGGAGTGGCAGTCGACACCGAAACCAGCTCTTCAAATTGTGCGAGAACACGATCCATATAAGAATTACAACAGTGCTGAGGAAAGATTTGAGGGCATTGGAATCATTATGACATATGCAGGGCGAAATCCCCGCGTTCGGATACGACTCTCTGCCGGGCTGGGTATAAGGGCAGGTATGAAACTCTTTTCCACCCGGACACATGGTGTCCTGGATTATTCGTCGGTTGTTCTCCTCTGCGTGCTGCCCCGAGTTATGGGCTGGAGCGGGAATGTAACACGGCTCTTAACAGGCTCTGCGCTCATCACACTTGGGTACAGCCTTTCCACCCGTTACGAGCTGGGACCGATTAAAGTGATCCCGATGCCGGCGCATTTGGCTCTGGACCGATCCAGCGGCACCGCCCTGTGCGTAGCCGCAGGCGTTCTCAGAGAAGAGCCGACTTCTGTGCGTCTTGCCCTGTTTGGCCTGGGCCTGTTCGAGATCACAGCGTCACTGACGACCGAGACGCAGCCTGCTCGTGAGGCTGACCAGGCTTAATCGCGCCGCCGCGTGGGTACAATATGGCTGGAGGCTAAAGCCATGATTGTTCAAGATATAATGACAGAGTACCCCGAGGCGTTAGGGCCGGAGGATACGATCCGAAAAGCCGCCGAGCTGATGCGGTCTCATGATTACGGCATGGTTCCCATTCTCGACGGCATGGACGCACTGATTGGGGTCATCACAGATCGGGACATCGTTGTCCAAGCCGTCGCCAAAGGACATGGCCCGGAAACTTTGATCAAAGAGTGCATGACGCTTCAGCCCGACACGGTCCCGAAAGACCTGCCGATTGGACAGGCGCTGCATCTGATGAACACCCGTCAGGTTCGCCGCTTGCCGGTGATGGAAAGTGGTCGTCTGATCGGCATGGTTTCGCTCAGCGACATTGCAAAAAGCAATATTCCTGAGAATGAAAAGTCCAAAACGCTCGAAAGTGTTTCCGCAGGCGGTGCTGATATTCGTCCGGGAGCAGATTTGCCTGAAGCCTGAAAATCTACTGCATAAATCGGCTTCTGTTGACTTTTGCAATAAATTATAAGTAGTATGTCAATAGTTTTTGCGAATTGTTTAGAGAAAAAGTCGTTAGGCAAACTTTATGCAGAGATTGGGCATCATGGGAGGCACGTTTGATCCGATTCACTACGGGCACCTATTGATGGCAGAGGAAGCGCGGCAGGCGTTTGCCCTGGATGAAGTTGTCTTCGTGCCGAATGGACGGCCCGCACATAAGAAAGCCTATCTAGTCAGCTCACCCGAAGACCGCTACGCGATGACTCTCCTCGCAACAGGCTCCAATTCTCAATTCTCCTGTTCGCGCATCGAGATCGACCGGCCTGGCCCGTCTTACACAATCGACACGCTGCGTGAGTTTCGCGAACGGTACACCGATCTAGAGGCGCTTTATTTTATCACCGGGGCGGACGCGGTCCTGGAGATACTGACATGGCACGAGTACGACAAGCTGGTCCGTGAGTGCCAGTTCATTGCCGTTACGCGCCCTGGTTTTGTTCTGGAGCGGCTGTCGGAGATCGCCGATACTGAGTTTCTGGACCGGGTCCTTTACCTGCCGATTCCAGGTCTGGAAATCTCATCGACAGACATTCGCAGACGAGTTCGCGAGGGACGCAGTATCAAATATTTAACACCGGAACCCGTCGAAACCTATATCCAGCAGCAGGGATTGTATCGATTTTTGCCCGCCGCCGAATGACCTTTCAAAATGCACGAAGAATGTGATCGACAATTAGCCCTAGCCAAGCGGCAGCTCGAAGCGGTGCAGCAGGTCAGTGCTGCGCTTTATTCCATCACAGACACCAATGCCCTGCTTCGGCAGGCTCTGATCACCAGTATGGAAGTGGTGGATGCCGATGCCGGCTCGATTCTTCTGTACAATGAGACCGAGAACGCGCTTGTTTTCCGTCATGCGGTCGGCCCAGTCGCAGACAGCCTGGTAGGGACCAGCCTGGATTTGTCGCTTGGCATGGGAATTGCCGGGCAGGTATTCCAGTCCGGTCAGGGCCGGGTGACGGCGGATGTCGAAGCGGACAGCGACCATGTGGGAACGGTCGATGCCCGGACCGGATATCAGACGCGCTCTTTAATGACGGTTCCACTGCACACGCGCGGTGGGGCGCCGCTGGGTGTCGTGCAGCTTGTCAACAAGCACACCGGGACATTTGATGCCGCAGACATGGCCGTGATCGAGATCGTCAGCAGCCTTGTTACGATGAGCGCACAAAACGCTCTGCTGACCCGCGAAGCCAACCTGGCTGCGATTGCCCGCTCTGTCGGCGAGATCAGCCATGACATCGGTAATATGCTCACTCATGTGCTGCCCTATGTCGAGACATTGGAAGGCAGTATCGCCGATGTCCGCGCGGACAAACCCGGTGCATTGGACAGTCTGGAAAGCTTTTATATTGAAGTTCGGGAAAGTGTCGCCGAAGGAGTAGGTCAGGTAATGGCGCGGACCCGAGAGATCGCAAGTGCCTTGAAAGGCGAAGTCGCGCCGCTGGATTTCAAGCCGGGGAGACCGTTCGATACGGCTCAGCGTGTCGTAAGCTCACTGTCTGGGGCGGCGGCCCTGGCAGGAATTGAACTTCGAGCTGAGGGCGACAAAGAGCTGAACGCGATCTTTGATGGGGCACGCCTCTATAATGCTTTGTACAACCTGGTCAACAACGCGCTCCCGGAGACGCCCCCCGGCGGTTCTATTCTCCTAAGTGTAGCTGCCGATCCCGACCCGGCGTTCTATACGGTCTCTGCGGCAGACACAGGTGCAGGAATGCCCCCGGAAGTCCGAGTGAAACTCTTCACCGACGCCGCCTATTCGACTAAGCCCGGCGGCACGGGGCTTGGAACACGCATTGTCCGACGCATCGTTGAACAGCACCGGGGCAGGCCATCCGTCCAGAGTGAACTAGGTCAGGGAACCACCATAACCCTGCGCCTGCCCAAAGACCCGACGGCTGCTTATTCCTCCACATAAATTTTTACAGAGCGACAGAAACGGCCCTGCGCCGATGCTGCTCCAAATAAACACTTAAAATTGCGATGTCGGCAGGTGTCACGCCCGGAACACGCGCGGCTTGTCCCAATGAGATCGGCTCAACGCGGGTCAAATTGTCGCGGCTTTCATTTGAGAGATTGCGAATGGATTTGAAGTCGAACTGTGCCGGAATGGGGACTTCTTCGCGGCGGGTCGCGGACTCGACCTGAGCGGATTGGCGGTCGATATAGCCTTCGTATTTGCACTGGATTTCGACCTGCTCGGCCACGGCACGGGGCAAGGTTGAAAATGCTGGAGCCAAATCGGATACAGCGTCATAAGAAACGCCGGT
The DNA here is from genome assembly GCA_050954545.1 of Janthinobacterium lividum. GTDB lineage: Bacteria > Armatimonadota > Armatimonadia > Armatimonadales > Capsulimonadaceae > JANXMY01. Next base: position 3,567 of record JBPBQB010000117.1, on the reverse strand, counting down.
ACGCTTCAGGAGATCGGACAATGGAATGCGCTGGGTAACAGGCTGCATGTGATGCTCGGCCAATCGGGCGTTGTCTGAGCCGCTGACGAAGGTGGTTTCCAAGCGCTCTGTTTCGTCTGCGATAGCATCACGCTTGGTCTTAAATAGCTCCCAGCGTACCTCCGGGATGAGGCCAATCGCGTGGCCTAGTTCGGTGAGGCGCAGGTCGGCGTTATCCTGACGCAGCAGCAGGCGGTACTCGGCCCGAGACGTCAGCAGACGGTACGGCTCATCCGCGCCTTTGGTCACCAGGTCATCGATCATGACGCCTAAGTATGCATCGGAGCGCTTCAGAACAAACGGAGCACGATCCTGAGCATAAAGCGCTGCATTCGCACCGGCCATTAGGCCCTGCCCGGCGGCTTCCTCGTAGCCGGAAGTGCCGTTGATCTGACCTGCCAGAAACAGTCCCGGCAGCCGCTTGGTCATCAGCGCATGAGTCAACTCCGTGGGCGGGACCGCGTCGTACTCGACCGCGTAGCCTGCTTTTAGCATCACGCACTCTTCCAGACCGGGAATAGTATGCAGGAACTCAAGCTGGACTTCGGCGGGGAGCGACGTGCTGGTTCCCTGGACATACAGCGAGTCTGTCTCCCAGCCTTCCTGTTCCAAAAAGACTTGATGGCTGTCACGCTGACTGAACCGGACGATTTTGTCTTCGATAGACGGGCAGTAGCGCGGCCCCAGCCCCTCAATCGAGCCACCATACATGGCAGACCGATGCAGGTTGGCTTCGATCACCGCTTTTGTTCGCTCATTCGTGTAAGTCAGCCACGACGGCATCAAATCCGGGATGTCCAACGCGTTGTTCAGGAAGCTGAATGGCGGCGTGTCAGGCTCGGACTCAATCGGCAAAGTCTTGGAGAAGTCGACTGAGTTTTTATCGATGCGCGGTGTCGTGCCGGTCTTCAGCCGAATGGTTGGAAAACCCAAGCTGCGAAGCGTATCCGAGAGCGCGACCGCTGGCTTCTCCCCAAGCCGCCCCCCTGCCGTCCGCTCATCGCCCCGATGCATGACACCCCGCAGGAATGTTCCTGTCGTGATAACAATCGACTTCGCAAAACAAGTCTCGCCATCAGACAGCCGCAGACCGATCACTGTGCCGTTTTCAACGACTAAGCTTTCGACCATGCCTTCGCGCAGTTCCAAATTTGGAGCCACTTCCAGCGTCCGGCGCATGGCTCGGCTGTACAGGTCTTTATCGCACTGTGCCCGGATGGCCTGAACGGCAGGGCCTTTCCCGGTGTTCAGCATCCGAATATGAGTGACCGTGCTGTCTGCGTTCAATCCCATTTGACCGCCAAGCGCATCGATTTCCCGGACAAGGTGACCTTTGGCGGGTCCTCCGATAGAACAATTACAGGGCATCAGCGCCACTTTGTCGAGGGACAGGGTGACGCAAAGCGTTTGCGCTCCGAGACGTGCCGCGGCAAGCGCCGCTTCCGCACCGGCATGGCCTGCTCCGATAATTATTACATTATAAGACATCAATAAAAATATTTCCAAAAGATTTCTAAAAAACTGGCACAGTAAGGATACTTGCTGTATAATGTCTATGCAAGGCGGTTTCTATCAGCAGTTATACCGAAGGGATAGTCCGGACACATGGCTTTTATCTGCCTGTGAAGGCGTCTTCTCCGCTCAGCGCATCTTGTTGAAAGGAGACATACATCATGTTAGCATTAGTTCACATTCTTGTCCACACCTTAAACTTCATCTGGGGTGGCTAATTCCAACCAGTGCACCTCCCCTGACTCCTCGGAGTCAAGGGAGGCGCGTTTCTTTGGGTAACGACTCGTTGCCCCACAAAGGACCGCCGCCCAATTCTCGCCTCCAGCTATCACGCCACTTGTGCATGTCAACCGCTCCGATTTGAGGTATGGGCTGACGCTGTTCACGCGAAAGCATCCCAGGGAACGCCTGATGCGGCTCTGTCTGATACCAGTACGCGACTGTCGCAAGGTCTAACGTCAAGCTGTTGGCATGACCATGTTCGATAGAAGCCCGCAGCGACTTCTCAAAGTAGATCGGGTCTTCTAAATGGAACCGATAGCAGTGTGTCCGACCCAAAAACCCCGTTTCGCCATTGACCCGTGCATAGCCAAAATATGGATGCGCGTATAGCTCTTTCGGGCACCACGACGAATTAAAGTAATCCTCGGTTCCTGTTCCGTGCAGTGACCCCGGCCAGGACTCTCCATCGATCAGGAACATATCGTCCCCTTCGCCGTACCAGAGCGGGGTCGGGGAGTCCACAAAATAATTGACCCCGACATAATGCCCGGCACCCTCGGCGTGGACAAAGACATGGTTGCGTTCATCGGACGGGTTCTTCGGCTGCGCTCCTAAAGTCTCCCATTCGTTCTCTCTGTCACCCTGACCTGCCTCCGGCCCCGGCATCTGCCGGTTCCACCAGGCATGGAAGCGTCCCATCTCCGGCCCGATCTGCGGGTGCTCCTCAAAGTCTACATAATAATAGAAACTTGTAATCGGGGAATCCGACTGGTTCTCAACTTCGATTCGGGCACCCTCCCCAAATGGCATCGGGAAGTAACAATTCAAAGCGTTGCCACCGGCAGGCGCGGCAGCCAGCGGCAAAGACGCATAATTGTACTTCTCGCCCCAGCCTTGCCCGAAGAAATCTCCCAGCGGCGCTTCGACTGAAGGGTTAGTCTCGCCATCCCAGAACATGCGTAAAACGGCATTGCGCCGGATCATCGGGTCTTCGCAGGCAATCGTGATCCAGATATGCTTGATAATGCCAGCTCCACCGATCTCCGCAAGCGCTTTGGTTTCGCCTGCACCAATCGGGATAAAGTCATTGTTGCCGCCGCTCCGGTCATACGACGAAATCCGTTTCGTGCGAATGCCAGGGCGGATAAGAGCGATGTTATGGAGTGGGCTGGTCATAAGTTTAGAATACCCCGCACTGGAATTGGCTAGCTGTTATCGAATGGAAGTGTCTGCGACACTGAGAAAAGAATGCTAGATGATTAGCGGCTTTATATACTGCTCATAAACTTGAACAGCGGTCATAATTAGTTTCGCCAGGTATCAACTTGGCTTCTTTTAGCCCGGTGACGAGTGCAAGTCGAGGAAACGTGAAAATCTTCAGCGAGGGTTTGACGACCTTATGGCGCTCCCCCATAAATCCGCTGAGATCCGACAGATCAAAGCCCCCACCCCCGATATTGACCCAAATGCAGCGCATCTCCACCATTTCGCCGGCCAAATCGGTTTCCAGACATTCAATGCATTGGTCGTAAATGCCGAATGGAAGGTGAAGTGTCTCCCTCGGAGCCAGCCGGGATAGCCCTTCAGCCCACTGCCGCAGAACATCTTTTACAACATCACCCCAGTCGTTCTCCGTTTGTTCCGAAGCAACGGCAAAGTAATATGGATCGAAGGGCAATACTTGACCGAAGATTATTAACTGATGTTACGCAGACATAATCAATCTCTGGGCTGACCGATCAAATTGTTCGGCTGAAGTGTCTGCCACTGGCCGAAGGCGGCTTGCAAAGCCGC
>JBPBQB010000139.1:0-20757 GCA_050954545.1 Janthinobacterium lividum | reverse complement strand
AGATTGTCAGCCCCGAAGACCGCCTCTTGATCATGACCCGCGAGGGCATCACGATCCATCTGCGTGTCGACGACATCCGTTCCCTGAGCCGCAATACTCAAGGTGTCCGTGCCATCAACGTCGCCGAGGACGACCGCGTCGCCAGCGTCGAGCGCATGATCGACGGCAAGCTCCCCGCCGAAGAAGTCGTGCCATAGAATTGGGATTAACAGAAAGGCCCGGCGCGTATGCGCCGGGCCTTTCTGTTGAGCGAAAGTTGACAGAACACCATAATGGTGTTATAATAAAACGTGAGCGAAAAGAAAAAGCCGACATATGATTTGGAAGCTTTTCAGGAGCAATGCTCTGCTAAGCTTAACGCCACCCAGACCGCTTTGCGTGATGCCGCCGCACTCGGGTTTGATGATAGAGATATTGTGAATATCGTTCAGACGATGCACCGGGTTCACTTCTATAAGTCCATGACATCTCATGCCGACAGTAAGCTCTGGCAGGACGTTTATCATGTTCCGAGCGATGCTGGCTTGCTGTATGTCAAGTTTACAGCAGAAACGGTCACCGAGTTTCTGCTGCTCTCATTCAAGGAAAAAGAGAATGGCTCATTCTAAAAGAGTTGCTGAACGCCCCTGTCACGAGTGTGGTCAGATAATGCGCCGTGACGTGCGCGACTTTACGATTACTTATCAAGGACTTTCCTCGACGTTCCCCATGCCAGGCTGGTACTGCACAGGAGCAGGCTGTGAGGAAGCGATTGCTGACTCTGAGGATATGAAGGTTTCCAGCCGGGAGCTGCACATCTTGAAGGCCAAAGCCGCGAACCTACTGGCGGCTGCCGAAGTACGGCGCGTCCGCAAGACGCTTGGACTAACCCAGCGTGAGGCGGGCCTAGTTCTCGGCGGCGGCCCAAACGCTTTCCAGAAGTATGAGAATGCGGAACTCGTACCGTCAAAGGCGATCTCTAATCTACTGCGCGTTTTAGAAGTTCATCCGTCCGCGCTGGAAATCCTGCGTCGTGAGTCGCAGGCGTCAGAGACATCGCCAGCGACAAACGCATGATCGACGGCAAACTCCCCGCCGAAGAAGTCGTGCCCTAGAGTTGGGATTGAGAGAAAGGCCCGGCGCATACGCGCCGGGCCTTTCTTATGGTGATGAGATTAAACTCTGACCGGGGGAAGCAGACCGAAAAGGGCGAAAAGCTCGGGTTCGCTGAAGGCGGTGGAGAGATCTAAGCTGACATCATCTATCAGTTCGCGGAACAGATGGTTCTTGTACTGAAGCGTCAGCGCGATCCGCTCTTCAATCGTGTCGGCGCAGAGGTAGCGGATCACCGTGACGGGGCTTGTCTGGCCTATCCGGTGAGCGCGGCTGTCTGCCTGGTTTTCAAGAGCGGGGTTCCACCAGCGATCCAGATGGAACACATAAGACGCTTCCTGTAGATTGAGGCCGACCCCGCCTGCCCGCAGTGACAGCAGCAGGATCTTGTGACGGTCGTCGGCCCGGAACTGATCGGCAACAGCAGCACGCTGGGACAGCGACAAGCTGCCGGTGTAGGAAAGCGGTGCAAACTGCCGCAGCGCCTGGGCGGCGCGTTCAATCCCGAATCGACCGTCGGTGAACTGCGAAAACAGCAGTGCCCGGTGTCCGGCGGCAGACAGAGTCGCCATGCGCTCCCTCACATCGTCGAGCTTGACCGAATGACCTTCCGGCGACGCGTTGCAGAGCTGTTTCAGCCGCATGATCAGCTCGAAGACATGAACCGCCGTGGTATTCGTCCCGGCCTGTGCAAGCTGCATGATCCCCGTCTGCTCTGCCCGGTCATAGGCGTCGCGCTGGGCGGGAGGCAGGGTCAGCGTGATCTCCTCAATCGATTTGGCGGGCAGCTCGGCGAGAACATCCGCTTTCCGGCGGCGGAGCTGAACAGAGCGCAGGCGTGAAAGCAGGGCAGACGGATCACGGCCCGGATCGCCGGAGAGGAATTCCAGCAGTGACGCCACATCGTCGCGGCTGTTTTCCAGCGGTGTTCCGGTCAAAGCCCACGCCCGCTGCCGCTTCAAGGCCCGGCAGGCCTGAGCGACACCTGACTCGCGGTTCTTGATTCGGGACGCTTCATCCAGCACGACTACCCCCCATTTGCGGCGCAGAACAGGGCTGTCCCGGCGGCCTTCCGTGTCGGCTCGGAGCGTCTCGTAGCCGACCAAAGCGATCTGCCGGGGAGCAGCCCACTGACCGGCCCGCGCTTCCGGGCTGCCGGTGATTGCCGTCACGCCCAGCTCAGGTGCCCATAAAGCGATCTCTCCGCGCCACTGGGCCAGCAGCGAGGCCGGGCAGACAATCAGGGCCGACGTGATCTCTCCCTGCATAAACAGAATTCGCAGGGCCGCGATTGTCTGGATGGTCTTTCCCAATCCCATGTCATCCGCCAGCAGCAGCGCCGGGCGTCCAAGCAGGGCGGCTATCCCGGTGATCTGAAACGGCAGCAGGGCGAACGGCCATTCCAGAACGCCTGATGGTGTGGTCAAATGTTCGAGAGGCGGCTGCAGCAGCCGGGTCAGGCGGGCAAGAAAGTCATCCTTCGGCAGAGCGTCGGGGGCTGTGGAGCGTCCTTCAGCCTCGCTGTCGTCTCTGGTGCCCGGCGAAAGTGCGCCGCGTGTCATCTGGCTGAGATCGAATCCAATGGCGCTTTTCAGAGTCAGAGAGCTGAGAACAGCCCGCCTTGCCGGAGAAAGAGCCAGACGATCCAAGGGCAGCGACTGCGCCGGGGCCGGTCTACGTGGTTTGAGGGGGATGCTTACCGCAGGGGGAATAAGAATGGCGGGCGATGAGTTCATAGGGTCTGTCAGAGAATCAAGACCATGACATAAATGTCACGGCTAGACGGCGCGGACGCCGCAAAACACCGCTTCGCGGGGTTAAGAGAAGATCAATTAAGAGAAGATCAATTGGTTCCGAGTCCCGCGAAGCGGTACTTCTTGGCGTCTGCGCCGTCTAGCCGTGTGTTTCAACGCATGGTGCTGAATCTACTCGGTAAATATTTCTACTCTCGCGGCCTCTAATTTCTCTGGCACCGGCCAGGGTGCCTGGGGATAAATCTCGCGCAGGCCGAGACGCAGCCGGGCGAACGGCTCAACGAGGGCATCCCGGCGCAGGGCTTCCTGATACAGTGTCAGGCCGCGCATTCCGTCCGTGGGCGGGGCATTTACCCAGAGGATGCCTGTCGGCAGGCTTTCCGACGCGGGGAGGACCTGAGCAAAGGGAGACGCCGGGGCGATCTCGGCCCGGCAGAATTCGGCGGTGCCGAGGCTCGGCAGGCAGAGGAGCAAGTCAGGGTCCCGGCGGCAGGCATCGAACAGCGAGTGAGCCAGTGCCGCGACCGCCTGCCGACCCGTATCCGGTTCCGTCCAGAGCAGGCCGCTCGGGGAGGGAAGGCGGTTGTGGACAAACTCCAGCGGCAGACCCCGGCCATCCAGCATCAAGATAGCCCCGTAGAACGTGTCGTCGCCGTCCAGCCGGAAGACATCGAGATAGGCGACCGCGCCGTCTTCCAGCATCTTCGGCGGTTTTCGATAGGAGACCGGCACGGTTTACTCCTCGGGTTCATCCGCCGCAAAGCCGGCCAGGTCTTCATCGGCGATTGCCGACGAGTCAAACTGCATGGTGTCTTCGATCATCTGCGGGCGGTAATCGGGATAAAAGCGCAGAATGTCCCACTGGGCGATCCAGCGGCGTATCTCCGATCGGATAGAAGTGCGGACATCCGTGCGGGGCAGCGCCGGAACGCCAATCCCGTAGGCTTCTTCGTAGAGGCCCTTGACACGGTACTTGATGTCCTCTTCCTCTTCACGGGTGGGAGCATCCAGCAGTAAAAACTGCTTCAGCAGATCGATGCCGCCGTAGCCGGACTCACCCGGCACGAACCGGGCCGCGTCGCGTGTCCCGCCCGTGACCGTTTCTTCCAGAAAGCCGCGTGCCGTGGCGAATACTGGCAGCAAGAAGCTGTTTTCCGCCTCGGCGGCCTGACGCCACCAGTCCAGTTCTTTGTAAGCCGCGATCCGCTGTTTCAGTGAAAACTTGGCGATCCGCTCGACTTCATCGAACAGCACGACCAAGCCCCGGCAGCCGCCCGCCCGGTATGCCTGCGCCAGCAGCCGAATCCGATCATGGGCCAGCAGAGGATTAGCGGGGGTAGAAAGATCGTAATCAGCGGCCTGCCCAATCTCTTTGAGGTGCTTGCGGATCAGTGTTTTAAGGAGCGGCTTGCCTTCGAAGTCCAGCAGTATTTGAGAGCGTAGCTCGCCTTCCGCCCGAAACTCTTGATACAGGGTCAGCAGCGCGTTGAAGCGATCCGTGATTTTCGACTCTCTCGCCCAGTCGCGCAACTGCTGGTACTCGACCGAAGCAGTCGGCAGATCGGCCATGAGTGTCGGCAGCGCCTTGCCGGTCCGGTTCGGGGCGTGCGCGGTTTCTGCGATCGCTTTCAGGACAAGATGCCCGTAACCGAGCGGCATCTCCGGGCTGATGACCACGTAGCTGGTCACAAAGTTCTCCCGCTCCGCCAGCGATGCCAGGTAGCCCAGCAGATGCGATTTGCCCGCTCCGAAGTTCGCCGAGATCACCAGCGGCGCCGCGCCGATTCCCTGACCGGCAGCACTGAGCGCCGTCTGGAACTGCTCCTGAATATCGCGCTGCGTAGTTCCCAGACGTGCGGCGGCATGGCGGCTGGGAACCCCCGACCGCAGCGATTCAATCGCACTCCGCGCCGTCACAACTTCCGCGTTCATATCTATACCTCTTGGATCATTTCCCGTCACGAATGGAATGCAGATCACTCAACAATTTCACCCCAGCGAATGCAATCGGTTGTCAGGTTCACCTGAATGTTTCGCAAACATGCAGCAGAAGCGTTTCGCCAGAGCAAGGTAACTTTGGCGTTAGGTGCAGCGCAATGTTAGACAGCAACGATAAGCGACTGGGTTATGGTAAGGCAGCTATCATTCACTCTGCATGAGCCGCACGATTATCAATATCTTTATCGCATATTTCAGCGAATATGGGAAACAAGTCCGCGAGACTGTTATAATATAGCTCAAAAATTTGGAGTGAGGAGAGTAGATAACCTAACCCGATCTCTGTAGGCCAATCAGATACTCCTGCCCCTAAATCTAGCCACTCATTTTCTGCATCGAGTTTCCCATAGGCTGCTTGAGTTCCGTACCAATTAGGATGTACATATTCGCTTAAATCGTCATACATTTCTCTGAACGGTGTAAATGTTCTGGCAACTCGATCAACAGCAGTTAAAATATTATAGGATATCACAGGGAGATCAGGATTACGAGTTCCCATTAACATTTTGACCAAAAACTCATCGATCTCTCCTACTATCCCAGTCTTTGTTACTTCTTCAACCCTTTGATATAACCAATAGAGTATCGCTGTGGTTTCCAAAAATGAACGTGTAAGAATATATGCAGAAACGCCGCTCTGACGCTCGTATAGCTCGCACGCAATGCTGGCTAGTTCTGAACCTCTATGTAATAAAAGCTCTCTTATGGCTACTGCTTTGAATGGCAGTTTTGAAATGCGGGATATTGTATATGGGTCAACTCTTGATGGCAGACTGTCTTTCATTGTTGCTGACGCTTCTTTAACTTGAGAAAGCATATTGTCAAATGTGAATTCTTCGTTGCTCATATATTTAGTAGCGGCCTCTGCGGTCTAACTTGTTATTATACTGCCGTGTCAACTGCCAGTTCAATCAGCGCATAGATGTCGCTGAAGGCCAGATCTGTCTCGATGGAGGGCAAGTGAACGGTGCTGGTCAGGCCGGTGATGGTCCGGTATTCCCAGTGGTCCTCGCGGCGGGTGAAGAGTTCCACGCGGTTCTCGTGCTGCGACACCAAGAGGTAATCAGTGAGGGTGGGGATGGTCTGGAAGTGGCGGAACTTCTCGCCCCGGTCGTAAGGCTCGGTGGAGTCGGAAAGGACTTCGACGATCAATAGCGGGTTCGTGATGAGGTCGGTTCGGCCCCGGTAGAACTCAAGTGGCCCGCAGACGACGGAGATGTCGGGGAAGGTGTTATTGCCGTCGCCGGTGTGGACTTTCATGTCGGAGCCGAAGACGCGGCAGCCTTTGGGCAGGAGGGTGGCCCGGAGAGTCGCGCCGATGTTCATGGCGATCATGCTGTGGTTGGCCGTGCCGCCACTCATGGCGCGGATTTCGCCGTTGACGTACTCCCAGTGGCCGATACTGGTGCGCTCGAAGGCGAAGTATTCGTCTTCGGTGTAGAAGTCTTTCTCAAAGCTGGTGAGATATTTTTCGGCAAGTGCCATTTTATTCTCCGGTTTCGTCTGTGCCGAGATGGACTAACGCAGCGGCGGGGTTGGACTTTTGCAGGTCGTGGACTTCCAGGCCGATCCGGGTCTGCAGCGCGTCATAATTGAAGTAATTGCGGCGCGAAAGGCTGTCGTAGAAACGGGGGGTGGTCTGAATGACCAGCAGGAAACGCTCGAACCAGTCTACTTCATCGATGAAGCGGCGGATCAGGGTCAGCATCTGCATATAAGCGGCATCGCTGTACGTGATCTCCGGGTCAGCATCGCCGCTGCCGACGATAGCGGCCAGCTCATCGGTCGATGCGCCCGCTGCGAGAGCCTCGCGGACCAACCGATTGATCTGCGCTTCACGCTGGGTCTTTGGGATTTTCTTGTGCTCGTAGGGCCGGAAGTCCAGGGACACGACCAGCCCGGCGAAGCCGACTTTGGGAAGCCACCGGCAGAACGACGCCAGCATCGGGCGGGCATTCGCCTGAGTGATTCGCTCGTAGATCTGCATCTTTTTGAGGGCCGTGGACGCGCCGGGGAGGGTGCGCCCGCCCAGCCAGGCCAGCAGGACTTCTTCAGAAGTGGGCGAGAACGACTGCGGAACAAGCTGAGCCAGGCCAAGAGCCTTCAGCGCGGTACGGAACTCCAGGCTCATAGTCGGGTCTTTGAGCAGCGGGGTCGCGAACTCACGCTGGTACTGGTTCAGCAGGTCTACCGCATCGCGCCCGTTGTCGGCGGCGATCCCGTCCAGATCGTCCAGCGCACGTCCCTCCGCCCGGATGCCGTGATCGGCCAGGTACCGCCGGGCCTGTTCGGCGGCCCAAGCTTTCCACGGGACATTCTCGGTGACGGCAAAGAAGAACTTGTCGATCCGGTGCAAATCGCGCTTCTTCCCGGCGGGATCAAGCGTGGCCGGATCAAGGGCGGCGACGAAGTAGCCCGACGCGCGGGCGTCTTCCGCGACCTGCGTCCACGCGGCCTGAAGGGACTTGCCGGAGCCGCTGAGGACTTTGACGGCGGAGCCGCCGCCCCGCAGATAGTCCGCGAGGTATTCGCGGCGGATCACATCGCCCCACTGGGACGGAGTCACATTCGGCTCACTCATCGGAACTGCACTCCCCAGTAGCGGATCGGGCGACCGTCTTCGGAGAGCACGGTAAAGACATCCCTCTCTTTGACATTGCCCGACGGATACTCGAACTCGAACTTGCGCCCGGCGCGAGTGACACTGAGGCCGGAGCGGTGAAGGGCGTAGATCGCCTGCCCAAACGCCGCTTCCGGGTTGTCCTTTTTCCAGCCGGGAGTCAGGGTGTAGAGGGCATAAATGTCTTTGAAACGTGCAAACGGCGCGGGGACATCGGCGGTCAGATGGCGGCAGGCGGCAAAGAGGCTGTCGGCGAATTCCTGAGAGTTGCCGGCGGTGGCCCGGTCACGCAGGCGTTTTAGTTCGGCGGCGGCGATACGGGGGTGAATGTTCGGCCAGAGAGTTTTGCCCAGGGCAAGCGCACTGCGTCCGGGGACAGACCGGACAATAAGTGGGGACGAGATCAGCGTATCGCCTTCGTCGAGCACCCGCAGTCCCAGCTTTTCGGCGGCGGCGCGAAGTTCGGTACGCCAGTCGGCACTTTCCAAATAGGCGCGGGCATCGAACTGCCAGGACTCGGCGGCCTGCGCTGCTGCCTCATTCAGCGGCGACACCAGCTCGGCGACCAATGCGGCCGATTTCCCCCGGTTCCCCAGATGTCCGGTCTGACAGGCTTTCTTCCAGCTTTTCAGCGCGGACATGTACCGGGCCGCAGACTTCAGCAGCTCATCCACCTGTGCTTCCTGATCTTGCAAGGCATCTTCTAAATTCACAGTCTCTCCTCGAAAGTTGTTTGCTCCTTATTCTGCTGCGCTTCCTAAAAATCCTCTATTACCCCTTCTTTTCTTATGCAAAATGCAGGAAACTTTATACGAGGCCGCTAATCTAAGATAGGGATAATCGCGGGTAGAACCAGCCTGGAAAGACCAGGCTGCTAGGGGAACTCAGATGCCGAATCTTCCAAACCGAGTTGGCTCGCTTGTCGCTTACTTCATTCCAGGGGTACTTGCTGCTGCGTCATTGTTGGGGCAGCCGGTCGTCAGGGCGCAGGCTCCAAATGTTCCCGTGCCGCTCACTGTCGTTCAGGGCACGGCCAAGACAGTCGGTGGCAAGCCACTGGCTGGCGCGACATTGTACCTGCGTGAGCTGCCGGGTTCTCAAGGATGGCCGCCCGGTATCCAGGACCAGGAAACCGTGGTGACTGACGCTCAGGGGCACTTTGCCTGGACTGTGCCGAAAGAGCTAACTCAGGAGTTTTCCATGGAAGTGCCCCTGGACACGTCAGCCCCAGAGTGCTATCTCCTCCCCCTCGCCGCCGGCTGGAAGGCAACAGTCTCACTGGCTCAGAGTTACAGAAACGCCAATGCGGATATGGGACGCCGGGATCTACTTGAGAAAGCGACACGCAAGTGTGAGACGCACTGGATAAAGACCGGCAAAAACCCGGAGATGACGGTCGTCGCTCCAGAAACGGGGCTTGTGACACTGAAACTGCGTGGTCCCAGCGGACAGTCTCTCGCAATGCAAACGGTCCAGATTGTCGTGCCCGGCACCTTCACAGATTATGAAGGCGGGGTTGTTTATGAAGGACAGACCGATGCCGCCGGCAGAATACAGCTTCCACACTATCCCGGCCTGCTCCAGCTGATCGTGTCCGTGCCAGGGATCGGCTTCGGCTCGACCGGGATGTTTGAGCTTCTGAAGGACAGCGACGTAAGTCCTGCTTTGCCTCCCCTTGCTCCCTTCGCCCGTCTCTCCGGTTCCCTTGCTCCGGCCCTCGTAAAGCCTGGGGCCTACGTCCACCTCGAAGATTACGGTCCCGGCGATCATAGCTGGTATGACCCGCAGGCTCTTGTAGACCCGTATGGCCGTTTCACTCTGGACGGTGTTCTGCCCGGTCAGCATCGGCTTGTTCTCGTTGGAGGGCAGACGGAAGTTCAAGCCGCCGAGGTCACTGTGCATCCCGGCGAAGAGGTTACCGGACTTGTTCTCAAGCCGAAAGTCATTGATCCTGCGAATGCACGCTTCAATGTCAGTCCCGATCCTGCGGCTCAGGCGCAAGCAGCAAAACCGATGGTGCGCGGACGAGTGACTGACACTGCCGGGCAGCCTGTCGCCGGAGCGGATGTCTATGCGGTCTGTTCTTATGATAATGGCATGAGAGGAATGCAGGATACGCTGACTGCGAAAACTGGGACAGACGGCGGCTATGTCATTACCGGGCTGCCGGTCGGGCAGGGTGGGCCAAGTGTCTCGATGATCGCGGTGAAGGCTGGGTATCCCGTGGCTGTCGCAACTGCACAAACCGACCAGCCTGTTACCGGCGCAGCGCCGAACCTCGCAACCAGCTTCCAGTCCGATCTCGTGCTGCCTGATGGTCACCCATCTCTGACGATCCAAGTGCTTCAAGATGGAAAGCCGCTTGCAGGCGCTTCCGTGCATCTGTCACCGGAGTCTGGGCCGGGCCAATCCAATGGCTTCAGCTTCATGTTTCGTCCCTCCGGACACGGCCCCGCGCGTCAGCGTGCCAATGAGTGCCTGAGCCCGTCAGGTATTACTGATGCCGGAGGTGAAGTTCGTTTTCGGGATTTGACACCAGGCCTCTGGGATGTCTCGGCATTCTTGGGAATCCAGCAGATGGGCATATTCGGAAACTCAGGGACGGGATGGTCCGGCAGTTCCCAGGGCATTTCGGTCAGTACCGGACCGCCGCGCCGCTTTATCCTCAGTGTTCACCAGTCGCCGGCAGATGCCGCGCTGCGGGTGCTTGCCCCGGACGGTCAGCCGTCGGCAGACCCGTCTGTCTCCTTCCAGTTTGGATTAGCAGTCTATCCAAATGGCAGCGGCACGAGCCTCACGCTGGATAAAGAGGGGAACGGTCACTTCAGTCTGACAGAGCCTGGCCTCTGGCGTGTTGTCACCCGCTTTCGGGATACGGCGCTCGACTCGATGCCTGCTTCGACCGAGCCGTTCTACGAGGGAAGCGCCCTGCTGGCTGTTTCGCCCGCGTTGCCTCCGTCTATGCCGGTTTTGATCCGCACCGCGAAGCGTGAGCCGGGGCATATCCAGGTTCGCTTGATCGATAAAGCTGGACGGCCTGCCGCCGGGGCAGTATCTGCCGGAGACCCATTTGACCCATTTGGCGGGAGTAAATATGCGGCATCGCTGGGCGCAAATGGCGAGACGGTCTTTTCAGGGATGCCTTCGGGCAGCTATCTCCTGCGGGCAAACTTTAAGAAGCCTGCTGCACTGCCTTTGCTGGGGCATGATGGCGGAGCGTTTCCCCCCGATGCCGCTCTGACTGGTGTCTCTTTACTCGTTCCACAGACTGCTGTCGTGAAGGCGAACGCAGAGACTCTGATCACGTTCCGCCCGCAGCTTCAAGGCTATATTCGCGGCAAAGTCATCGCCTCCGACTCGCCGACAAACTACGCGGTTTATCCGGAAGGTTACTTCGAGATGCGGCCAGTTTTCGACTACAATAAGAAAACGGGAGAGTTTGTCGCCGGGCCGTTCTCTCCGGGGAAGACCACCCTTCGTGTCCAGAAAGTCACCCAGGGTAACGCCGATTATGCGTCCAATGGAGAGGATTTCCCCGTAGATATTCCCGCCGGCAAGGTTCTTCCCGTCACTTTGACGCTTGCTCTCTCTGCGCCGAGTGTGCCTCTCCACGATCGTCCGCTGACGGGCCGCGTGTTCCTGCCGGATGGAAAGACACCAGCCTGGGGAGCGCGGGTGGCACTGCTTGTGCCGGAGACCGAGCCGCCGGTGAAGATGGCCCTGACAGATGCACTCGGGCAACTGACTATCGCGGATTACTGGAATTCCGATGGTATACCGCAGCAGCCGTCACCGGGCAGTCCGGCGGAAGCCGTGCTTGTGGCCTGGCTGCCGGGTTCAAACGGCGCGGTCATCGTCCCCGCTAATGCAGAAATGGACGCCCGGCTAGTCCTGCCGCCAGCGGTGGAAGTGTCCGGGCGAGTCACGGTCGGAGGAGCATCGGTGCTTGGGACACCGTCTTCGTTCCGCGTCCTCGCGGCGTACCAGGGCCGGGGCAAGCTGAACCGATTGCTGAATGTGGACACGACGGCCCAGTCGGATGGGACATTTGTGCTTTCAGGTCTGACGCCGGGGACCTACCGGGTTCAGGGGGCACGTGACGGCCTCTGGCTTAGCCAGTCGCAGACCCTTGTGGTGACAGACAGTTCCCTTCCGCCGCTGACGCTCGACATCGCGCCGCCGGGAACACCGATGCTGCTGCATCTGACCAATGCTGCCGGGCAGGCGCTGCCGGAACGGATCGTCACGCTGAACCGCCCTGCCGGGCCGCTGACCGATCTGCTCTGGCCTCGGACGGCAACGGCGGATACGCATGGAGACCTCTGGCTGGATGGTCTGGAAGCGGGACCCCAAATGATCGATGGTACCGCAGCATTCACCGTTCCACCACTTTCCGGGGCAGCATCCCGGATCGCGGTCACACGCACTGTCATTCTGGCACGGCAAGCCCTCGGAAAAGAGTAACTCTTATGAAACCTATTATTAGATGGAGTACGCTGAATGCAATGCTGCTGCTTCTGGCAGCGGCAGCGCTGAGTCAAATGACGCCTGCACGGAGTGCGCCGCTTGTAAAGACTTCTGCCTCTCTCGGCACTGTCTCCGGGCGTGTGACACTGGACGACGGCAAACCGGCTGTGGGATATTCAATCATCGCTCGCTCCACCCGTTATGTCACGCCTGCTCCGTCTGGGGAGGCGGTCACGGATGCCGATGGGCGATACACCCTCACTATCGACACGGGACTTTCGCCAGGTGTATTCCAGGGTGTGACACCGCCTCCTGTCGACACGCAGTTTGTGATCACTGCCGAGGGGCAGGAGCCGCTTTACCTGGTTCCACCGGATCAGACCGTGACTCTGCCGCCGAACCTGACCCTGCGCGGCGTCGACTTCCGGCTGTCGACCGGGCCGCAGATCATGATTCATGTCCATGATGCGCTGACCGGGCTGCCTGTTCCCGGTGTCACGGCAAAGTATCCCTTGAACCGGTTTTCTAACAACGACTACCACATTGCCGGGGTGACCGATGCTCAGGGGCAGGTGATATTTCGAGTGCCGATGCTGGAGGTGCAGATCAGTCTCGTTCCTCCCGGTGGAGATGTGCCGACGATCATAGCCGCACCAGGATATAATCTTTACCGAGAAATCTCACTGCCGCAGATCAAAGATGTTGTGTGGGACGTGAAAACCTATCCGGCCGTGGCCCCGACGCCGCCGTCACTCTGGCATGGTGTCGTGCTGGATTCCGATGGCCGCCCCGCCGCCGGTGCTCGGGTTTCCATTCTGCGTTCCAGCGGTGAGGGAACTGCCGTAACCGACAAAAAAGGCGAATTTTCGGTCTCACTTCTGCCTCTCACTCTCGATGAATACAGCGGAGATTACCGGGGTGTCGCCGTACTTGCTGAGAAGGACGGCCAGAGCGCCGTTTTTGCTCCGACCCCGGATTCGACATGGACTGGGATGACTGTGCATCTGACGAAAAAGCCGCTAGCCTCTTATGCGGGAATGGTGATAGGGGCGGATGGCAGGCCGGAAGCGGGGGTGCCGGTGTCCTGCCGAGGGGGGACGACAATCGCCTTTGGTGCGGGTCTCACTCGGTCAGTCCTGACCGATGCCGCAGGCCGCTTCCTGCTGTCTGGGCTTCCAGCAGGACGTTACCAGGTGAATTTAGGCGGGGGAACATTCGGCCTCGTCACCAAGCCAGCCTCAGACCCAGGTTACCCCTTCAGCAGCACTCTCCTGACCCTGGGCGATGGAGAACAGCATGACTTCGGGCGGGTCGTCGTTCTTCCCGCCGATGAGATACTGGCCGGGCAAATCGTGGATCACGACGGCAAACCGGTCACTTCCGGCCTTACTGCGATTGTTCACGGTGCCCATACAAGCCAGACGGCTTCGCTGGATAATACCGGTCAGTTCCACACCTATCACATTGTTCGGGAATCGCTGACTTTAGACCTGTATCGAAATGACAAAAATGGAGGAGTACAGCTTGGGCAGGCCAGCCCGGACCTGTTTCTGAAAGTTCCTGTTCAGGCCGGTCGCGAAGACGTGCATGTCGTGCTGCCTGCCGGTGCGCTCCCGCCACCGACTGCTCCTTCTGATCCAGCGGCATCTTCTGTTTCTCCCGCTGCCCCGCCTCTTGTCGGACCCCCACTTGTCTCGGCGTTGATGGGGATGCAGCAGATCGCCACTTTGTGGCTGACATACTCTCAAGAGACTGCCGTTTCGGACCCGCAGCAGGCACACATCCACGCGATGCTGGGAAAAGAAATGGGAGGGCAGGTAGGACCGGGGACACTCTGGCAGGGAAGCATGGCAGAGATGGACGGCATGAAGCTCGTCGACAAAGACAACCATGGAGTTCTCACCGACAAGGCCGGTCATATACTCTGGACCGGGCTAGTTCAGCCACCGGACGAACAGACGGCGTATACTGCTATCTACGATAATGCGAAGCCTGATTCTCTCATTCTGCGGGACAGTCATGACCGCACACTCTGGTCGGGTCCCGTGAGTACCAAAACTTCGTCGATTGTTTTCCTGGATGGATACATCGCGGTGATTGGCCCCAAGAACCGAATTGTTTGGCAGCAGCCCGCCGTCACTGGCGGCTTCATCTATCGCATGTTCAATCACGGTCAGGCTGACGGCTGGGCAGGTTCCGGCCGGATGCCATTCGAAGGCGTACTTCACTTTGCCGCTGTTCCATGCCGGACCGTTTTTAAGGCACAGGACGGACACATCATTTATTCAGGCTCCCTTCTCACGCTGATGATAACTCAAGACAAAGATCCAAAGCCTGTCTTCGATATTTTCGCCTGGATACCGAATATGATTTGTCCTTTCTCAGTGAGCAATTTTCGCGGACCAGTCACCTGCACGGTTTACGATGCACAGGGCAACGTGCTTCAGACCTCCACTGTGAGCCGCAGTACATGACCGCCGCTCATGTGCGAAGACCATATTCGTCGCACGAGAGGGCGCGGCCTCGTTCCCAGGCGGCGTCAAAAGCCGCTTGGCTGAGGGAGCCGAGGGCAGCATGATACAGGCCCTCGAAACGGGTGTGCTCGTCGCCGACGGGGGGAGTATTCCGGCAGGCGGCAGCGGCGGAAAGAAGGGCGGTGGTCTCCTCCCACTTCTGCTGGACGGCGGACGTGTCGGCGAGGTTCATCCAGCACTCGGTCTTGCCGATGGCCTGGCCCATGGCCTGATAAAGCAGCAGGGCGGAGCGGGCGAGGGCGGAGGCTGACATCCAGTTGCTCTGACGCCGCCGGACTGTCGCGAGAGAAAGAAGGGTACCGGCTTCGGACATGCGATCTCCTAACTGGCGGCAAAGATCGATGCCTTCTTCAAGCAGCCCGGCGGCAGCGGTCAGATCGTTCCGGGCAAGCCAGACATCCCCCAGACTCCGCAGGCAGTAGGCACGATGCCAGAGGTCGCCGAGCATCTCCGCCAGGGCAATGCTTTCTCGCAGCAGGGCAATGGCGCGGTCAGGATCGCCGAATTCCTGGGCAATGTTGCCAAGATTGTGCAGGCAGTAGGCCGCACGCTGCTGATCGCCGAACTTCAAAAACAAAGCCAACGCCTCTTCGTAGAGGCTCCGCGCCTGCACTTTGTCTCCCTGCCACTGCTCTGCAAGCACGCCCAGGCTGTTGAGGACGACCGCCGCACGCACATTGTCTCCGATCTCCCGGCTTAAAGCCAGCGCTTCCTCCAGATCGGCAGCGGCCTGCGGATAGTTGTCGTGCCAGGTCGCAGAAACACCGCGCATCCGAAGCGCGGAGGCAAGGGCCGCTTTGTCTTCAAGGCTCCGGCTTAAATCAATCGATTCCGTCAGCGAGATTTCTGCCCGTTTGGCATCGCCTAAACCAGCGGCCAGCCAGCCTGCTGCTGCCAGCGCACCAGCCCGTGCTGCTGCAGAACTTGTCCCGGTCAGGGCGATTTCCAGCCAGTCCAAACCTTCGCGCAGCAGCCCGCGGATTGTCCAGTAATTTCCAAGGCTGCCTGCGAGGCGCAATCCGACTTCGCTTTTTGACCAGCCTTCTTTCGAGACTTCCCGCAGATGCGCCGCGCAGCAAAATGTCAATGCCGCCCGTAAGTTATCCTGCTCTGTATCCAGGGTTACCTGGGCGCGGCTTTGCTGGGAGCCGTTCCAGAGAGTGTCCATTTGGGTCGCAAGCTGCTGAAAATACCCGGCATGACGCTGGGCGAGTAATAGCTTTTCCTCGGGAGATAGCTGTTCTTCACCGAATTCGCGCATTGATTCCAGCATTCGGAAGCGCATCTCAAGCGGCGACTCTTCGGCAGCGATGAGGGAGCGTTCGCAGAGCTGTTCCAGCAGTGTCAGGGGGTCGGAGACACCGCACACAGAAGCGGCGGCTTCCAGAGTCCATCCGCCACGGAAAACGGAAAGCTGAATAAAGAAGCGTGTCTGCTCTGGAGTCAGAAGCTGCGTGCTCCACTCCAACGCCGCACGCAGTGATCGGTGACGGGGCGGCAGATCCCGGCGGCGGCTGGTCAGGAAGTCCAGACGCGCTTCAAGCTGCTGCTGCATTTGGCTTGGGGTGAGGGCTTGTATCCGTGCGGCTGCCAGCTCTAACGCCAGCGGCATTCCCTCAAGCGATCGGCAGATCGCGGCGACCGCTTCGGCGTTTAATGGTGTCACCTGGAAATCCGGGCGAACGGCCTGCGCCCGGTCCACAAAAAGCTGGACACTGGGATAATCGATCAGATCCGCCGGCTCTTGAGGCAAAGTCGGATCGGTCGGCGTGGGAACAGGCAGCGCTGCCAATCGATATTCCCGTTCTCCTTCCAGGTTTAGCTTCTGCCGGGATGTCACCAAGCAGGTCAGGTGCGGTGCTTGTTCCATCAAAGCCCGCGTCTCTGCGGCTCCTGCTTCTCCCAGTTGCTCCATATTATCCAGTACCAGCAGTGCCCGGGATGAGGACAGATGAGCCGCGACTTGATCCAGCGGAGGGCGGTCGCCGGACAGCGGCATCCGCAGGGCTGATGCGATAGCGGAGGCAATCAAGGCGCTGTCGCTGATGTCGGCAAGCGGCACGAAGCAGGCCACGCCATCAAAGCTGCCTGATACCTGCCGGGCCGTTTCGAGAGCCAGCCGGGTTTTGCCCGCGCCGCCCGGCCCCAGCAGTGTCACGAGCCGGACTTCAGGATCGCACAGCATCTCAGCCAGGCGGGATTTCTCTGGGGACCGCCCGAAAAAGCGGGTGAACTGGATCGGAAACCCGATCAGTGTACTGGGCGGGGAAAGCTTTTCCAGGGAAGGCGGCGGAATGTGCCGGATCGGTGCTTCGGACTCTGCCGGCGGCACCGGGAATTTGGGCTTGGGGAGTGTGCGGAACTGGAACTCGGCTTCGTCATGCAGCGCCTGCAAACGTTCACGCTCTTCTAGTATCCATTCATCATAGAAGCCAGGCAGCAGCTCTCCTTCATACAGGGCCAGTGCATGCTGCAGCGCTTCGCGCTTTTTGGTCAAGTCGGCAGTGCGGGCGGCTTCGCGCAGCGATGCTTCAAACAAAGACGCATCACTGCAGCAGGCCTGGGAGTTGATTTGAATGCTGTTCCGGTCGGAAATTAGAACGCTGCCGACTGCCGAGCCCGGAGGCTCCATCTGGCGGCGCAGGGAGGCCAGCGCGACCCGCAAGTTTAATCGGCCTGCGTCCAAATCGGCCTCGGGCCAGAGGGCATCGGCAAGTTCTTCGCGGGAATGAATGCGCTGCGGGAAAAGGGCCAGTCGTGCCAGCAAAGCCGCGACTCGTGAAGTCGCGAAGCGGGTCAAGACGATCTCGCCCTGCTGGGCGCTGAACGTGCCAAGCAGCCGAATTTGCCAGCGGGCATCCATTGCTCTCGGGGGTCTCACTTCTGACAGCGGGTCAGCACTGGTTTACCATAAGCCGTTGCGCGAATAACACTCCTAATTATACCGTTTTTCTGTGTTCCCCGGCTTAATCCTTGAATTTAACGCAAATTTTTAACGCTGCTTTAACGGTAGCCTTGTATAGTCAAGCGTGTTTAGTCATTTTGACCGACCACTCATGTACTTGATAGGAGAGACCAACCATGCTTCTTGACTTATTTTCTCAGCGCTGTCCGCTGCGCCTCGCCGCCGGACTTGCTCTTGCCTGCCTGTCTCCGTCAGCGTTCGCTATCACGGCAGCGCCGCCTGCCGGCATCAACGGCTTTAGCGATCCCAGCGGCTTCACCCTGAACGCCAGTACTACCGGTCCAGACAATCAAAGCGCCGCTGGACATGGCGTCCCGGCGATCAGTGGCGGCACGCTGCACCTGACGACGGCGCAAGGCGTCCCGGACTCATTCGTGAGCGACGGAACAACCTACTACACATTTTATGGCAACGAGCGCACCAGCGCGTTCTGCAAAGTTCCGCAGAACATCACGAGCTTCACGGCATCGTTTACTTATCAAAACAACGGGCCTAATCCCAATCCCCAAAGCTTTGGTCCCGGAGATGCTTTTATCTTCGTCGTTCAAAATGATACCCGAGGCGCTTCCGCACTCGGAGACGACGGTGCAGGGTACGGCTCTGGGGGCGACGGCATCGCAATCGCTCCAAGCGCGGGCATTGCCTATAATCTTTTCACCGGCTTTGGCGATAGTGTCGGCCCGGCGCTGGTGACAGACGGTGACAATGACAGCGTGACCCACACAAACAGTAGTCCCGTGAACCTGGTCAGCGGTGATCCGATCGCAGTCACTATCTACTATAATGGCACGACACTTTCCGAGACTCTGGTCGATACGGTGACGCACACCACGTTCAATACAAGCTATGCGATCAACTTGGTTTCGCAGCTAGGAAGCACGACCGGTTATATCGGCTTCACCGGCGGGACCGGTGCCGCCGTGGAAGAGCAGTACATCAGCAACTTTATCTTCACCAACAATGTTCCCGCCGCGCCGGTCAACACGGGAGCCAAGCTCGTCGTGACTGCGACCGCTTCTACCGCCGACTCGAACGGGCGGCGGCTCATCACGGTCAAGACAACCAATAATGGACTTGGAGGGGCCAATCTTTTCAGCTACAGCAGCGTCACCCTCAATAGCGCGACTCCTCTGCCTGGCTCACCATCCCCCGTGCCGACTACGCCAAACCTTTTGCTCTCTATGAGTTCGCAGACCAATTCTTTCTACTTCTCGCCCTCGCCGGGGACAACAACTGCCGTTCTGCATGTTTTAGGCAGCTACAAAGACGCGCTCAACGCTACCGACAGCTTCACCGGCTCTGTGCGTGTTGCTCTGCCCTAGTGTCGTTCTGCCTTGAAGGAAATGTGATCGATGCCAATCCCGGCTTACAAAGGAACTAACATGAAAAACAACATCTCTCAAAATAATCTCTCTCGGCTCAAATATGCCGTTTCTGCCGTACCGGTCTCCGCCATGCTGTTTCTATGCCTGGCAGCCGCGCCTGACGCCCATGCTCAGGCTGACTTGCCGCTGACAGTCACTTTGACACCCAGCGGATTAGTAGGAGATCCTGGTGACGTTCTTGAATTTACGGGAACTCTCAGCAATCCGGTTACCAACAGCAACGACGTGTTCCTGAACGGTGACAGCACTACTTTCAACGGACCTGCCACGGACCTGACAGTGAACCCTATGGGTAACGATCCTTTCTTTGACAACGCGCCGGTTTCGCTGGCTCCTGGGGACGCCTATTCTGGTGAGTACTTTGATGTTGCGATTAGCCCGACCGCTCAACCAGGAACATACTTCGGAACATTCTTGGTGACAGGCGGCATGGATGGCAATGCATCTGATACCGTAGCCAGCGAAGACTTCTCGGTGACCGTGCTTGCCCCTGCCGCCGTGCCGGAAGCTTCGACCACCGTCTCGCTTGGCATTTTACTGGCACTCGGCGGCGCAGGTCTATGGAGAGCACGCCGCCGTTCGCTCCTGTCCCGCTGAGTCGTTCACCGAAAACCGTTCCTGGAAAGACTGACCTGCGATGCGTGCCCGTGCTCTCACTCCGCTGACACCGATGGAACGCCGCCTGCTCAGTCTGCTCGCCCTCGGGCAGAGTTCTGTGCAGGCGGCAGCCGCAATGCGGATCGACCCGGCAGATGCGGAGGTGATCTTAGCGGACCTGATGAAGCGGCATGACGTCTTGACGCGGCAGCAGCTCCTCGCCCGTGCCATCGTGCACCGCTGGATTTGACGGCCCATACGCCCCATTGAAACCACAAAAAGCCCGGCGCAACTGCGCCGGGCTTCTTGTGTGCTTAATCCTCGACGACTTCTCGGATGCGCCGCTCTAAAATATCTAAGTCCAGCCCGCCTTCGTCGCGGGAGATGCGGCGGACAGTGGCATTGACACTGCCTAAATCCTGCAATAAGTCCCGCAGGATCTCCTGCTGCTGCCGCGACTGCGTGATCTCTTTCGGCTCCTGCACCAAGTCGCGCACCAGCGACTCTTCGGAGCGCGACGCCACCACCGGGTCGGTCTGCCCCTGGACATGAACAAACGTCCGCCGCCCCGGCCCCCGGTCCTGCTCAATCGGCAGGACTGCGGTCACCTGGTCCGATCGCACATATTTCCCAAACCCTAAATGCACCAGCATGGAAGACTGTATTCGCATAAGTTTTATCTGCTTTCTTTTGTTATTTTTCTTGTCTGCTACTATCAATAACAATAAACAAAGTAAAACGGTTCCCAGATGAAGTGAAAATTCATGAAAGTAGACCGAACCGAAAAGTCACCCATTTCCGTTACATGGGATACCATATTCCACAGATAAAAAGAAACAGAACATGACTGAAAGCGAATTAAAGAAAAAAGGAAACTCAAGAGTTCGCAAGCGCTGGCGATGACGCTCCTATCCGTGCTTGCTGTGGTGCTTATCACTACTGTGCATCTAGCGACGAACAATTCGCCGGGACGTGCGATCAACCTGGAACTGCGGGATGGAAATTCGCTGGCCTGGCTGCTCATGGTTGTTTTGAATCTGGTCTTGCTGGCGTTCGCAGTGTGCTTGTGGCAGTGCGGTCACGTTATTCGCACGGTGCTTTTGCTGCTGGATGCCGCTGGCCTGCTGGTGATCGCTTTTACTTCGCCGGAGACACAGGTGCACCAAATGACCTTTCTTGCGGTTTCGCTTGCGACTATTCTCTGGTTCGCTGTCATGGGAGTCGATTGCGAGTGCCAATCGATCTACATCCTAGAGCCTGTTATGCACTTTTTTAGAACAGCAGGCAGCTATTACGGATATTGTTTATCAGCCTACTTGCTTAGCCGAACCCGAATAACGCGGGT
>JBPBQB010000111.1:0-21090 GCA_050954545.1 Janthinobacterium lividum | reverse complement strand
AGCGGATGCAGAAAGAAGCCGAGGATTTAGGCGCGAAAGGCGTGGTCGGCGCGAATATCCACGAGCGCACCCATGCATGGGGTGCCCACGTCATCGAGTTCTTCGCCATCGGCACCGCTGTTGAAGAGATCAGCGCCGACCACATCATCGAGCCTCCCATGGTCGTATTGCCACTGAACAGTTAGAGGACGCGCCTCTATTTCGATTGTAGTTTTGCCAAAAGATCTGGTACAATAAGAATCTCAGTTGGGAGGTCCGACTTTACTTGGATCGTGAAAGCATGGTCTTTCCCTGACTGACTTCTTTGAAAAACACTATGTATCTTCTTTATGCCGACGAATCCGGCACTTCCCAAGATTTAAGCCAGCAGTACTTTGTACTTGCTGGCTTTTGTGTGTTTTAAGCGTTCTGAAACCATGACATAAATGTCACGGCTATTCGGCGCAGACACCATTAAGTACCGCTTCGCGGCACTAGGAACAGATTAATATTCTCTTAACCCCGCGAAGCGGTGTTTTGTGGCGTCCTCGCCGAATAGCCGTGACATTTATGTCATGGGATGAACTCCCGAAAATAAATCGAAGCAAACGGCGCTTATTCACGTTTACCACTGTGGAGGTGACGGCCTGTGGATGACGATGCGCTGATGCGGCGAGTAGCAGACGGGGACGCGCAGGCGTTTGGGCTTATCGTGCAGGCGTATCAAAACCGTCTGGTGCGCTTTGCTGTGCGTCTGCTTGGTGACTCCGACGCGGCCCAGGACGCGGCGCAGGAGGCGTTTTTGCGGCTGTGGCGGCTTCGGGCAAGCTATCAGCCGCGCGGCTGTTTGCAGGCGTATCTGCTGCGGACGGTCCGAAGTGTCTGCCTGGACCGTATCCGTGCCAAACAGTCGTGGGAAGCACTGGACGAGGGCTTAAGAGGCACTGCGTCTGACCCGGCTTCGCTGGCTGAGGGAAACGAGCTGGCGGATGCCGTCCGGCGGGCGGTGCAGTCGCTGCCGGAGCCTCAGCGCGTCGTTTTTATCCTCAGTCAGTACGAAGAGCTGTCTTACGCTGAGATTGCCGACGTGCTGGATTGCCCCCTTGGCACGGTCGCTTCCCGCAAACATCAGGCGACGGAAACGCTGCGCCGCAAACTATACCCCTGGAGAGACCCAACATGACCTGTGATACCCTGCAAGCTCAGCTTACGGCCTGGCTGGATGGTGAACTTATGCCTGAAATGGCAGCGGAAATGGAACAGCATTTAGCAGCATGCTTCGACTGCGCTCTGGCACGGGTTGATCTCGCGGCAGTGCGCGAAATGGCTGCTGCCTGGACCGTCGATGTGCCGGACATCAGTCGTTGGGTGATGCAGGCGGTCGAATTCGATGACCAGCCTCTGCATATCAGTCGTCAGGTGATGCCGCCCGTCGAATCTGATAATCAGCGTCTGCTTCTAGAGGAAATACGGCACCTGCGGACCGAGATGCAGGACCTGCGAGAAGAATTGGCTGCCCTGCGCCGTCAGCTTCTGCGCCGTATCGAGACGCCCCAATGGACTCCTCCGGCTCGACCGGAGTACTCGAAAATGGAGAACGACCCATGGATCTTAACTCGCTCCTGACCCAGATGATCGAGATGAAAGCGTCTGATCTGCATTTAGTCGTCGGCGTCCCGCCGGTCTTCCGCGTGAACGGCGATCTTACCGCTCTGCGGAGACCTACAGATACTTCAGAAGAAGTAAATGCCCACGAAAAACAGGTGCGTCACTTGCTGGGTGAAGATCAAATGCCGAACCTGACTGCTGAAGACCTAGACGCTTTGCTGCACTCAGCCCTGCCGGAAGACAAGCTGACTGCTGCACGGGATGGCCGCGACTTTTCAGCCACTTTGCGCCATGATGACCAGACGTTTCGCTGTCAGGTCTTCCGCGAACGTGGGAAGCTTGCCGCCGCCATTCGTATTCTCCCTTGCCGCATTCCAACACTTGAAGAAATGCACCTGCCGCCGATTTTCGAGAAATTGACCCACCTACGGCGCGGTCTTGTTCTGGTGGTTGGGCCAACCGGCAGCGGCAAGACGACGACGCTGGTCTCAATGCTGGAACAGATCAATTCAACACGCTCGGAACGGATCTATACCATTGAAGAGCCTATGAATTATGTTCTAACAAGCAAGCTGAGTCTGATCACGCAGCGCGTTGTCGGGGAAGATGTCGAAAGCTATGAGCATGGGCTGCTGTCGACGATGGATGCAGATCCTGACGTCGTTTTTATCGGTGAGCTTAAAACAACGGAAACAGCTCGCCTTGCCCTGAGAATGGCGGAAACTGGTCACTTGATTTTCTCGCAGATAACTGCCGAGACAGCAGCCGATGCCATCGCCCAGCTTCTAGGAATGCTCGGTGAGCCGTGTGATCTTGCCCAAAGCCTACTGGCCCGAACACTGCAAGCAGTCATCGCACAGAAGTTGCTGCCACGTGACGCTCAGGCTGGCCGCGTGGCGGCAAACGAGATATTGATCTCAACCCCGCAAGTCCGCCAGATGATCATGGACGGCCAAATACAGCCGAACTTGCTGGTACTGGCAATGGAAGCGTCATCCCGATTTGGGATGCAGACGATGGATGAGGCCCTGCTCAAACTACACGCCAATGGCACCATAAGCCGCGAGACTGCGGAAAGCCACCTGCTGAATAAGTCACGCCTGCCGTCCACGTAGGTGTGGAGCAGGAATAAGAAGGCAGGGGCAAGCCCGGCCTCTACGCGGGTGAGAGGCGTTCCCTAGCTGTCTCGCCCCGTTTGCCCACGGGGACATGAGGCATGACTGCGCCGAGACCGAACTTGGGCATGTTTGCGTAGATCGCTTCGTACTGGCCTGCCGCGACTTTGAACGTTTCGTGCCAGATGCCGACACTGCCGTCTTTGCCGATGGCTTTGTTGAAACGCTTCCAGGCTTTCAGGTGCGCTTCCTGGGGTGAGTGTGCGAACCGCTCCAAATCTTCAGTCGTCCGCCAGTATTGGATCAAGCCGACGCCGCCGCGATACAGGAACGCCACGCCGCCCAGAAATCCGCTTTCCGGGTTCCTGTAGAGAGAACTCAGCATGGGGCCCATCGCCATCGCTGTCGGGCCCCATTTATGGACAGCCAGCGGCTTATTGATGCGCATTCCAATCAGAAAAATAACAAAGGGCTCCTCGGTGTCAGCCGTAAACCGGCCAGGGAAAATCGCAGTCATTTTCTCTCTCCTTTTGCGTCCAGTTTTGTGCCGCCGCGCAGATGCATTTCAATAGACATCAAAGACTTTTGCATTTCCGATAGATTTGTCAGGGGGAGATTGTGCAGGATCTCATCGGCCAGTGCGACCGCTGCGGGTATCATTTGATGCAGCAGCCTCGCGCCGTCTTCCGTCAGCGCGAGATTGAACGTGCGCCGATTTACGCCGGGCAGCCGATGCAGCAGGTCGCGCTCAACCAGGCGGTTGGTCAGGACAGAGATCGTCGCCCGCTCGATCAGCAGCATCTCGGCAAGCGCGGAAGGGGCGATCCCGGCAGTGTCGGCTGCGCTGACTGCCAGCAGCGCTCGGAACTGGGCCTGGGTGATACCGGCCTCGGCGAAATGCTGGTCGAAATGGGTGGCGAGGCGTGTGCCGATCCGCATCAGAGCAGTACACAGCCACGAAGTGGTTAAATACTCAGGTACTTCACTTGTTTCCATAATAGTTAGTATTATAACTACTAGATTACTAATTTTCAAGCCTTCGTGAAATTGATTTTTGACCGGGTATACTGACAGCGATTTACTTTCAATCTCGTGTCAAGGAAAACGATTATGAGCTTCAACAAAAAGACCGTGGAAGATGTGGATGTGGCGGGTAAGCGCGTACTGGTGCGCGTCGACTTCAACGTGCCACAGGATGAGACGGGCGCGATCACAGATGACCGGCGTATCCGGGCCGCGCTGCCGACTATCGAGTATCTGATCGCACACAAAGCCCGTGTGATTCTGGCGTCGCATCTCGGGCGGCCTAAAGGCGGGCCGACGCCGAAATACAGCCTTGCACCGGTCGCCGAGCGGCTGGCTCAGCTTTTGGGCAAGCCGGTCCCACTGGCTCCCGATAGTGTCGGTCCGGAAGTGCAGGCGCTGGTTAGTGGTTTGAAGGATAGTGACGTTCTGCTGCTGGAAAACGTGCGTTTCTATCCCGAAGAAGAAAAGAACGATCCCGCGTATGCTGAAAAGCTGGCGTCGTTCGCCGAAATCTATGTGAACGATGCGTTCGGCACCGCCCACCGCGCCCACGCGTCTACCGAAGGGGTCGCGCACCACCTGCCTGCCGTGGCCGGATATTTGATGAAGAAAGAATTGGACTATCTCGGCAGCAATGTCAACGACCCAATCCGACCGTTTGTTGCTATTCTCGGCGGAAAGAAAGTCGTGGACAAGATCTCTGTGATCGAAGCGCTGCTGCCGAAAGTGGACACGCTGATCATTGTCGGTGGCATGGCCTACACGTTCTTCAAAGCTCAAGGCAAAGAGATCGGCAAGTCACTTCTTGACGCGAGCAGCTTGGAGTTCGCCAAGCGCCTGCTGGACGAAAACGGGGCTAAGATCATGCTGCCGGTCGATGTCATGGTCGTGGACGGCAACCCGTTTGACCCGGACCCTTCGACCCTGAACACGAAAGTCGTGCCCGTCGACGAGATTCCTGCGGACTGCGAAGGTGTCGACATCGGCCCGGTCACGATCAAAGCGGTCGCGGCGATATTACAGGGTGCCAAGACAGTCATCTGGAACGGCCCTGCTGGCATCTTCGAAGTCGATCAGTTCGCAGTCGGCACCAAGGGCATTGCTCAGGCACTGGCGGACAGCTCTGCGACCACGATTGTCGGCGGCGGCGACTCGGCGGCAGCGGTTGAGAAGCTGGGCTTTGCAGATCAGATGACTCACATCTCAACTGGCGGCGGGGCGTCACTTGAGTTTTTGGAAGGCAAAGAGCTTCCCGGTGTCGCTGCGTTGCAGGATAAGTAGGGCGGGAGTACACAAGAAACGTCAGAGCCGTAGCAATGCAGGAGCCGTAGCAATGCAGGAGCCGTAGCAATGCAGGAGCCGTGGCAATGCAGGAGCCGTGGCAATGCAGGAGCCGTGGCAATGCAGGAGCCGTGGCAATAAATTGCGCGGCTGTGGGGCGCAGACGCCTAATGTCCGAGGTCGCGGACAAAGAAGGAGACTGCACTTTTATTCTGCTCCTTCTCCACGCAGGTGGAGACTAGGCGTCTGCGCCCCATAGCGTAGGAATTCATTCCCACGTTTCCTTGCCCCAATATTCTAAGTTCTTTCTGTCCCTACGCCTGCCTTTATCAAGAGGCAGGCTTCTTTATGCAGGAATAGATCACTCCTACCGCGAATAGGAAAGCATGAGTGTTTCAATGCAAAACGGCGTGACTTCTCCTGTGACCGGGCAGGTCAATTTTGGCTGGATCAGTGATGCCTGGAGACTTTTCAGTGCTCAGATGGGTGTCTGGATTGTCGCGACACTGATACTTTTTGCGCCCTCCGTGGTTCTGGTGATCATCTTTTACGCGATGATGTGGAGCACGATGTTTCCCGGCGGCTTACCAGGGGCGACGCAGCCGGTGCCGGGGGCCAATCCATTTCCTGCGCCGGGTGCGAATCCGGCGTTCATGGGAAATCACTTCGGCACGATCTTCGCGTGGGAGTTTGGGTTTATCGCCCTGTACTCGATCTGGGCGGCTTATATGTATGGCGGGTTGTACCGCATGGCAGTCCAGCAGGTGCGCGGGCTGCCGATTGAGGTCCGGGACGTGTTTCGCGGCGGGGCGCTGTTCGGGCGGATGCTGGGGGGGCTCTGGCTGCTGGGACTTGGCGCTTACGTCCTGGAAGCGGTTTGCATCGGGCCTTTTGGCCTGCTGGTCTGGCAGCATGGCCCAGCAGCAGCCTTGATCGTGGCGGGCATTGTCGGGGTCGTTCTGTTCCTTGCGCTGATGCTGACCCTGCCGGGAATGCTGCTGCCGTCGTTTGCGTTGATCGCGGATGGCGACGGTGTCATCACAGCAATCAAGCGCAGCTTCCGGGCGATGAAGACCTCCTGGCCGGCGGCGGCAGGATTTGTATTTGTGATGGGCCTGCTGGTCTATGTCAGCGAGATCCCCTGCGGCATTGGGCTTCTTGCGACTATCCCGATGGTTTTTCTGATTACTGCGCTGGCGTACCGGGATATGCTGGGAATGCCGAACATGGTCGCGCCAGTCATGCCGGGCTATGCCCAGGCTGGGGAGGGTGTCTGGCCGCCTGCGCCGGGTGCATGGCCTCCCCCACCGCAGGCCCAGCAGTATCCGTCACAGCCGCCTCTGGGACAGCAATATCCGCCCACTGCGCCGCCTCTTCAGTCGCTTTCGGGAGAGCCTTTGGACGATCCAAGGCCGACACCGCCTGAGCGGGGTTAGTAAGCGTTAACGAGGAGAATAAAAATTTGTTTAGTCGGCGGGCTGCTTTCGGACGGCTTCTGCTCGTATGCGTGACAATCGCAGTCGTGGTCGGAGCGACTGTGATGCAGCATCACTGGCTGGCACTGACGGCGGGAATCGCGATTGGCGGACCGCTGTTTCTGCTGGGCATGGCGGCAGGGGGCGGGCTTGGCAACGCCCGCAAGTTCGAGAAAAAGCCTGCGGATCTAAATGCACGGATCGGGACTTGCCTGGCGGCGTCCGGGATCGCCTCGGCGTCGCTGGGGTATGACCCACCGTTCCCCCTGCCGTTCCGCGTCTTTTACGGCGTCTGTCTCGGGTTCGCCTGCCTCGCGGCACTGATTTTGTCGGTGAAAGCACTGAAAGAATAAGAACCCCTCCCGTCTCGCTAGGGTTCGCCTCCCTCCCCTGTTAGGGAAGGGCCCCAGATGAAGAGGAAATGCCAGCGTCGAGAGCACCTGCCGTTTTGCTCCTGCACTTTTCGAGGCTCTTCCCTAACAGGGAAGGAGGCGAGCCCTAGCGAGACGGGAGGGGTTCTGAAGACAGGAGGGGTTCCGAAAACAATTTTGACTGTTGCCTTTTTGGGGCTCAGGCGTTATACTAAAGCTATCTATGAATATTTCCGCCGGTGCGAAAACAGATACAGGGCAGCGGCCCAACAATGAAGACCGTTATGCGGTTGTCGACACGCGTAAGCGGCAAATCCGGGCCGATGGCGTTTTGATTATCGCCGACGGCATGGGGGGCCGCTCGTTTGGTGAGCAGGCCGCTACGACGGCTGTGGAAACGACGGAAGATGCCCTGGCGGAACTGCTCGACAGTCGTCAAGTGGGAGAAGTCGTTGTCGCCGATGCCCTCGCTACTGCACTGCGCCGGGCCAATGCCCGTGTCTACGAGCTTGCCAGCGCCGATGACGACCGCAAGGGCATGGGAACCACCTGTGTCGCGGCTGTCGTGGAAGGCGATCATCTGTATGTCGCCCATGCCGGTGACAGTCGGGCTTACCTGCTGCGCGATGGGATTCTGCGTCAGATCACCCACGATCATTCCTATGTCGCCGAGCAGGTCCGGGCCGGAGCGATCACGGAAGAAGGGGCCCGCTCGTCTCGCTTCCGTAATATCATCACACGGGCAATCGGGATCGAGCCGACCATGGAGGCGGAAGTTTCTGAAGCCGATGTTCAGCCGGGCGACATGCTGCTGCTCTGCACGGACGGCCTGAGTAACATTGTCGCGGAGGAGGATATTACGCGGACTTTGATGCAGTCGGCCTCGCCGCAGGCTGCCGCCGACAAGCTGGTCCTGATGGCGGTCAAAAGCGGTGGCCGGGACAATATCACGGCCATCGTCGCCCGGATGCAGGCAGGCACCCGGACACTCAGGATGCAGGTGGCCGATCTCGTCCGGCCCGTCACTGAGAACGGTTCTACTGTCGACGCGCATTCCAACGGCATATCTGCAAATAATTCTCGCTCACGCCGTTCTGTGCTGTGGCCTGTCGTATCGGCAGTTCTCCTGGTGACAGCCCTGGTCGCCCTCGCAGGAGCAAGCTGGCTGGCTCAGACACTGACACACATTGGTTACACGTTCCGCACTTCGCCGCCGTATGCGGTGCGTCCTGTCCCTCCTCCGCCTCCTGTTCCACCAGACCCGGCCCATGTCGCTTATGATGCGCCGAAAGCGTTTGGTTTCAACCCGGTGCGCGGCAGTTTCCTCGTTGTCAGCCCTGCTGATGGCACCGTGACTGTTTCTGCTCTCAGCGGTACAGTAATCGCGCTGACACCGAGCGGCGGTCAGGTTCGCTATAAGTACGCCCTGCCATTCCTCAAACCGCAGCTTCCCGCTCCTCCTGGCGCGCTGGGCGCAAGCGGCGTGACACTGCACACGGCGACCGACCCGCAGGGCAATCTCTATGTGTCCGATGCAGTCGCGAAGACAGTCACCAAATACCGTCCGAACGGCGCTCCGCTGGGATTGGTCGCGCATCTGTCTCTCAAGAACCCGCAGGCCATCGGCGCGGCGGCTGATGGGACGATTTATTTAATCGACAATGGCCGGCTGGAAGTACTGCACGCGCATCCGTCCAGCACACCCCTGCCGCCTATTCCACCGCCTCCGCCTTCGAAGCCTGCTGTAACTGTCAATCCTGCCGCAATTAAGCCCGCAGCCATTCCATCTCCTGCGACCTCCTACGGACACGGCTACCGGCATTATGGGTATGGACATTATGGGTACCGGCGTTAGGCAATGGATAAAGAGCGGCTGGCGGCGTTCAGTGATGGCGTTATCGCTATCATCATCACGATCATGGTGCTGGACCTCCATGTACCCCATGGAACTGATCTCGCCGCCCTGCGTCCGCTGCTTCCGGTGTTCCTCAGCTATGTCCTGAGCTTCATTTACATCGGCATCTACTGGAACAACCATCACCATCTGTTGTATGTCACAAAGAAAGTGAACGGAGCGATCTTGTGGGCGAACCTGCATTTGCTGTTCTGGCTGTCGCTGGTTCCATTCGTAACGGGATGGGTGGGTGAAAACCATTTTTCGCCGCTGCCGACTGCGATTTATGGGGTGCCTCTGCTGATGGCAGCCATTGCTTATTGGCTGCTGCAGCGGGTGATTCTAAAAACGCAGGGCGAAAATTCTCTGCTGGCAAAAGCATTGGGGAGCGACCTCAAAGGCAAGTTGTCACCGGTGCTTTATGTCCTGGCGATCTCTTCGGCGTTTATCAGTCCCTGGCTCGCAGACGGCTTTATGCGCTGGTCGCGCTGATGTGGCTGGTTCCCGACCGCCGGATCGAACGAGCTATTTTGGAAAATTGATGAATGAGACGAGTGACTGAAGTCACTCGCTGGAGGGCGTTCGGAAACG
Organism: Janthinobacterium lividum; assembly: GCA_050954545.1. Lineage (GTDB taxonomy): Bacteria > Armatimonadota > Armatimonadia > Armatimonadales > Capsulimonadaceae > JANXMY01. The sequence continues at coordinate 11,750 of JBPBQB010000111.1, read as the reverse complement.
CCGCCTGTCCAGGGGACAGAAGAAGTGAGTAGAGAAGTATCCGAACTTTCCGTATTGCGTCCCCTGGACAGGCGGCGCTTCGCCCTCTAGAGCCTGTTATGCACTTTGTAGGCTTGTTTGGTCTGATTTGCCCCTGGCGCGGCTGAATTTAGAGTATTTCGGCCAGCAACCCGCGTTATTCGGGTTCGGCTAAGCAAGTAGGCTGATAAACAATATCCGTAATAGCTGCCTGCTGTTCTAAAAAAGTGCATAACAGGCTCTAGCGAGCGACTTCAGTCACTTGTCACTCAACACGTGTCAAACAAGAAAGAATAAGACGTGCCGCTCGAAAGGCTGGGTAAATATGAGCGCCTGGATGTGCTGGGGCATGGGGCGTCGGGCATCGTTTACCTGGCGAAAGATACGCTGCTGGGCAAGCAAGTAGCGCTCAAAGAGATCAGTGCTCAGGGCGATGAAAAAGAGCGGTTTTTGGAAGAAGCCCGCGTTCTGGACCGTCTGCGCCACCCGAACATCGTCCAGGTCAACAGCGTGGATGAGATCAATGGGCGCGTCGTCATCGACATGGAATATGTCCGGGGCCGCAACTTGCAGGAAGTCCTGCGTCAGACTCCTGAGCTTCCTATTGCCGAGGCCGCGGGCATCACGGCCCAAATCTGCGACGGGCTGGCTTATGCCCATTCTCAGCGGACTGTCCATCGCGACATCAAGCCCGCTAACATTCTCCTGACCCGCGAGGGCACTGTCAAGCTCGTCGACTTCGGACTGGCGGAAGTGCTTGGAACACATTCGTTTGCGGGCGGTGCGGGCACGTATGCCTACATGGCCCCCGAAGATTTTCACCCCGATGAGCAGTCGGATCGTCAGTCGGACATCTGGGCGGTCGGCGTGATACTGTACGAGATGCTGGCAGGCCGCCGTCCCTTCCAGGTGCTGAAAGCGAAAGACCCGTTTGCCTGGAAGTCAGCCATTGAAAGTGACCCGATCCCCCTGATTTCCATTCTGCGTCCTGATGTGACGCCTGCTTTGGAAGCCGTTGTTTCTCGGGCGCTGGCGCGGGATAAAGCTGATCGATACCGTGACGCGGGAGAAATGGCCGGGGACTTACGGAAGCTGTTCCCGGAGATAGGCATCCGTGCATTGGAGACCGGCACTGGCCCTGCCGGTCTAGTATCGCATGACAGCGACTCTGTGACTCCGGTATCTTCAGTGCAAGGCTTTCCTGATCTTGCCAGTATTGATGCGTTCTTAGTATTGGCCCCGGACAGATGGGAAGCGGCGCAGGCTGCCTTGCTGAACGGAGCGCTTTCGCGCTGGCTGCGGAGCATCAATGAAGAGCCGCTGGCGCTGGTGGCGGAAGAAGTCGCAAACGAGCCGGGGCGCGATGAAAACGATAAGCTGCGGGATTTTCTGTACCGGGCAGGGCTGGAAACAGTCGAAGAAGCGCGTCAAGCCTACGCAGAGGCCCAGCAGCTATCAAAATTGGGTCGTGGTGCGGAAGCTGTTCTGCCTCTCCAGAAAGCAGTGCATCTTGATCCGAGCCGCCCGGAATACGTGCGTGACCTGGCTGCTGCCGGTGGCGGAGTCAGCGAAATCCCGGAAACCGGATTTACCGTCAGCCGTGAGGCGGTAGATTTTGGCATTCTGCGCCGGGGTCAGAGCCGGATCTGTAAAATCGTCCTGCAAAATACCGGCGGCGGAACATTGGAAGGCCGGGTCAGTGCCGCGCCCGGCTGGATTCGGATCGAGCCGCCTGCGTTTTCAACGAAGCGGCGGCAGACGATTACTTTGACGACTGCAACGGAAGCGGTCTGGTCTGCCCCAGCAATCTATAAAGATACCGTCGTGCTGGAAACGTCTGCGGGGCGGCGCGAGATCACTGTTAGCGCAAGCATCCAGCCCGCCCGGCTGTCGTGGAGCAGGATCGCCTTCTGGTACGTGCCGCTGCTGGTCAGTGTCAGCCTGCCGGTGGCTGCAAGCCTTGCGGCCCGGATCGCGCATCCGCCGGTGCATTATGTCCAGGAGCCTGGGTTTGCTGCCGCTGGCCTGCTGTTTCTTTCGGCGTTCGTGCTGACACTTGCTGCCGATGTCGCCTGGCCGCCCCGTCTGCTGCCTCTCATTCTGTCCGGCATCGTCTTCTGGCGGCTGAGCCTCATGGCGGTTCATGTCTCGAACAGCGGCAAGGCGCATCTGATTTTAGTTCAGACAGTGACCCCTGTGCTGGTACTGCTTGTTCTGCAAACCTGCGCGTTCATTTTGGATGCGCCGGGGTGGGGGAACTGGAAGATCTGGCGCTGGATAGTCGCCGCCGTCGGCCTTCTCGCAGGGTACTCTCTGCTACATTTGGGGTAGACTTAAGCTGGTAAATGCTATGGATCAGACTCGAACAAACTTTGAAGTCGCGGACGTTTTCGAGCAGATCGCACAGATCTTGGAAAGCCGCGCTGAGAACCCATTCAAGATACGTGCTTATCGTAACGCAGTCCGCACTCTGGAAAACCTCACAGAGCCGGTCGCAGTCATCAATGCACGGGGTGAGCTGAAGAAGATCAACGGCTTCGGCGATGCCATCGTCAGTAAGACTCAGGAAATACTGGTGACAGGAACCTGTGAGCTGTTCGAGCGGCTGAAAGCGGAAGAAGCGGCTAAAGACGCGGAAGATGAGCCGCCTCCTCCGACAGACGCCGATGCTCCGCCGGAAAACTTGGAAGATGAGGCCCCGGAGATCGAATCGTCGTGGTGACGCCCCTGCCGACGGAGTTCTATCTACAGGACACGCGGGACGCGGCGAAGAAGCTGCTGGGGCAGCTTGTTGTCCGAACCCTGCCGACCGGCGAGGTGCTGTCCGGCATCATTGTTGAGACGGAAGCCTACCTCACCGGAGATCCCGCCTGCCATGCCTACCGGGGGCAGACCCCGCGCAACGCAGCCATGTTCGGCCCTCCTGGACATACCTATGTCTACTTCACCTATGGGCTGCACATGATGCTTAACCTGGTCTGCGCCCCGGAGGGCGTCGCCGAGGCCGTTTTGATCCGTGCGTTGGAACCGGTGGAAGGCATAGACACAATGCGCCTGAACCGGGGAAACCTGCCGCAGACTCGTCAGCTCACGAATGGTCCCGGCAAGCTGGCTCAGGCGCTGGCTTTGACGCGGCTTGCTCATAACAGCCTGGATGTGACCGACCCGAACAGTGAGCTTTATATCCTGCTCGCTGACTTTCCGCCGTTTGAAATGGTCGAAACAACGCGCATCGGTATCTCGCAGGGGATCGATCTTCCCTGGCGGTACTACGTGCGCGGGAATGCTTATGTCTCGCGGCGCTGATGCTCCATGATTTTATGCCGATTATTCCCCCTCTTCTGACGCAAATTTTTCTCGCTATTCTCCTGGCAGCTATTGTTTCGGCCTCTGCCTACCGTGCTCATGCTTTGACGCGGAGTGGAGCTTTGGCCGCATGGGGTATCGGCTCAGTTGTATCTGGTATCGGCGGCTGGATGGCAGCGGCAGCGCTGCTGACGTTTTTTGTTTCATCGACGGTCCTCAGCCGCTGGCGGCGGAAGCAAAAAGAAACGCTGGGTTATGAAAAAGGCGGTCGGCGCGATGCCGGGCAGGTGCTGGCAAACGGCGGTGTTGCCGCCGCGTGTATTCTCTTGTCTGCGGCAGGCGTCAAAAGCGGGATGCTGCTGTTTCTGGCAGCGCTGGCGGCAGCGAATGCCGATACATGGGCCACGGAGATCGGGTCGATAGTGGGCGGGCAGCCTTATGACATTCGGACCGGCAAAAAAGTCTCGGCAGGCTCGTCCGGGGCAGTCAGTCTGCCAGGGACATTTGCCGCGCTGGCAGGGTCTGCGCTGCTGGGACTGTTCGCGCACGGTCTGACGGCTGGCTTGATTGTCACTGCATCTGGATTCGGCGGCGCGTTCTTCGACAGCCTGCTGGGAGCGACTGTGCAGGCGCAGTGGCGTCATCCATCCGTGCCTGGACAATGGACGGAGCGCCCGCAGGCAGGGCCACCGGAACGAGGGTGGCGGCGCGTTGGAAACGACTTTGTCAACGGACTTTGCACATTGACCGGAGCAGGACTGGCTGGGCTGCTGCTAAAAATAATTCTCCTTAAATAAGGGGATTCACGAAAATTCAAGAAATCTATGTTACAATAAATTTGCAGGCTGTTTTTCTTTGTTGTGCCCTCCGCCAGCCTGAGTTGTATCATAAGGAGTGACCCTACCGTTGGATTTACCATCAGGAAATGTCTCAGCTTCACGCCGATACGTGTCTGCCGAGCAGATTGAAGACGTCGTGCGTCAGCTCAAAGATGTCGTTTCGGTCCGCGCAGTTCTCGGACCTGCCGGCCGGGTCGATGAGCTGCATGTACTGGTGAACCCCAAGCGGGCACCCAAACAAGTCGCACGCGATATTGAATCCGCCGTGCGTGCTCACCTCGATTTTTCTCTCGATTACAAAAAAATCAGCATCGCCCAGATCCAGGGCCGCGCGGCTTTGGCCGGCAGCGGTATGTCGGGCTTGCCTCGGCTTGGGTTTTCCGACGTTTCGCTGGCTGTCACTGGCAGCCGGGCTGAAGCGACGGTCCGTTTACGCCGGGAGGACGCCCTTTATACCGGTACGGCGATCGGCCACGCGTCGGGCTACAATCAACTTCGCCTGATCGCGACTGCGGCGATTCGGGCAGTTGAAGATCGGGGTTCCGAAGATGGAACAATGGTTGTCGAGGATTTGCAGGCCGACATACCGCTCGCAGGACGAAAAGCGGTGGTGGTACTGGTCAGCGCCCTGGCCCCGCCCAAAGGGGAAGAGCTTTTGACGGGGAGTGCGCTCATCCGTCAGGACCCCTGGAAAGCCGTTGTCAATGCGACCCTTGATGCGGTGAACCGTCGCATCAGCCTGGCTTTTTTGGAAGGGGAAATTTAATTTCTTCTGTAAATTCGATCTCGACAATGGAATAATATTTCGGTTTGGGCTGCGGGAAACCTACGAGACCCGAGGGGTCTCACAAGCGGAGGCGGTGTGATGTTCGAGAGGTCGACACAGCCGCGTTTCAAAAATAGGTAATACCCTTGAATACTGTTTCCAAGATGATCAAGACCCTGTCATCTGCGATTGCCGGCTGCGGACTGGCGATGCATTGGCCGATTCCACCCGAAACATAATCTCGTCACTGTATTCATGCGTACTGACGGATTAGAAATGCAGGTTCGATTTGATGATCAATCAAGTAGTTACGTTTCTCGCAGCCCTTATAATTTACTCTGTTTTTGGATTTTTCTTGCGATTTATCTTTTTTAGGGGCGTGTGCCGCCTGTAAGGATCACCGAATTTTCTATGGCTTTGCCTTCGAGTCCGGTACACCTAAAAACGCGCCCGCCTGTGCGCGGGAATTCGCAGGAACGACAGGATCCCTATATTCGCCTGTGCCGACACCTTGTCTGGGGGGCGCTGCTGGTCGCCTGCCTTTGTGCATTCTATGGTCCTCCCTCCCTCGAGTCATGGCGTGATACGGCTCTGCTGACCGGCCTAGTTGTCGCTGCTACACTGCTCACTGTCCGGCTGCCGAGCAGCAGCGTGACTACCTATCCTGGTATCCCCATCCTTTTCGCGCTTGTCGGCCTGCTGGGTGCTTCCGCAGCCGTGCTGGCGGCGATTGTCTGTGTCGTGGCCAGCGGCCTAGTCTCGATGCCGCCCAAGTACCGATTTAACCCCAAGCTGTACATCCCGAATGTTTCCGTCCATGTGATTACAATCGGCACCAGCGCACTCCTCTACGGCGCTTTGGAACATTTTCGATTTCCGGCCAGCGGCGTGCGTATCGGCGAAGTTGCCGGCTGGCGAGCCTACCTGGCTCTGCCGATCTGTTCTCTGGTCGCATTCATGATCAACGCACTGCTGACGACGACTTTAATCAGCCGCTACGAGAAAAAGCGCTGGGACATTCTTTGGCACAATAATTTTCGCTGGCAGCTTCCGAGCGCAGTTTTTATGTCTCCGCTTGGGCTGATCACGTCTATACTATATGGCGAGCATTGGTGGCTGGGGATCGGCTTCATTATCGTGCCGGCATATGCATTGCGTATGGCTGTCCTGACACATGAGCGGACAATGGCGGCCTACCGGCAGGGCGTGGAACTGCTCGGGCGAGTGATGCAGGAAGCGCATCCTTACACGCACGGGCATCTCCACCGGGTGGCACGCTGGGCACGAAAGATCGCCGAAGAAATGCATCTGCCGCCTTCAACAATGCAGCACATCGAGGACGCCGCGATTTTGCATGATATCGGAAAGGTCGCCGTGGATGACCGTGTCCTGAACAAAATCGGAAAATTGACGGACGAAGACTGGACAATGATCCGCCGGCACCCGGTGACCGGCGCGGAGCTTATCATTAAGATGAGTGTCATGGGCAAAGTCGGCCACTGGATTCGTCATCACCACGAACGGCCGGATGGCAAAGGCTACCCGGACGGCCTGCTGAAAGACGACATTCCTATCGAGTCCAGCATTATCTCCGCTGTGGACGCATTTGATGCCATGGTCGGTGGCCCCGCAAAAGAAGACCAGCGGCCTTATCGGGAGCCGTTGTCTCAGGAAGCGGCCATTGCTGAACTGAGACGTCATGCCGGAACCCAGTTCCACGCAGAAGTGGTCGAAGTATTTGTGAATATTCTTGAGCGTGAACAGCAGATGGAGGTCAGTGGTCAGCCTGTCGGGCCAAAGCCGGATTTGGCGGACGACTCACTTTGGTCCGGACCTTTTGGAACATCATCAGGAACTTCCTCCACGATTTCATTTTCGTCAGGCAATTAAAAAGCTTAAGTCATGAGTCTCAGCATCGCCAACATTATCGCGGCTTCGGCATTCAGCCTCTCGCTGGCAGTCATCTTCTTTTATCTGCCCTGGAGCATCCGGCGCTCGTACCGGCAGACATTCATCGCTCTGGCGCGGGCTGTCGAGGCTCGTGAGCCGCATCTGCTGGGACATGCCGAGCAGACAGCACGCTACGTAGTCTGGATGGCTCGCCTGCGCGGAATGGGACTGCTTGCGACTCGCCGTCTGGAATACGCAGCCTTATTGCATGGGATCGGTAAAGTCAGTATCCCTTACGGTCTGCTCAATAGCCCCGCCTGCCTGACTCACCCGGCAGATCGCTTTGTGCTTCGGGACTATATTCGGGTCGGTGCTGCGATCCTCGATGCCATCCCGATCCTGCGTCCGACTGCCGATACCGTTCGTTTCCACCATGAATATCTCGATGGCAGCGGCTATCCCTTTGGCCGCTACGGCAAGTCCATTCCGGTAGAAGCGCAGATGCTGTGTGTCGCCAGTGAATATGTCGCGATGACCACGCCGCGCCTGTACCGTGCTTCTCTCTCCAAAACACAAATGCAGGCCGCGCGTTACCTGCGTGAACAATCAGGGCGGCGTTACTCGCCGTTCGTTGTTTCCCTCTTTTTCAGGGCACTGGCAAGCGAGCATCTTCAGGTGGCTCTGATTGCACGGTTCCATCGTCTCAAAACTCATACTCCGCACACCCGGCTGCCGGGACGTATCTTATAAGCAAAAAAGCGCGGACGGTTTTCACCGTCCGCGCTTTTATACTGTTCTTTGTTCTATTCTATTTGCGTCCTAAAAGACGTCCCAGCAGGCCGCCGGATTTTTCTGTCTCTCCCGAGTTCGGCAGATTTGTCTTATGTGTGCCATTTCCATTGCTCCTGCTCCCATTGTTCGCAGTCCCATTCGCCGGAGCGCTGCTGTTCTGCAGCGGCGCTTTCGGCACAGGACGCGCTATAGGTGGCGGGGCCGAGGGCGCTGCCTGGGACACGCGAGACAGTTTAGCCTGAATCAATGTGCTGGGCGAGACTTGCAGGGCGCGGCGGTACTGTACCGCCGCTTCATCACGCCGTCCCATCTGAACCAGAGCATCGCCCAGGATCTCTAATGCCCGGACATGACGCGGGTCTGCTTCCAAAATACGCATACAGAATGCACGCGCTTCAATCGGCTTTCCTGCCATGATTGCATTCTCGGCTTTGCTCATCATTTCTGCAATCGCCTGAATTTTCGCTGCGCTGAGCGGCTGGCTGGGAGCCGAGGGCGCAGCGGCTGCTGTTTTCGGTGGCGCTTCTGTGGATTTAGCTTGTGCAGCGGCTGTGGGAGCTTTAGCGGAGCCGTTCGGAGCCGCGTCGGTTTGCAGAGTGCCGTTGTACTGGGCACGCCGCTCAGGATCGCCAAGCACACTGTATGCCTGATTGATCTGCGTGAAAACACGCTGACCCAGAGCTTTATCCTGAACAACATCCGGGTGGAACTTACGTGCCAGCTCCCGATATTTCTTTTTGATTTGGTCTGTCGTCGCCCCCGGCGGAAGGCCCAGGACTTCATAATAATTTCGCTGTAAACTCATCATACTTGCTCCGAATGAATAAATAAATGCTCTAGCCGTCGGTCAGGTTGCTGTTTCCTCCCTCTGTGACTTTAGCGCAGAGTATGTATAAAAGAAAGCTGCGCTAAAGCTCGGTGTATTCCAAAATGTCAGTGAAAGTTACTGCTGATTATCCGGGTTTGACATATCGTTCAACTGATTGGCATAACCACCATAGAACTGAATAAGTATCATAAGGACCCGAATACCGCCGAGAATGAGAGCGGCTGTCCGCAGTGTGACTGTAAGCTGATGCAGGCGAACTACCGCTTCCGCTTCATAGTATTCCGCGACTTTGTCCATTGTCATGTCCAAGCCACCGGTCTGTTCGCCGGTCCGCAGCATCGACACTACCATCGGCGGGAACGCGCGGGTCGCAGCAAGTGAATCTCCGATTCCCTGACCGCCCATGATCGCTGGGATCGCCGAAGATATCCGGCGCGATAGAAACTCGTTGCCGGTCGCTGCCGACGAAAACTTGATTGCTTCCGGGATGCCGACCCCTGCCGCATACAGCGATGCAAATGCGCGGGAGAAACGGGCGACGGCAATCATCCGCACCGCGCCGCCGATCCCCGGCAGCGAATAGATGATCGCGTCGAAAACAAGCTTGAACTGTGCCAGCAGCTTGCCGACCACATAAATGACCAGCAAAATGGCGGCTGTTTCCAGCAGCGGATACACCGCCTGCACCAAATATGCGTGCAAATCGTGATTGACGACGACCAGCACCAAAGGTGGAAGCAGGAAGCTTGCTAACAAAGTAGCAATCGGCTCGAACATCTCGCGCTTGATGTTGTTACGAAGCGCGTATTCTTGTTCCAGCGCCGATGAAAGCCGGGCCATCATCGTGTCCAGCCGCCCGCTGACTTCGCCTGCCGAGATCATCGCCCGCTGGAAATCCGAGAAGATCCAGGGTACCTCGCTCATTGCCGTGGTCAGCATCTCCCCTTCCTGAACGCAGGCCGTGATCCGGCGAAGGTGCTTCCGAAGCACGGCGTTACTGGTCTGCTGCGTGAGTGATGTCAAACACTGATAGATCGGGACGCCCGCGCCTAGCATCGCGGTGAATTGCCGGTACATCAGTGCCATGTCCCGCAGGCTCACGCCGGAGAACAGCGGGAACACGAGGTGGGCCAGCAGCCACAAGCCAAGTGACATCTTGCGACGGGGCAGCAAGCTTGCTGTTCCATTCAGCGCTGTTCCATTCAGCGAAGGCCCGTTCGGCATTGAACTACTTTGCGTCGACTGTTCTTGAGACGGAGTGTTTTTTGGAGAAAGTGTCGCCGCGCCGCCTCGCTGCGGTGCGAGGCGCATGGGAAAATACCCCATGTCGCGGATCTCCTGTGCGGCCTGACGCTCACTCTCGGCATCCAATGCGCCGGTGATGGTGCGTCCCGTTCGGTCCTTCGCCTGATACGAATAAAGCATGGCGCGTCCTCAAAATACGCAAGAAACCCAAATGCGCCAGGCCGCTTTTGTGTTAGACGAAACTTCGATCCAGAATGTTCCCATCGCTGAAAAGAATCTTTGCAATCTCGCTTGCTGTTTTTTCATCCCCCGGCAGCATCAATTCGGGTGCGATCTCCGACAGCGGAATCATCGCAAAAGCGCGTTCGCGAAGACGCGGATGGGGGACAGTCAGTTCAGGAAGCGCAATTTCCTGATGCCCAAAAAGCAGCAAGTCTAAATCTATAACGCGCGGACCCCACCTTATGGTTCGCACTCGGCCTATTTTATTTTCAATGTGCAGCAAAGCGCTTAAAAGCGCGAGCGGGCTGAGAGACGTCTGTATCTCAGCCACCATGTTCAAAAAGTCCGGCTGGTCCGTTAATCCGACCGGGGCCGTCTCATATACCGACGAAACTTGTGTTACTTTCATTGTCGGCAAAGACCGCAGTTCGCTCAGGGCAGTTTCCAGATGCGTTTCGCGGTCTCCCAGGTTCGATCCAAGTCCAATGTAAGCCGTCGCGATATTTGTATGATTAATACCTTCTTTTGTTATACCGTACATAATATGCTTCTTATACCAATTATCCCAAAAAACAAAATTAATTTTTGTGCCGTCTGTTACAAACCAATAAAAACAGCGGATAGGCTCTTGCCCATCCGCTGTTTTTCGTGAAGATCAGAAACTAAATGTTAATCACTTCCCAATTTCAGAACGCTCATAAAGGTTTCCTGCTAAAGGCTCATTAACAAAGACGCTTGAGTCAAACTCAATCGTTTTTGAGCCATTTCCACATATTCAGGAACCAACTCGCTGCCCAAAAAACTACGATTATTTTGTTTTGCTACGATTGCTACAGTGCCTGATCCCATGAAAGGATCGTAAACTAGGTCCTCCGGCTCAGACCCTGCAAGAAGGCAAAGTTTAACTAATTCCGGGGGGAAGACAGCAAAATGTGCTTCACGAAATTTGCCGAGCGGAATATCCCAGACAGTTCGCTTATTCCTTCCAAGAGGATGAAAGGCTTGATCCCAGCGGGCTGTATGAAGATTAGAGTTGCCGCTATTCTTGCCCAATTCAGGTGTGCCATCACGTTTCCCAAAATGGTTTCTCCCTCCCTTCATTTTTGAATCTTCAGAGAACGTAATATGTGGCTCTCGGATAGCATCTGCATTGTAAAAGTATTGGGACTTCTTGCTAAATAGAAAAATATGCTCATGGGCTACCGTTGGCCTGTTCTTTACCGAAGAGGGCATGGCATTTGGTTTATTCCAAATAATTTCGCTGCGAAGCATCCATCCGGCGTCTTGTAAGGCAATAGCCGTCCGCCAAGGAATCCCAAGAAGCTGACCATTTCGATATGTGTCACCCAGATTCAGCCACAGGGTTCCATCTTCTTGAAGAAAAGACTTCAACTTATCAAAAAGTGAAACGAGTTTGATAACATACTCTTTTGGTTCCTCTTCACAGCCGAACTCAAGTGGTTCTGTCTCGCTGCTCTGTGAATATCGCCGATGCCCAAAATAAGGTGGGCTTGTAATAATAGTTCGAGCGAGATTGTTAGGAAGTGATTGAGCAATACTCCAACTATCACCGCAGATAATTTGATCGCTGTATCTCTCTGAGAAAACATCCCTGTTATACATTTTTGGTATCCCTCTTGATTATTGTTTTGGCTGTACTTTTCCTGTTAAAACATTTGCAATGAATGAATTAAATGCAGTTTGTTGATTGTTATCGAAAATTTGGAATTGGGTGGGGCTGATATTAAAAATAGCCGCATAATCAACTTTTTCTCTTACTATATTTGCCTCACTCGCCGCCCAGTTTTTTGCCACGATGACTGCCACAACGAAACTATCGGGT
>JBPBQB010000121.1:0-21246 GCA_050954545.1 Janthinobacterium lividum | reverse complement strand
TTCTGAAGTTTGACGGATGTCAGTATGCAAGCCAGGCAGGAAGGAGAAAACAAAGGAGGCAGATAAAGGGTGCATTGGGTTTCTCAAAGAAGCAGTCAGGGACACCCGGCGCTCAGTGTCCTCTCAGTATATCACTGATTGCACTATCGGTCAAACTTTGAGATCGATAGCTGCCTGAATCGAAAAACTCCAATTTCTACGGGCTTCTGCCGACAATGTAAGCATGGTATTACGCTCAAACCTTAAGTCGGCTCTGGCCGCTGTTATAGTGCTGCTGGCTTCCGGCATCGGATTTTCTCTCCGGGCACAGGCAGACGCGCCGCCCGTTTCACTCTCAACACTCTACAGCTTCGACTCGTATAACAGCAGTTCCCAGAACACGAGCGGCTCTTCGCCTGTTGGCCTGATCGGCGGGCCCGGTGGGACGTTTTACGGTGCAGCCCAGTCGGGAGGGGTGAGCGGCGATGGCACTCTCTTCAAAGTTCAGTCGGATGGAACCGGGTTTAGGGTCCTGCATTCGTTTGGAAGCAGCGACGGGGCGGCAGGAAACCTGGTGCTCGGCACCGGCGGCCTTCTGTACGGCACCGAGCCGAACGGCGGCACGAATTCCAGTGGTGCGGTTTTCAGCCTGGCCCCCGATGGTTCCGGATTCACTTCCTTGTATTCGTTCACCGCTACGGATGACAATGGAAATAACCCGGATGGTGTCTCGCCGACAGGCTCTCTCGTGCAGGGAAGCAGCGGCATTCTTTACGGCGAAACTCAGTTCGGCGGCCCTTCCGGGGAGGGCGGAGTCTACAAAATCAACGCCGACGGCAGCGGGTTTACCGTACTGCACTCTTTCGGGGGCAGTGATTCCGATGGGGAATATCCTGCGGGAGGCTTGATTGCCGGTACGGATGGAACCCTGTACGGAGTAACTGAATTCGGCGGTAACGGCGACTCAGGCACCGTGTTCAAGCTGAATCCAGACGGCAGCGGCTACACTCTTTTGTACCAATTCACCGATGACAGTGATCAGCTAGTCAACGCTGACGGCGCAGTTCCCATCACTGCATTGACACTGGGAAACGACGGTTTATTGTACGGGGTCACGGTGGTCGGCGGCACCGGCGGCACTGGAACAATCTTTAGGATTGGCACAGGCGGCACCGGTTTTATGGTCATGCATGCGTTCAGCGCAACGGACAGCCAGAGCGACAACTCCGACGGTGCCTTTCCGAATGCAGCGCTGGTCAAAGACAAGAATGGAAACTTCTACGGGCCAACTGTCGCAGGCGGAAGCTCAGGACTTGGCACGCTCTACCGGCTGAGCGCCGATGGATCTGAGTTTGACACGCTGTATTCCTTCCAAAGCGGTGACGGCACCAATCCGGCGTTAGTGGAAGGCAGCGATGGAGGAATTTACGGAACCAATATCGATGGCGGTGCGAATGCATCAGGCAGTCTATTTCGGATCGACGCAGGCGGCACGACCCACATCCTTTGGAACAACACGAACGGTCAGGCTTCCGTCTGGAACATGGCGGATGCTCATCCCGATGCATCTTGCCTCGTCTATGGCCCCTTCTCCGGATGGAAAGCTGTTGCTCTGGCAGACAGCCCTAACAGTCAGACGCGGATGATCTGGAACAATGCGGATGGACGCGTCTCCGTCTGGAACTTGAGTGATCCCAATCCTGCCGCTTCCTGCCTGATCTATGGACCCTACGCCGGGTGGAAAGCCGTGGGCGTGACAGTCGGCCCGGACAATGCTGCTCATCTCCTGTGGGACAGCGCGAGCGGTCAGGCCTCACTCTGGAACCTGAGCGACCCGAACCCCGGCGCAACGTGCGTCGTTTATGGCCCGTATGCGGGATGGGCTGGGGTAAGTTTGAGCGTCGGGCCAAACAACGCCGTCCGCCTGCTGTGGGACAGCACGAGCGGCCAGATGTCTTTGTGGAACCTGAGTGATCCTAATCCTGCCGCGTCTTGTTTGGTTTACGGGCCCTATGCTGGGTGGAAGACAGTGGGCGTGACGGTTGGCCCGGATAGTGTGGCGCATCTGTTGTGGGACAGCACGAGCGGTCAGGTCTCACTCTGGAACCTGAGTGACCCCAGTCCCAGCGCCGCTTGTCTGGTGTACGGACCCTATAATGGCTGGGCAGGGGCGGGTCTGTCGGTCGGCGCGGACAATGCGGTGCATCTGCTGTGGGACAGCGCAAGCGGTCAGGTCTCACTCTGGAACCTGAGTGACCCCAGTCCCAGCGCGACTTGCCTGGTGTACGGACCCTATAATGGCTGGGCGGGGGTTGGGCTGAGTTCCGGGCTATAATTCCGCAATTGAGCGCTAGGGATACCAGCAGCCTGACTGCCCATCACTATTGCGGTGACAGCCGGTATCCCCATCTCCCTGCAAGATAGCCCACTGCCGGAAATCTGATAGCTGGGAAAGGGACGCTGAGCGGACATGACCGTCCGCATAAGCCACACTTACGCGTGCTCCCGACGGCGGCGGATCGCACCAAGCCTCTTTGGTTTGTGTGTGACGCCAGGAGAGGTTCAGGAACTGCCTTGCCAGACTAAACGTGGGCGACTTTGCCAGATCACAGTTGTGGTACGAGTAGGCAGAGTTACCGCCGTCAATCGGTGTCATCGCGAGGCTGAAGCCGGGAAACTTGGCCTCCGTGTTGTTCATTGTCTCTGCTAACAAAATCGTCTCCGAAGGGGCGATGGCCTCGGAAAAAGAATGAGCTTGTCCTGTTCCGTTGTTGCAGTCATCCGGGCAGTACCACTCGGCCCAGTTGTCGGAAAGGCCGTAGGAAGACGTGTTTGAGAGCGGATAAGCCGCTATCGCGGCGGCATCATACGGCGCATCCGGGCAGACAAATATCTTAGAAGCTGTACTGAAATTGTGCGTTGACTGCGGCTGGACATACGGGGCGACCAGCTCGTTCCAATACAAATATGGCGGTGCTGTGTGAGAGCTATGGCCGGGAAACCGCTGGCCAGGTGTCACGACTGTCATGCAGGAAAAGAAAAGAGGGCAGCGGTCGTCGGCGTCCTGCGTGTATTGCAGCAGTCCTAGGGTCACCTGCCTTAGATTGGAAAGGCATTCCGTGCGGCGGGCATTCTCACGCACCTTCTGAAACACCGGGAATAAAATCGCGGCGATCACAGTAATGATGGCGATCACAACAAGCAGCTCAATGAGCGTGAAAGCGCTTCTGTGCTTTATGCAGTTAGGTCGAATGAGTATGATCACACCCTATTATACGGCATATTTCTGAGTATGGCCGCTGAATAAAAAAATCAAGTCGCAGAAAATGTGCAAAGAGGGCATAAAGATGTTATAATGCGGTGTCTGGTCCTGTTCTGTCGTACCCTCAGCACCTATGAGACAGCCTAACACCTATCCACTACCGCTCACGACACTGCCCGCCGATTTGGTCGCACTCTTGACAGAAGCCGACCATGCCATTCGCCGCCTTGAACCCGAGAATCCCTATCGCCTATACGAATTCCTGCACACGACCGTTCGCCGCTTCGCGCCCGTGGATGCGTTCTATGTCTGCCTGTATTCCGAAGCGGATCAGGCCCTCTTTTTCGCCTATAATGCCGAGGGTGACGTCTACGATGCCCCGCTGACCCTGCCGCTGGGAGATGGCCCGACATCGAGGGCCATCAAGCAGCGCCGTCCGATAGTCTGGAACAATGAGGCCAAATCCAGCATGGTCAATCGCATCCGGTTCGGACAGGTCGACCGGATCACGCGCTCCGCCATGCACGTTCCCATCCATGCTCACTCAGGTAATCCTGGGACGGACGGAACTATTCTGGGTGTCATTTCGGCTCAAGCGTACCCCGCGGATGCTTACCCGCCGCAGTCGGTTCATGCCCTTCAGTGGCTGGCAGACCGAGCGGGTATGGCTCTGACACGCGAGCGGGACGAGGCCGCCTGGCGGTACCGCCTGAAAGCTGCCGACGTGCAGGCGTCCGACCGACAGCGCCCGATGCTTGCCATGGCGGATGAGTTCGTCACCATGCTTCAAGACCTTGCCCGTCAGGCAGAAGACGCCCGCCGCCTCCTGCCGCCGGATGCCGATGCTGTGCTGTCTCATACCCTCACACAGCTTTGCCGGGAGTGCTGCGCGGCCCAGACAAAGGCGAATCAGCTTCCTCTGCGTCACGGCCTTTCCCCGAACCCCACTCAACCCTCTGCGATCAACCAACTGACCCCAAGTGAACGAATTGTCCTTCAGCACATCGCCGCCGGCAAGCCTAACAAGATCATTGCTCACGAACTGCACTGCGGCGAAGACACGGTCAAGTTCCACTGCAAGAACATATTCCAGAAACTAGAAGTCTCCAGCCGCACCGCCGCCGCCCGCCTCTGGCTCAAATCTAACCCCGACAGCCACCTTTAATCTGAGCACCTACCCAAACGAGTAGTCCAAAAACCTCCCCGTTTTAGTATTTCGCTTGCCTGCTTTCCGATGTAGAATGTTCTTGACGTCGAGTATGCACCGTCATAAAGTCATTTCTATCAATTCAGGAGCGTCCCCATGTCCGATTCATCGTCCAATTCATCTATTCTTACTTCGTTTGTCTTTCTGATGGCAACAATGGCAGGCATTCCCTTCATACCTATCATTTCTCGCGCTCATAATTCTTATATGCAACCTATTACACCAAGTAAAATATCCGATACTAGAAAAGAAAAAAGGAAGATTAAGCACCAAGACGCACATTACCTAACAGCCATAATCCTTATTTGCCTCGTGTCAGCTCACTCTGCTATAGCTGGTGACCAACAAAAAAGGCACAAGGCTAGCGGGATTGGAGAGGCTTATGGTTTTATTCTGGATGCGGATACGCATGCCTATCTCAGCGGCGCAAACGTAGTGCTATCTCTTCCCGCAGATACAGAGCCAATTAAAGGCAGTACAAGCGTCAGCACTACGAATGGCTACTATGAGATAAAGGCCCCGCTGGGCGAGTCGTCATCTCACTTCGCAACTGACCGCATTGCGGAACTTTCCATTGCAAGTCTATTGGGGGGTGGCGGCAAAAAAGTTGAGCACTTTGTGAATGTTTCTGAAATGGTCGTAAGCGTCAGCAAGCCAGGCTATAAGACTTTTTACGGCACAGTGCCAGTAGAAGAAGCAGATGCAGAAAGGTTTCAAGTAGAACTCTCGCCGGTTTTGCTGATGCCTGAAACCAAACCTTATGTCTCTTATGTCGTTCCTCATATGTTGCTGGGAAAGATTGACAGCATCCATCTTTCCTCCACTGTACTCAATGCAGACGAAGTAGTGAAATATACGATTGCATACTCACACCTGCCGGTGCGCCCACATACCCACGTTAGCGTTCGATGCTTTGGGTCACGCGGAGGTAGACAAGAAGTAAAAAACGGCAACCCTCAAACGGAGACGACTTATTCTGGTCAGTTGCGAATTGACAAAAACAATTACCAAATCCCCGGCCTTTACATGTTATGGTGGCACTTGATGGATAATAATTTCGAGTCTCTTTCTTGTGCATTTGGAGCACAAATAATTGCGGTTGGCGTCTCTCCCTCGAATAAAGATAAAATGGTTGGATTGTTTACAGCGGTTCCACCTACTGCGACCCAGTTCGTGACAGGAGGACAGAAACCGAACAAGGAATCGATCCTTCAAATGGCAGCGCTTCTGCCGGTGGATTCAAACAATTCTGATGTCACAAATCTGTTGGGTACGCCGCACACAACCGATGGCTTTCCTTCGTCGGGCCAAAGAGTTGCGGCCATAAGCGAGACACCCTCACAGAAGCAGCAAAAGTTCGATCAGCAGGTCGCGAATCTTAAACTTAACTTGGATAATCCTAAGAGCGGAACGTCGTCAAAAATTGCCTTAGCACACTTGTATTATAGCCATGCGGAATTTGATGAAGCCTGGTCTCTATACACCTCTTTATTTCAAAACCCGGATATCAAGAAAGAAAAAAGATTTTATCTGTTTCATGATTATGCTGTTTTGCTGCTGCAAAAAGGTCGGCATGAAGAAGCATTGGCCGCTTTTACTCAGGCGTTAGCAAATGGTCACGCCAACTCCTATGACTCCTCAGCGCTACCAACCTCAGTGATGGCACTTGATGACAAACTCTACACACTTTACTCCGGGCCTGAGCGCGAGTCTGTCAACGGCTTTGCTTTTCCAGAAGCGCCTGATGACTTGCTGATCGTCGAGTATGACACAGATCAACTTCCAAGTTCAACAAATTGGTTGTCTGCCACTATTCTTGCCAAGGCTATGGACGAGATTGGCTTGGAAGATCAAGGACTAAGTATTTTGCAGCAAGTTGTAAAATTGTGTCCCAATGAGCCTGAAGCTTTATTTGCTCTGGCGTCTGCACATGCTAAAGAAGGCAAAAATGCTCAGGCGATGGAATGCGTGAATGAAGGGCTGGCACTCAATCCTTATGATCCAGATGCTTTATCGCTCCAAACAAAACTTCACGAAGCGCTTCAGGAATCCGTGCCGTCTGTAGTGGCAATAGCTGCGACATCACCTTCCAAAGTCCTTGCTATGGGTATCGCGGCAAAGCACAACAAAAAATCTGCTGCGTCCAAAAAAGTATTTCTGAAAAACTAAATTGCCCTAACAAATTATTCACATCTGTTGCTAAAGGAAACTGCCTCTCATGAAGCACTTAATCTCTCACCATGCTACACTCAGCATCAAAATCTGCCTTTTTCTCCTCTTTTCAATAGTCACCGGGTTTGCTTGCCATTCAGTCGAGGCGCAGACCAATCCTCTTGCTCCCGCCCAATTTGAGTCAACAATTCCATTAAATGTTGAACATGACAATGAAGCATACCGATACGTTGAAGCTGTTTCTCAAGCCAATAGCCGTGCAGCTTCTTCTTTTACTGTTGCAAAATTGCATGCCGATAGGCTAGATTACAACTACTTCGCCGCTCTTACTTCAACTAAAACTTTTAGCTGGTTCTCAGATATTGATCCAAATCTTATTCCTAATTCTATAACCCGCTACCCTGGCACAAATCCATCTGCATCCGACATCAAGAATATGTTGATTGCAGCCGGACAAAAATATCAGATTCCTCCTCACATTCTATTTGGTATCGCATATCAGGAAAGCGGATGGAGAGAGTATGGTTCTGATGGTCAAACTCTCGTCAGTAGTGATGGTGGTATCGGGATTATGCAACTTACCGGAGCAACTGCAGCTCCGTTTGGTGTGAACCGCCTTGCCAGTGACATTGCCTGGAATATCGATTGCGGTGCTAAAGTATTAGCGGATAAATGGAACTCAACGCCGATTATAGGCGATAACGATCGAGCAAAGCTTGAAAATTGGTACTATGCCATTTGGGCTTATAACGGCTTTGTTTCGGGAAGTGCATATCCAGGCAAAATCTTAAACTGGATTGCTAACTGTCCTAATGGACAATGGGAGAGTGTTACTCTCACTCCCCCAACGCCTTCTCAAATTGCAAGCATGAGCAGGATTACAAATACGCCAACCCCTATACATGTTGATGCAAACTATGATGGTATTATTGATGGCACGAACACTGCACCTCCCACAATTTCTTTCAATGAGACAAACATAAACAAATGGGCTGGGCCTAATGATATTAACACACGTATTATTACGTTTAGCTTGCAGGACAAAGGAGGCGGAATCGGTGGCTTGAGTCAGAACTGGGATAGTGATCCTGGAGGTAATTCACCACAAATTCCAGGCTCACAAGGCGGCTATCTTGCAATGGGCTATCTGCCGGATTCTACTCGCCAAGGCAAGCACACAGCCTTCGTCCGAGCATGGAATGGAAATAACACCCAGAGTGTCGTGGCTTCTTCGGGATGGTATGGCTATGATGCTGCGCCGCCTACAGTGACCATTACCTCAGCTCAAACGCAAGGGTCAACTTATAACAGTCCACAAACGATCACCTGGCATATTGACGACCCGGATTCCGGCATAAAAAGCTGGGCGCAAGGGTGGGATTCCGATCCAGGCGACTCTACATACGCAACAACTGATGGAAATTTGGATGTGCCGATCGGAACCCACACACTTCATATTCACGCCGTCGATAACGTCGGCAATGATAAAGATTGGACCTTTGGACCTTACACCTACACGACGCAAACACAAGTAGGTCAAAAATCGGATAGCAGTATTGATCAACGGTTTGTCGATTGCTACAACCGCGTTGGTGCAAGTGTCATTGGCAGCGTACTGAACAATAATTTTGTTCATACTGCTGTTGGAAACGGCAGTGGCGATGGCCTCGCGCAAGACTTCGTTGATGGCGATGGTGCAAAAGATATTATCATTGCCAAAGATGGGGCGGTCAAAGCCTACGATGTCAGTGGCAATACTTGGATATGGTACTCTGCTCAAAACTTTGCGAGTGGCCCGATTGGGTTCCCTAATGGTGATCTACAGCAACTCTCAACGAGCGGCACAGCATTCGACACGATAGGGACAGCTCAAACATTTGAGGGCGGCTGGGTCTACGACTCTAAATACGGAACATATAAAATACCGCAAGCTATTTTGAGTGGCTTACCCCTGCCGATGCTTATCAGGATTATCAACGGGACTTTTGGCTTCCCAACCAGCAATGAGCAGGCTGCGCCGAACTCGCCGCAAGGCACGATAGGAACCGCCGTCAATTTCGAGAACGGAGCGATCTATCATACAACTAAATATGGCATTCACGGAGTCTATGCCGCCATCTACCAGCAGTATGTCGCGGCGGGAAGCAGCGGGGGGAAATATGGGTTCCCGACGAGCGATCCTTATTCCTACGTAGGAGGCACCCGGCAGGATTTTGAGGCTGGTTCGCTGACAAGCGGCGTGAATATTTCCACGCATCTCCTGTGGAACAACACGAGTGGTCAGGCTTCGGTTTGGAACATGGCGGATGCGAACCCTGCCGCCACCTGCCTCGTCTATGGCCCGTATGCCGGGTGGAAAGCGGTTGCGCTGGCAGAAGGACCGGACGGTCATGTCCGTCTAATCTGGGACAACGCGGATGGCCGAGTCTCGGTCTGGAACCTCAGTGATGCTAATCCTGCTGCCACTTGCATGATCTATGGCCCTTATGGAGGCTGGACTGGTGCGGGCCTGACTGTTGGCCCGAACAATACCGTGCATCTGTTCTGGAACTGCACTGATGGCCGGGTCTCGGTGTGGAACCTCAGTGATGCTCACCCGGATGCCACTTGCCTGGTTTACGGACCCTACGCGGGCTGGAAGGCCTCTGCCCTAGCGGCGGGGCCAGATGGTCATCCTCGGCTGCTTTGGACAAGCACGTCGGGGCAAGGATCAGTTTGGAACCTGAGTGACGCCAGTCCAAGCGCCACTTGCCTGATCTACGGCCCCTACGCCGGATGGAAAGCGGCGCATCTCGCCGTGGGTTCCGACAATGCCGTGCATCTGCTCTGGGACAACACGGATGGCCGGGTCTCGGTGTGGAATCTCAATGATTCCAGTCCCAGCGCGACCTGCCTGGTGTACGGCCCGTATGCCGGCTGGACTGGCATGGGCTTGTCTGTCGGGGCGGACAACGCTGTGCATCTGCTGTGGGACAATGCAAGCGGCCCGGTTTCACTGTGGAACCTGAGTGATCCTGATCCAAGCGCGACTTGCCTGGTGTATGGCCCGTATGGCGGCTGGGCGGGAGTGGGGCTGAGCTCCGCTCTCTAAGACTTGCTGCATTTTTAGTAAGACTTGCTACATCTGGGCGCGTTTTTCGAGGGCCGCTGGTTTGCAGATAATCCAGCGGCCCGTTTCTTTGTTCCAGGAGATCGTGCCGGAAGTCCGAAAGGTACTGAGGGCGCGGCTGACACGCTCTCGGGTGGCTCCGATGAGGGCGGCAATGTCGCTTTGGGTCAGGCTGACATCGACGCAGATACTTTTGCCGTCGGGCTGAGGCACGCCCTGAGATTTTGCGAGGCGCAGCAGGCAGTCGGCGACTCGTCCGGCCACGTCGCGGGTCATCAGCATCTCCGTCCGCTCGTTCTGGTCCCGCAGCCGCTGCGTGAGGATCTGCAAAAGGGTCCAGGCAACCGCCGGCTGTTCGTTGATGGTCTCTCTAAGGGCGTCGCCTTCCAGCAGCAGCAGCTCAACAGATTCCAGAGTGCTGATGTCGGCGGAGCGCGGCTGACCGTCGATCAGGCTCATCTCGCCGAAGAAGTCGCCGGGGCCAAGCACGTTCAAGATCACCTCGTCGCCGCCCGAGGTCGCTTGATGCACTTTGACCTGGCCTGATGCAATCAGATACAGCGCTCCCGAAGGGTCCCCTTTGTAGACAACCGGCGTGTTCGGCGGCATCTTCCGGCGGCGGAGCCGCCCGGCAAGCGCGGCCAGCGCCTCAGCGGGCAGGCCGGCAAAGAGGGGGACGCGCTGGAGAATGTCTGTTTCCTGACTCATACTGCTTCCCAAATCTCTACAGACAAAAACTTTGTCTCGCCATAGCCGTAGAACGTTGACCAGGCGCAGTCGGCGGCGTCCCGCCCGACGGCGATCTGAACCAGCGCCGGGCGGGGCTGACGCTCGGTGGCATCGAACGACACCCAGCGCCCGTCCAGATAAGCCTGGAAATAGGCGTGGAAATCGGGAGGCTCCAGCCCCAGACAGTAGCCGGAAACGTAGCGGGCCGGAATATTCAATGCGCGGCAGAAAGCGATCCCCAGGTGCGCGAAGTCCCGGCAGACCCCGATCCGCTGCGTGGCCGTGTCGTAGGCCGAGGTCCCTGAATCCGAGACGCCGTATTGGTACGTGATATGCTCGTTGATCCAGTTGCAGATTGTCTGGACCCGCGCGAACCCCGGCGCGACTTCACCGAACATATCGACCGCCATCGCAACCAGCTTATCCGACTGACAGTAGCGCGACGGCAGGGTATAAAGCAGCGTGTCCGTCGGCAGGTGCAGCGCGTCGGCCTCATAGGGCTTCAGCAGTGGATACCGCGAGTCCGGCAAGCTGACCGTCGCCGTGTATTCCACGCGGACATCGCCGCCCGGCATCAGGAGCCGCCGGCAGGGGTTTTGGTAGAAATCTAAAAACGGCTCAGTGGCAGCAAACGGCGTGATTACCAAAGTTGTCTCTCCGACCATCTGCGCTCCATCAATAGAAGCCGCTTCGATCTGCATCGTCGTCGGTGTCGCTTCCGGCAAGACTAAATCTGCGATAACATGAATATTCAGTTTCAATTTTCTATAAGGCTTTCAATGAGATCTGTCAGGCTCAGTGACGACTTAGTTTTGACTGTGGCACCGATGCGGCGAACCAACGTAAACCCTGCTGCCTTCTTGTCGTTGACCCATGTTCCCTGAGCGGTTAAAGTACAAGAGCCTTCCAAGATAAGAGCAACCCGCACTGGGATCGAGACGCCGGAAATTCCTGTTAAATCAAGCAATTTATTCTGCGCTGCTGCTTCTTTTAGATGGTTTCCTTTAGGGTCAATCGCCCATATTTCCTTTTCTGTCCAAAGAAGGAAGTCAGGATAAAAGTTCTCAGTCTCCGCGCCGAACTCCGCTATTGGGATATTATAGCCGGTTTGTGATGGGTTGCGGCACCAGGTGAGCCCCGTTGCATCCAGCGCCTCAGCAACCTGTACTTCAAACGCATTCAGGCCATTATATTCGGCGTGAACTGCATTTTTATAAGAACGTACCCGGTATTTATCGCGTAGGAGTGGGGATACGTTTGTGATGTCGGGAGATACTAGATTAAACGGCTTGATCGTGTATGTCCCACCGTGCCGCCCCTTCCAGACAAGCCGAAATATAGAGTTGAGATTATCACGGACGGTCGCGACATGCTTTGCCATGTGCGAAATGGCTTTTGAGCCGAATTGCAGGCGCTGACGCATGACTGCTTCTTCACTGATTTTGCTGTTGTAGCGGCCCACAAACCGCTTGTCCCAAGAAGTCAATTTACTGATCAAAAAACTGAACACGGAAATGGAAGCATTGTTGTCTCGGCGCTCACTGGTACGAAGCGCTTCTTCTTCCACCAGATTCTTCGTATCTACGACGCGCGTGGTCACATTGCCGTCGGCCTGCAAGTCTGTCGGGACGTAAGACATGAGATCGTCTAAAAGTATGGCGTCAACACGCTTGATGTTGTCGCCGAAGCTGACATCGAAGGCAGGAATTGTTTTTTCAATCTTTACCTCTACCAGTCGGCTTGTTTTTGGTCGTTCCCCTTTTCCGACTGCAATTATTTCATAACCGTCTATCGTCATTTCTTTCTGCATATCGCGCAGCAATGTCTCAAACTCCTGGTCGCTGACATTGAAGTAGAAATAAGCGGAATTCAGGTCGGGATCGTCAAACGGTTTGGCTTCGGGCTGACGGACAAACCTCCCAATTTTTTGCACCATATCGTTGGTGGAACGTCCCTTGTCGTCTAAATAGGCGACATAGGCCATCGGCTCATCCCAGCCTTCGCGTAGGGTGAGGTTCCAGATAAGATGCGTGTAGCCTTCGGCTTTTAAATCTTCCGGCGCTTTTTTTGCCTTGTACGTGTCAATTAAGCCGTTGGTCATGCCGCGCCGTTCCACCATCACGGCTTCGGCGCTATTCAAATGAACGGCGATCCTGTTCGGAGGCACTCCAAGACCGACTAAATCCTCCCAGATGTCAACGCCGCGCTCTGTGCCATTGACGATAAAACAGGCGACAGGAATTTCGCCATTTTCTTTCGCAAACTTTTCGGCCAGTATCTGCCAGCGTAGATTTGCTTCAGCAACGGCATCGGACTGGGCTATATTGCAATCTACTAAATACAGACGAGTTTTCAGCAGTCCCGCCGCGACGACTTCCTGAGTCGGCACGGGAACAGTGCGGATCTCCAGAGATTTTGATTTTTCCTCTGGTGTGGTCCCTGGAATCATGTCATTGAATTCATCAGGGAGCGGACTGGCTGAAGCCAGCAGGAACGCTTTCGGCCCGAGTTCGCGCAAACGGCGAAACTGATTGGCGGTTGCACCATGTCCTTCGTCATAAAAGACATACAAAGGCCGAGTCCGGCTCTCAGGTCCAATCCCGCCAAGCATTTTCCAGTGGGTTGTATCACCAGGAAGTTCTTGATGAATTTTCAACTTGTCGCCATCTTGATTGAATGACGCCACTGTTGCCAGCAGGATTGTCAATCCTGTTTCAGCCGACATCGCTTCGGTCCAATCGCTCGGTCCCATCTCGCTTAAATCGTAAACATCCGTGCCATCCGGCAGCAGATCGGCATATTTGCCTCCAGATGAGAGATTAGCCTTTGTCTGTGCAATGACCGAGCCTCGGTTAGTGGTCCACAGAATAATTGCATTTCCTAGCTGATCGGCGGTCACAGCTAAAATTGGAGTTTTACCTGCTCCAGTGATGGCGCGGAGGCGGCATAGCAAAGGAAGCGGCTTACCATCTATTTGACTGTACCATGCTGTAATTCGCTCACTGGGAAATTCCTGGATCATCGCGGCCAGAGAGCCTGCCGCTTGGGTTTGGTAAGGCTTTAAATCTTTCAAAGTGATCAGTTTCATGCGTCGTCTCCTTCGCCCGGCAGCAGATTGAGGCGGGCTAGAATGGAGTCGGGAATATGCTGGAACCGGTATAGTTCGGGCGCGTGCGGGGCAACATTGCCGGTGGCATAGATAAAGACAGGCTTGGTCACTCCGGCCTTCAAAGCTTCGTCCAGTATTTGATCCATGATGTCTACTGTGAGCGGCTGCAAATTATTTGGGTTCTTGCCTTCCCAGACTAGGGCAATGCCGTAGCCAAGCTTAGTTTTGCCGATGAGGTATTGGTAGCCATCCATGCGGCAGTCAATCCTATTGGAGTCGTCTTCGACTACTTGCAGAATGATGTCGGCGAGAGTTTCGCGGGTCGCTGCCATGATGGCATTTTTATCAATGTGCTTAGAAGCATGGTAAAACGTAAACCCAGTGTCATGGTTCGGATGTGCTTTGCCGTCGGCCCAATTCCCGTTAATGACTCGCCGAATACGCTCGGCGGTAATATCCGTCGTGTAGCGTTCCCGGTTGATTTTGCTTTTGGCAGTGGGGTCGCCGCTCTCAATCAAAATAAACCGCCGATTGCCTCCATCTTCGGCGTTCATTTCAAGAACTGAATGGCCTGTCGTGCCGCTCCCCGCATAGGCATCTAAAATTAGCGCGTTCGGGTTGCGCCACGTCACAAGGTTAAACAACTCCGCCAGCATTTCATGATCTTTGGGGTTATTGAATATACCTTTGCCTAGAATGTTGTTGATAACATGAACTGCGTTCTGACCATCCCGCTGTATCACGCTGGTTTCCACTTCCTCATCCATCTGTTCAAGATAAGTTATCAGGCTGGGAATTTTGTTGTGGGTTGGCCCAAAATGAACACGCCCCTCATCGATTAAGTTTTGCATATCAGCGGGATTGCCGTAGCGCCAGCCCGAAGATGGTATTCTTGTTGGCTTTTTAGTAATCGGGTGCATAACATCATAGCGGGGGCCGCCACCACTTGGCCAACCCAAGTCGCCATCATCACGGAAGACGCCTTTACTATTGACCCTTTTGAACTTTGATTTCTTGGCTGGATGACCATTAGGCAAATTCCTAAAAATCTGGTCAAGAGCTGCTTGGACCCTGGGAACGTCATCGCCGAACTGTTCTTTGGCTTCGGCATACGCAGTCAAAATGGCGTCCACACCGTCTTTGCGCTTGCGCCACTTACCTTGCTTGCGAATGGCGGCGTCCAAATCTTCTTTATGACGTGCCCACACCAGCAGATATTCATGGCCTTCCGAGATATACCGGGCATCATTCTTCCGGGAACGCTCCCAAACAAGAGTTGCAATGCGATTCTTTTCGCCAAACATTTCTTCCATCAGCATCCACAAACGCGGCAATTCATGTTCGTCAATCGAAACAATAATGACTCCCGTGCTTTTCAGGAGCTTCCGGGCCGCCCATAGGCGCGGAGCCATGTGGTTAATCCATTTTGTATGACGAGAGGGGTCATCGAGGCTGACGGCTTTTTCAGTTTGCTTTGTTTTGCGCTTTAAGCTGCGAACTTCAGCGGGGGTGAATTTGTAGTCGTCATTGTATGAGAACACGTCGCTGCCGGTATTATACGGCGGGTCAAGATAGATCACATCGACGCCTTTGCTGCGTCCGCCCCGAAACTCGGCGAGGAGTGAAGTCATGACCGAGAGATTGTCGCCGTTGATGATGCGATGGTTTCCCTTGTCCGGGCAGAGGCTGTCGATTTCACTACGCTCTAATTGCACAGGAATGACTTTTTCGGATAAGAAGCGGTTGCGGCCCTGCCATTGCAGAGTCGCATCATTACCGACATCTTCTGCAATATTGGAAAAGGCCCGACCCATGCGGATTTCTTCATCCTGGTGGAGTAGGCGGGCAATCAAATCTTCTTGGGATAAATCTCTGAGCGCGGCAGCTAAATCGGACATAGGAATTCTTTCTCGTGCGTTCTGTGCTTATTCGCCAAAACGAACGCTTGTTCCTTTGTTATGGAAAAAGTTTTTGCGACTGTCACCGTTCAAGCGGGGCCAATGATGGTGAAGGATTTCTTGCCGTGCAGGCGGTAGGTGGAAAAGTCGCGGCGGTCTACGGTGAAGATGCGGTTCAGCGAAAGGCGCTCAGCCAGGGCGACGAGAGACGCATCGGCAAAATCCATCGGGCGGTCGCTGTATTTGTTCATTAGCTCTGACATCCGAACAAGCTCTGCGGGGGAAGGATGTTCCAGAAGAAGATCGCCGCGCAAAATCATGCGCCAGAGCGCTTCCTGAGCCACCCAGCCAACACGTGTCCACAAAAGATACATCGCTTCCGTCACTACGGCGAGGGTCGTGTAAAAGCGACAGTCAAGACTTTGGATAAGCCCAGCGCACTCGTCGTGGTCATCATCGTTACGGTTCAGCACCGCGACCAGTGGCCCGGCATCAATCAGTGTGTCTACGGTATTTTTCATCCATGATCTCTCCAAAGATTTCTTTGTGCCGCCGTGCTAGGTCAGGCGGACCTTCGCCAACACCGATAATGTCGTCGTAGCGGCTGGTTTTTTTCTCTGACAGCTCACGCTCGCAGTACTCGGTAAGTGCCTGACGATGAACCTCTGAGAGAGTCAAACCTTTGACGGCGGCTACTTCGCGGACTTTCTTTTCAATCGTCGGGTCTAAGCGGACACTTCCCATAAGAGTTCTCCTTGCCTCTAGTGTACCACAATTTGTTGTAGTGTAATACGGTCTGTGTGGGCGACTGAAGTCGCGGCAACAAGTTCACAAAACCTGCCTTCGCAGGTTAATACAGAGGTTCCGAATTGGATTCTGTATGAGTCCACGCAGGTGGACTTTGTGCTTTTGTTGCTGCGACTTCAGTCGCCCAACCAGAGATGTAGAAGGGATCGCTTAACGCAGCAGATGGGCACTCCGCACGGGGGCTGGCTCGGGGACACCGGGCTTCAAGGCGTGCCATAAAATCGCGTTCAGGGCATCCGGGTCGGCGCGGTCAGGGCCGGAGAAATCGAGCTTGCTTGACGCCGTCTCGCCTTCGCCGTGCTGCGGGTTTTTGGCTTCCAAATCCACTTTCGGTCCGATATTCGCGTAGGCGGTCAGATCGGGGGTAGACATGAAGCTATTCAGCATCGGCGTCGCTTTCTGATCATATTGGGTCATGGGCGGCAGGCCGAGGATCAACTCCATCGTGCGAACCATCGACGCCGTCGAGTACTGCGTGCTGTCGACCGCGCCGCGCTTAACATAGGGTGAGATGACCAGGCCGACTGTCCGGTGAGCATCCACATGGTCCGGGCCATTCTGGGCATCGTCTTCGATCACGAAAATGGCCGTGTTTTTCCAGAAGTGCGAATGGCTGATGCCTTCCACGATCTGACCGACTGCCTGGTCATTCGACGCTACGGCGGCGATGGGCGTGAACGCGCCGGGCTTGAGACCGGCGGTATGGTCTTCCGGCAGCCAGGCGACCATGAACTGCGGCCAGACTCCTGTCTTTTCGGCTGTCTTCAGCTCCCCTAAGAAGAGCGCGGCCCGCTGCGTGTCCCGGCCCACACCAAACGGGAACTTGGCCCAATCCGTGTTGACATGACCGCGCAGCCCTTTGTCGCCGGTGAAGACCGGCGGGGCGTTGGGTGTCGAATGGAAGTCCGCCGCCTCGCCGTAGGAACGGTAAGTAATACCGTGCCGGGCGCAGTTGTCCCAGATCTCGCCGGCCGGGGAGTCGGCCACCCGGTCGTCGCCATCGGGCTCGCCCCGTCCGCTGTAGCTGCTGGGCCAGGACTTCTCGATAAAGTCGGTGGCATACGCAGCATCGCACCATTTATGCCCGTCTTCAGAGACTTCGCCGTTGACATACAAGTTGTCCAGCAGGACATAATGCGACGCCAGCGCGTGGGCGTTAGGCGTGACTGTCTGGCCGAAGATAGTCAGATCGGGGTCACCGTTGCCTTCTTTGATGTCGCCGAAGACTTGGTCATAGGTGCGATTTTCGCGGATGATATAGACAACGTGTTTGATTTTGTGCAGGGCAGAAAGGCTGTTCATCTTCGCCATTTGGGCGACTGTCGCATCGCGAGTCGGACCGATCAAAGGAGAAAATGCGGGCGGCGTATTCGCCATGACCTGCTGCGTGTAGGCTTTCAGGCCCTGAGCGTCAGGCAGGCGCACGACGGAAACCGCGCCGCTTAAGATGCCCGCGATGTAATCGTACTTATGGCCGCCGACCGACTGGGTGTGAACCGACTGCGGATCGGCAAGTGTCGCGTTCGGGTTACCCCGGAAGCCGAGTCCCTTGCCGGTGCCGATATAGAGGCTCCGGCCATCCGGCGCAACCGCCAGCGCCGACGGGTACCAGCCGGTGGGGATAAAGCCCAGCACCCGCGCTTCTTTGGCATTGGAAATGTCGATCACGGCTACGTCGTTGTTGTCGGCGTTGGCGACATAAAGACGCTTGCTGTCCGGCGAGACCACGAGTGCATCGGGGGTCGAGCCGACCAAGTCCTTCGGGTCAAGCGATGTCTTGATCGTTTCGACCACGCGAGGGTTCAAAGTCGAAAGATTGGTTATGAGCGGGGGAGTTGGCGGAAATGCGATCACACTCACGCTGTTTGATCCTGCATTGGCGACAAATAGCCGCCCGTCTTTTGACCAAGTCATCTCATTCGGCAAACTCCCGACTTGTACCCGTTCAAGTTCTGTGAGATTGCTTGTCCGCAAAAAGCTGACCGATTTATCGCCCCAGTTCGAGACCGCCAGCGCCTGCCCATTCGGCGAAAGGGCGAGGGCATAGGGCCGGTAGCCGACTTTGACCGACGCGGTGACCGTGCGCGGCTGCCCCGACAGCTTGTAGACGGTATCGTTCTGGATGTCGACGGCGTACAGGGCTTTGTCAGGCCCGGAAACCAGCCCAGCCATAAACCAATCGGATTTGGCCGGCGTCGATGCCGTACTCACACCAGTAATGTCGATAGGCTGTTTCGGAGAAAGCGTGCCGTCTTCAAAGCCCAAATGCTGGATCGGGTGCTGGAATGCCTCTACCATGGCCGGGGTCGCGCCTGCTTTCGCCGCGCCTTTGAGGAAATCATCATCAGGGGCACCGCCGCCGGAGACATAGAGATCGTCGCCGTCCGGGTCCAGGCACATCCCCGCCCAGTCTTTGCCTAAATTGATACTCTGAGTGACCTTCTGCGTTGCCCGGTCGATGACACTGACTTCCTGGTCATGGAAGCCGCCCGTGTTGACCAATAAATACTTGCCGTCACGGCTCCAGATCATCTTCAGCGGCAGGTCACCCGGCAGCGCAATCGGCTTCCCCGCAGGCGTGATATGCCAGCCGTTCGGCAGACGTGTTCCCGTCCCTTTGCTGTCCGGTCGGTCCGGCAGCGTGACTGGTTTGGCTGCTGAATGAGCCAGGCCAAAGCCTGCCAGGGCCGTGGTCAATCCGAGAGTCAAAGAGAAGAAAGCAATTTGAGATTTGAAGGCAATCATGCCGCTATTATAGCGGATTTTTGTTAAGTAAGTGTTAAGAGGGAAACTTGAAGAGTGTCGGCTCTACGATAAATGCAAAGGTAGCCATGGGCGGCTGCCTTTGTAATCTTGCTGAAATTTGAAAATGCCCTTGCAGCGAGAAACCTGGCGCAAGGCTCTGAAACTCAGAGTCATCGCCCAGACTGTCGCCGCGATTGTATCTGCAATCGCCGCGATCCACCAGCTACTGAAAAGAGAGCGAGTGGCGGGGAGCGTTGTAATCAGCAGCGCTCCCTGGTCTGTTTCTATTATGGCGCATATGGCGTGAAAAGTATACTGCCCTCGAAACGGGTTTAGTCTTCCACGGGCATTCGGCCTGAATCACGCAGGGCACGCAGAACCGACGTATGCGCCTCTTCAAGCTGACGAATCAGGCGGCGGAGGCGGCGAATGGTCTCGTCGGGCAGGTTGGCGTACATGGGGCCGCAGAGAAAGGCCGTGCAGCCGTAAGGGCGCAGATCGTCAGGAAACGTGCAGCGGCCTTTGCTCAGATACTCGCACGGTTCCAGCACCGGGTCACTCGCATCCGAAAGCATCGGCAGGGCCAATCGATTGCCCGCATAAGAAACCGACGGTGCGTAGGGGTCGCTGCCGTCCAGATGCGGAAACGTGTGTCCGAGACTGACCGCAAGAGCCACATCCACCGGTGTCACCCGGGTCGGTTTGATGCAGCAGGGGGTCGCGCAGGTCGGGCAGTGCTTCGCGGTAAACGGATCGAAGACCAGCCGGATCTCGCGCTGAAGCCTGCGGTATTCACTGAGCGGGTTCGGCCCCGCCCGTCGGCTTTTATGCTTCACTTTTTATGCTTCATTGAGAGTGTAGTTTAATTGCTGGGGAAACCTTGCGTGTCGACGATGCTTGGGCCGGAAGCATCGACACCGCTTGGGACAGATGCAGAAGCAAACGGGTCCCACAACGGCAGGCTGCGCTGCATCGGAGAGCTTGCCCCTGCCGAAGCTGTAAAGAGAGATGGGACTGCGCTGCTCGGCCCTACGGCGGCACAGAGCGACGTGAACAATGCCGCGAAGCCCAGCAGGGCCAGACGCCAGACATCGGCCCGCGCCCGGCGACGCCGCACGGGGACGGCATAGCGCAAGGACCAGCCGCCAAGATAGACGGGCAGAACCAGGAACAGGCCTAAATGGGCACCCCAGATTACAGCTCCCCGCAGCATTGCCACCACGAAAAGCCGGGTGAACTCGCCCATCCGTATTCCATCCGGCAGCATCTGCGCTGTCGGCCAGGACGGCCCGGCAGCATCGGTAGGTGTCAGCATGACTGTCAGCGTCAGCACAAGCAGAGCCAAAGCAAACGCTGCAAGCGCCATGTAGCGAACAACGCCCTCGGCTGCCGTGTAGGCCGACGTATGCAGCAGTCCGCGCCGCCGCAGTTCTTTCCCAGCGGTATCGCATCGGGCGGGGTACCGTTCCGGGTCCAGATGGAGCGTGATGTCCATGAGGTCTATGTCGGTCTGCGCTCTTAGATACGCCCCATAAACTCCCATGTCCGTTTCTTCATCAGCATGAAGCAGAATAGACGACATGGGGAAATTATACCCAATTTTGGGTCAGGACAGGGCCGTCAGTCCCCGCCGTGAACGGCAGGTCTGGAGGCGCAGACGCCAACCGCACGGTGTGCGGAAGAATAAGAGAGCCATGTGTCGATGGCATTTCCGGGCACCGCCCGGTTGGCGTCTGCGCCTCCAGACCTGCCGTTCACGGCGGGGACTGACGCCGCAAGGCCATAGGCTGATATTCTTCGTCCGTTTCTTCCCAGCGTGACTGCAAAGTGTTATCCCGATGATGCTGCTTCTGGTTTTCGATATAAGCAAGGATGTGTTTGACTTGATTGGGGCCGACGCTGAACGCGCTATAACCTTCCTGCCAGCGGAACGGCAAATCGGGTGAGAGCTGGTCATGGACAAAATGCGAGGAAACGCCTTTGACTTGGTTCATGAGCTTCATAACCGTCAGTCCCAAAGGCATCTTGACACACAGATGCACATGATCCGGCATGCCATCGATTGCCAGTACCGCGCACCTCAAACGGTGCGCTTCGTTGCCAATACACCGATAAACGGCCCGCTCAATCTGGGACGTGATAAACGCTTCACGACCCAGCGTCGCCCAAACAAGGTGCAGATAGACTTCAGATTTACTTTGCCGCATTTCGTTCGCCTCCGTGCTCGAT
>JBPBQB010000110.1:0-21299 GCA_050954545.1 Janthinobacterium lividum | reverse complement strand
GCTCATGCGGGTAGAAGCAAGCCAAAAAAACGAGCGCGATGACTCCTGATGTTTTCGTCACCCCGCTGTCAGCGTTCTGTCAGCGGGGTAAAGTCGACGCCGGGGCTGTAGGCGGAGTCGGTTCCGATGACAGTTCCAGTCTGACCGTTCTTGTAGTAATGCCTGCTGCCGCTCTGTACGTTTACCGTTGCTCCTGAGCCGTCGGTGACATCGGTTCGATCTCCCATGTAGTTGACGAAACCGCGCTGGCGCTCATTGTCGGCGCTGACATGGCCCCAGTAGGCTCCCATGCTTGCATTACGTGACGCATCGCTGTTTTGGGTAATCTGCTGAGACATCTGCTGGCTTCGGCGGATCGAATCCTGCGAAGTCTGCACCATTTCCTGCCTTTTCTGCTCGCCGGAAGCCGCCCCTTCGTTTGCCAGTCTGCTTACCCAGGCGGGGTCTTCCCGGTAGCTTTGCTGGGTCCGGGCGAAGACGGCCATCACGATCTGCTCATTGCGGGCCTTGTTCGCGTCGTCGTTGCAGGTGAGAATAACCGTGGTGGGAACCCAGGTCGTCGTTTCCGCCCCCATACCCCCTCGCGATGTCATGCGCTGGGTCGTGCCTATGATAATCCCCGTGAT
Source organism: Janthinobacterium lividum (assembly GCA_050954545.1). GTDB lineage: Bacteria > Armatimonadota > Armatimonadia > Armatimonadales > Capsulimonadaceae > JANXMY01. Next base: position 20,673 of record JBPBQB010000110.1, on the reverse strand, counting down.
CTGTTTGTGGGTCATCTTGCTGAGACCTGAGAACTCGGTGAGGCCGACATTGACTTCCACTTCCGCGCTGCTGCCGAACATTCGCTGGGCCATAAGTGTCCGCTGGCGAGAGACTTCCGGCAGGGGATGGTCGGCCCCGATTAAGAGATTGTCGATCCCCTGCCTGCCGAAATTGTTGAGGTACCAGTGGTCAAACTCCGCTGCCTCCATATAATGCATGCAGCCGTTCTGCCCTTCATAGGCCCCGAGCATTGGATTTGGGGTGACGAGTGTGCTGGGCAGGCGCGGATCGCCGACGACGACCTGCATGTCTTTGGCCGGTGCAGTCATATCGTAGGCAATCCGCAGGTCTGTCGGTCCGAGGTGAAATGCCCCGCCTTCCGCTTTCCATCCCTGCGGGACGTCCACATGGAAGCCATGTTCGCGCGGATCGGTCCAGCTTACGAAATGCAGCCCACGCAGCGCCGACAGGGTCTGAGCCGCGCTTTTCGTTGGGGCGGCCTTGCTGCCAGGAACCGTAAACCGGAGTGATTTGACAATGCGTGTCAGGACCGGCTGATCTGCCGCAAAATTGCCGCCCGGCGCAGCCAGCACGAACAGCAGGCCTTTCCCATGAGCGATAAAGCACAGGACACGTCCCTGCCCCGGCCCGTTCGCGCTTTGATAGGATAGTGTCGCCGATACTTCATCCCCTTTTGACGGCTGAGCGGCAGTATTGCTGACTTGTGCCTGGGGAAACAAAGCCGCCTGCTCCTGAGTCAAATTATTGAGATGCGCCTCGGCAGACTCACCGGGGGACGCTGTAAACGCTTCCATCAGCACGGTTTTGCTGTGGTCCGGGCTCTGCATCAAAATCGAATGACTGTCAGCCCGGACAGCCCACCCGGCAGGCCGCTCGACAGCAAAGCCCAGCTTCGCATCTTTGTACGTCTGCCATCCGCCGGAGCTTGCAGGAGCCGACCGTGCGCCGAGCATCCCTCCCAGCAGCATCAGTCCGCCGGCTCCGGCAAGAGCGCAAACAGCTAAAATCGCCGCTGTCTTTCCTGTTCCGCGTCCTGTCTGTCCACTCTCGTTTCGCTGCATTTCGGGCCTCTTTCTTCCTCTGCATCTGCTGTCTGCCGAGCATCAATCACAAGATAGACCTATCGTAACACAGCACCGTTAAACCAGCGTTAAATCAATATGGCTTGTCAGCCCTCAAACTCTAGTTGAGCGTGTTTGAGGAAGATTTCATCGGGGGTGATTTTGCTGATTTGTCCGCTGACCCAGAGCGGCGAGTGCTGGACCAGGCCATTTATCTGTGGATATTTGCGCTTGTGGATGTTGCACCAGACCCACGGAAATCTTTCTTCGTCCACCAGCATCAAGCGGAGGCTGATCGGGCTTACCGTGATGGCAGACTCGAAGGTCATATGCCAGCCCACTTGTGCACCTATGTAAGCCTTGCCGGCACGCGGCTGTTCCAGCACGGGAGCCTGCTGGATCGCGGCGAATATCTCGCTGGGGAGCATTTCGAGTGGCGGCGCGGGACGGGCGCGGCGAACACCCCGCCAGACAAGTAAAGCAATGATAATCAGGATTATGAGCAGCAGGAAAATCGTGACGCCGTGAAGATGCATAGTTCGTCTCCTTAGTGTATGAGTGATTATTGCACAGAGTAGGCACGATTTCCATTGGGTGTCCTGGTAAATGTATGGTATAAGACACTCTGGAAGACGAGGGGAAATGCCATGCACGAATTACAGGCGATGGACTTAGCGCGGCGTTCGATGATGATCGCGCTGCAATTATCGATGCCGATTTTGGTGCTGTCGCTGACTATCGGTGTCATTGTCAGCCTGTTTCAAGCGGTGACGCAAATTCAGGAGCAGACACTGACTTTCGTGCCGAAGATCATTGTGCTCGTGCTGGCGCTGACCGTGCTGGGGCCGTGGATGCTGCACACGATTGTCGGGTTTACGGCAGGACTGTTCAACAGTCTGCCCTCGGTCATCCAATAAGAAACGGCATGACCTATGTTTGATCTGGCTGCCTTCTCCGCGAACTCTTTCTGGGCCTTCTTGCAGATTTTTGTCCGAGTCTCCGCTCTCTTCGTGACCGCGCCGGTCTTCGGTGCCAAAGAAATCCCGAGTCAAGTCAAAGTGGGCCTCGCGGCGATTATTTCCCTGGTCCTGCTTCCGCTTGTCAAAACGACCCTGACCAATACCGTGCCGGGGACTGTGTTCGGGATGGCGGGAGTGATACTCGGGCAGGCGCTGATTGGGCTGATGATCGGGTTTGTGGTGTCCCTGCTCTTTGTGGCCGTGCGGATGGGCGGCGACCTCATCGATTACCAGATGGGCTTCACGCAGGCGGCGACTTTCAATCCTCAGTTCAATGAAACGGTTTCTCCCATCGCCAATTTCCAGTACCAGTATGCCCTCGTCCTATATTTGATTGCGAACGGTCACTGGCTGCTGCTGGCATCGCTGGAGCGCTCGTTTATCCGGCTGCCGGTTTCGCAGCTCTCGATTACCGGCCTGACAGGGGCGTTTACCGACATCACGTTTCAGATGCTGGTGGCCGGGCTCCAGATCGCCGCGCCGGCGGCGGCGGTGCTGATGGTGACAGACATCGCGTTCGCGTTCCTGAACCGGGCGATGCCGTCGATGCAGGTCTTTTATGTCGGAATGCCGCTGAAAGTGCTGGTCGGCTTCGTCGTCGTGATCGCTGCCCTGCCGCTGCTGTCTGCCGTGGTCGGTCAGATGGCCGCTGGATCGCCTGACCAAATCGCATTTCTCCTGAAGGGAATGCACAAGTGAAGTTGGGCGACTGAAGTCGCAGCAACAAGGGCACAAAGTCCACCTGCGTGGACTCATATAGAAAGTTCTCTCTGAAAACTCTATACTGACCTGCGAAGGCCTTATTTGCGAACTTGTTGCCGCGACTTTAGTCGCCCGTACCCCCTCTAAAAATTATGGCTGACGGTGAAGAAAAATCCTTTGCGGCTTCTCCCAAGCGTCGGGAAGAAGCCCGCAAAAAAGGGCAGGTGGCCCGGTCGGCAGAGTTCGGCGCGGCGGCGACTCTGCTTGCCGTAGTGGCGGCTCTCCATATCCTGCTGCCGGGTGACGCCGGCCTGAGCCTCATCCGAGATTTGCAGTCGGCGTTTGAGTTTAATCCCCATGCCGGGAATTTTACTATCGAAAGTGTCCATCAGTGGCAGATCGTCGGGCTGGAATGGGGCGGAAAGATCCTCCTGCCCGTAGCCGCGCTGGCGGTCGTGCTGGCTCTGGTTTCCGGTATCGGACAGGTCGGCTTTGCGGTGACTCCTGAAGCCCTGAATCCGAAATGGGAGCGGCTGAACCCCGGCAAAGGGATTAAGCGTCTGCTCTCGATGCACGGCACGGTGGAAGCACTCAAAGGCTTGGTGAAAATGGGCCTGGTCGCCGGCATCTGCTTTTCGTCGCTTCGCGGCGGTATTCAGTCGGGTGAACTTTTGGACACCATGCGGGAGCCGCTGCCGGAGACGATGGCGGTTGTCGGAAGCTTGCTTTGGACCATGGGACTGCGGGTGAGTGTCGCGCTGTTTATCATGGCGGTGGCCGATTATGCTTATCAGAAGTACGATTTCGAAAAAGGGCTGAAGATGAGCATGTCTGAGGTCAAGCAGGAAAACAAGCAGTCCGACGGCGATCCGCTCATCAAAGCAAAGATACGGCGTCTTCAGCGCGAGATGTCCAAGCGCCGCATGATGGCGGATGTCCCTAAAGCCGATGTCATTGTCACCAACCCCACCCACTTCGCCGTTGCCCTGCGCTACGAGCGCGGGACATCGGCCCCCAAAGTCGTCGCCAAAGGCCAGGACGAAATGGCTGCCACCATCCGCGAGATCGCCCGTGAGCACAAAGTGCCGCTGGTCGAGAATAAGCCCCTGGCCCGTACCCTCTATGCCACTGTCGATATTGGCCGCGACATCCCCCCCGATCTCTTTGAAGCCGTCGCCCAGGTGCTGGCATTTGTTTACCGCACTCATGGTCGGCGCAAGTAAGAACTTCCCTCTCCAAAAAAAGCAGGAATATTTAACAGTATTCGCGAATATTCCGGGAACATTCAGCAGGCAGGCGTCGTCAAAGGGAGAATTCAGCGCATGATTAATGGACCAGGAGCGATGCAGCAGGCAGTCGCGGAGCGGCGGACACAGGTTGGAGGAGACTGGTTCTTCTGGATTGCTGGCTTTTCCGTCATCAATTCCGTGCTGCTTTTTACCGGGGTGCATATTCAGTTTGTTCTTGGTCTTGGAATAACGGACCGGATAAACTCAGTTGTCAATGGTTTATCACAAGGCGCAGCGATTGGCCTGGATATTTTAGCTTCTGCGTTTTTTGCTCTGTTTGGTCTCTTTTCCCGAAAAGGCGCACTATGGGCGTTTGTCGTCGGCGCAGTGTTTTATGCTATGGACGGCGTATTGCTGGTGAAATCTAGCAATTGGTTTTCGCTTGCGTTCCATGCCTACGCTCTCTATCGAATCTTTGGCGGCTTTCAAGCCGCGCAGCAGTTAGGTGTCCTACGGAAGCAGCAGGCAAGTTTTGGAAATAGCGGTTATGTTCCGCCGTCATCGACGCCTTCCAATGATGTCTGGCCCCCGCCGCCCCGCGCCTGACTTTCGTTGTTCAAGAAGTGTGTTATAATAGTCTCAATGGAACTTATTTTATTTATTGATGGGGCTTCTAAAGGCAATCCTGGTGCGGCAGGGATCGGCGTTCTTCTGACGGACAAAGACGGTGTAACAGTGGCGGAGATCGGGGAAGGCATCGGTCAGACGACCAACAATGTCGCCGAGTATAAAGCGCTCATCCGAGGCCTGGAAGAAGCGCAGGTGCGCGGGGCGGCGCAGGTGACGGTGCATACCGACAGTCAATTAATGGCTAGGCAGATGGAAGGGCGCTATAAGATCAATGCCCCGCATCTGAAAGCGCTTCAGGTGGAAGCCCAGGCACTGTGCCGGTTATTTCCCGGCGGGGTGACGCTCACCCATATTCTGCGCGAAGGCAATGCGCGTGCTGACCAGCTTGCCAACCAGGGCGCTCGTCTCGCTGCTTTAGATTAGGCACTCGAAAAGGCTGAACCAAAGTGCGGAACAATTATAATTGGGGCTACTTGCTGTTCATGGCTGCTTATGCGGCTTATTCTATCATCTACTTCCGCGACTTTTTTGTGGCCGGCATGTTGCTCAGTCTGACACTGAGCGATTCACTCTATCCGAAAATCCGTAAGCAGCAGCGAAAGTGGCTTCTTCCCTACTGGTTGGCTTGGGCCATAGTTCTCGCCGGATTATATTTCATCGCAGACTTTATCGTTTTTCCTCATTCGGCGCGATCAGCTCATCGTCTTCAAGACGCTTGCATCAACGGACCGCTTTTCGCTTTCGTTGGGCTTCTGGCGGCTTACGGGTCACCCGAGAGAAATCTCGAATCCCTAACAACATCGAGCCAATTAAGGCGTGTTGTAATTGATCCGCAACATTCTGAATAGTACGGACTGCTTTTATTTATCTGTACTCTTCGCCGCATCTCGCATCATTTATCGATCTATTATTGACGAGGCGAACACACGATGGTCTGCCCTTATTGCAGTTTTAAGAATTCCCCCACGGCCCTAATCTGCGGCCAGTGCGGCATTGTCCTGAAGCTCGGCAAGACGAGTAAGCTGATCCCGCCAGTCGGGGGAGGCGGTCTCTCGTTTATGCGCGGTATCCTGCCGGGGAACCGGCTGAAACACCGTCATGCCGTGCTTCAGACTCAGATTGATGAAGCAGGGACACAGATTCAGGAGCGCGCGGAAGCAGACCTCAAAGATGCCGCACGTGCTCCCGCCGCACGTCTGCGTCTAGGCGCTCTCTTTCTGCTGCAAAACGAGATCGAAAAGAGTATCCACTGGTTCCAGCAGGCCCGGCAAATGGGCAGCGCCGATGTGGAATTTTTCAACAACGTCGGCGCTACTCTCGCCCGGCGCGGGGCGCAGGCGCAGGCTGCCGAGATGTTCAGCCGCGCCGCCCAGCTTGGTCCAAGCTGCGTTGCCCCGGCTGCCAACCAGGCGCACCTGTTTGCCGAAAGCGGCGCAGACCCAGACCCGGAAGGGGCGCTGGCGGCCATTGCGGAGCTTCAGCGGGCACTGAAGCTGGAGCCGAAAAACCCCACCCTCTACAACCGTTTAGCACTCATTCTCTGCCGCGAACACCGGTATGAAGAGGCCGTGCCGCAGTTTCGGCAGGCACTCGCACTGGTCCCGGAAAATGCGTCGATCCAGGCCGATGCCCACAACAATATCGGTTTAGCGCTTATACTTTGCGGTGATGATGTGGGAAACGAATTTGAGGCCGCGCTGCAAAGCGATTCCGGCCACGCTCCGGCGCTAGTCAACCAGACTCTTGTCCGTATGCAGAAGAATGTCACCGGACCGGAGATCGAACGGCTGGCTCGGGCTGTCCATTTAGACCCGACCAGTGCTGCGGTACGCGCGGATTACGGCTATGGCCTGTGCCGCCTCGGGGCGATCAACGACGGTATCCTCGCACTTAAAGAAGGAATCGATCTGAACTCGCGCCTGTGGGAAGCCTGCTACAATCTCGGCAAAGCCTATGCGGATCAAGACGCTCTGGACAGCGCGGACCGGTACGTCGCCCGCGCTTTGCAGTTCCGAAAATGTTCGCCGGAAGTCATGACCGCCCTGGGAGTCATCAAGACCAAGCAAAAAATCATTCCGCTGGCGATTCAGTATTTTCAGGCAGTTGTCAAGCTCTGGCCGCAATCGGCTCTTGCCCACATGAACCTGGGGATTGCACAGGGGCTGGCAGATGAGTTTGCAGAAGCGGGTCTGCACTTGAAAAAAGCGCTTGAGCTCAGCCCGAAGGACGCTCAGATTCCCGCTCAGATCGGCTGGCTTCATCTGCGCCGGGAAAGTATTACGGCAGGAGTGGAAGAACTTGGGGTCGCGCTCAAGCTCGACGAGCACATCCCGGAAGTGCATAACAATTACGGCATTTGTTACATTGCAATGGGCAAGCCGGAGCTGTCTTTCACGCATTTTGCGCGTGCTCTTGAGCTGCGGCCTGATTTCTACGCTGTCCATTATCAGTGGGGCTATGCTCATGCCATTCTTAAAAATCAGGGGGCAGCGATGCGGGAATGGGACCTGAGTGTCCGTCACCAGCCCAACAATGCTGATTGCCATTCCAACCGCGGAGTTGTGTTTTATCAAAAAGGTCAGATCGAGGAAGCGATCGCTGAGTTTCGCCATGTGATTGTTCTGCGCCTGAGTCGTATGGAAGACTTCTCGAATTTGGGTCTTGCCTATGCAAAAGCCGGCAAGACTCTTCACGATGCCGCTCGCGCCTCAAAAAAGATAAACGATCCGCGTATGAAGCAGGCTCTGGAGCGTCATAAACAGGCGATTGACATGTTTGACCGCGCTCTGGTACTGGACCCGCGCAATGTCATGCTTCATTCCAATCGTGGCCTGGCCTGTTTCTTTGCCAGTATGCCCGAAGAAGCGATGAAGGAATGGGGGCAGGTTTCCAAAATCGACCCGGCTTATGCCAACCGTCGCGGCAAGCGTATCCAGTCGGAATACGACGATTCGCAGATCGCTCTGGTGCCGTTTTCCGTCCCGGACTGCGCGGTTCCGATCCCGCCCAAGACGGCTGCGTACCTGCCGCACTATCTGCCCGGCTACGACACGGAGGAATGGGATTTGATCCTGACTGACCCCGCTCTTACTCGTCTATCTGAGCTGCGGCGTGAGCTGCGACGGCTTGACCGCTCCCTCGCGGCCCAGGGCGGAAAATAGGTTCACTCAACTCATATGCGGCCCCGACAACTCAAGAGCGGCCCCGATGCAGAGTGCATCGGGGCCGCTTTTTGCGATCTATGGTAACGGGCCGGGCAGGCCACGGAAGAAAGGAAAGGCCACTCGATGTCCACATTGACGCAGTGGCCGTTCCCATGCTTACGACGCTGCTTCGGCCTGATTTGTTCCCAATTTGTCCAGCGTGACAATCTTGGTCAGGCGCATGGCTTGCAGTGCAGTTTCCAGTGCCTTCCGAGCATCCGGCGCTTCCGCCAGCCCGCCGGGCCGCACCCAGCGCTCCGTGAGCTTGACCAGCCGCTTTTCCGCGTATTCGTCCGCCCAGCGCTCGATCTTCTGCTCCACCATCGCGGCCTTCCGGGGCGGGGCTGCCCGGCGGTTCAGAAACCGGGTCACATGATGCCCCACTTCATGGAAGAGCGTGTACGCGAGATGCAGGCGCAAAGCAAATTTCTGTACAGGTGAAAGCAGACCCAAAAGCGGCCTGACATGCGGCTGCGCGTACAGCTCGATGCTCACTCCTAGATGGTCCTGCCGCCAGATGCCCAGCGCTTTGCCGCGCGGGTCCTCATCCTGGATACGGATGACAGTAAGCTGACGTAGATGCTCACGCGGCAGCACCGCCAGCGCTTCTTCAAGCGCCTCATGCAGCAGGCCAATCCCGCCGATTTCGGCGTAATCCTCTTCTAAGTTCCAATCCAGACGCATAATTCTTTTAATGCCGAAATCTAGCGATGCCTCATCAAGCGGGCTCTTGCGTTTGCATTAAGCGGCGGAGTGCTTCATTCACGGCTTCCGCCGTCGGATAGGCTTTCGCAACATCGGCGTCCAGCAAAACAAGGTTCGTGCCGGAACGATACTGAACCAAGTATTTGCCGCGCACTCCGTTCTTCAGCATTGTTCTGTCATATTTGGCTTCCATACTCATTTAGTGTGCATCTAGCCTAAAATATGCAGGCCGTTGTCGACGTAGATGACTTCGCCGGTGATGCCGCGTGCCCATTCGGAGACCAGGAAGGCGGCGGCGTCGCCGACTTCGTCGGGAGTCGTGTTCTTGCGGAGGGGAGCGACTTCGCGCACTTCCCGGTGCATGTCCGTAAACCCGGCGATGCCGCGTGCGGAGAGGGTCATAGTCGGGCCGGCGCTGATGGCGTTGACGCGGATGCCGGAAGGGCCGAGGTCGCTTGCTAAATACCGGACTGAAGACTCAAGAGCCGCTTTTGCGACACCCATCGTATTGTAGTTAGGAATGACCCGCTCTGCACCAAGATAGGACAAAGTCAGCAGGCTGCCGCCCTGACCCATCAGCGGCTCGGCTGATTTGGCGGCAGCGACGAAGCTGTAAGTCGAGGCTTCGACGGCAGTCTGGAAACTGGCGCGAGAGACGTCTAAAAACCGCCCGCTGATGCCGTCTTTCGGGGAGAAGGCAGCGGCGTGGATGACAAAATCCAGATGGCCCATCTCAGCAGCCAATCGGACATGCAGGGCGTCGATGTCTTCATCTTTGGTCAGGTCGCAGATCTGCACGAAAGCGGTAGACGCTTCCCCGAGAGATGAACTCAGCTTCAGAACATCTTTTTCTTCCCGCTCCGACATGACACTGTAAGCCAGTCGCGCCCCTTCACGCGTGAGGCTCTGGGCACAGCCCCAGCCGAGAGAGCGCTCGTTGCGGACACCGTAGATAATGCCCTGTTTGCCGTCTAAAATACCCATATTCTCAATTGTCCCCCAGTGGATTGACCGTGGAAGCATTATACCCCGTGTCCTGCATTGAACCATCCTGTGCAGGAAACCGCGCAGGCCGCGTCGAACACTGCTGCCGTACTACTTTGCAAGGAGCGATTGTTGTGACTGAACCCGTAACTGTAAACCAAGAGCGCCTGGTGCAGACTTTTTTAGACATGGTGCGTGTGGATACGCCCCCGCGTCAGGAAAAAGCCGCCAGCGAGATTGCTTATAAAATGCTCGTCGATCTGGGATTTGAGTGTGATTACGATGACGCCGGGGAGAAAGTCGGCGGCAACATCGGTAATCTCATCGCGTTCAAAAAGGGAACGATTGAAGGCGCACCCACGATCTTTTTCTCGTCCCATTTTGACACGGTCGAAGCGACTCCTGGCCTGGAGCCTATCATCGAAGGCGATGTCATCAGGACCGATGGTAACACGGTTCTCGGGGCGGACGACATCTGCGGCATGGCTCCGATCATCGAAGCGATGCGGATATTGGACGAACAAAATATCTCTCACGGCGACATCCAGCTTCTGCTGACGATCTGCGAAGAGATCGGTCTGATAGGTGCGAAGCTCATGGACCCGAGCCGGATCAAAGCTAAGTTCGGCTACGTCCTCGACGCCGGTCCGCCTGTCGGGTCGTTAGTTTACAGTGCGCCTACTCAGGACATCTTCGAGGTCTGGATTCACGGTAAGCCCGCCCATGCCGGTGCCCAGCCTGAAGACGGTGTTTCGGCCATCTTAGTCGCCGCTAAAGCTATTGCCCGGATGAAGCTGGGGCGTGTCGACCATGAGACCACGGCTAATGTCGGTGTGATCCAGGGCGGCACAGCCACCAATATTATTCCCGCCGAGTGCTATTTGAAGTGTGAGGCCCGTTCTCGAAACGATGCCAAACTGGAAAAGCAGCGTGACCACATGATCGCTTGTTTTCAGGAGGAAGCCGATGCCGCTGGAATTACGCTCGACATCAAAAACGAAAATGCATACTCTGCCTATGAATTAGGCATGGATGACCAGGTGCTCACAATCGGCATGGCCGCTGCCGAACGGATCGGCTTAGAGTCGCTGCTGCGTGTCACCGGCGGCGGGGCAGACGCCAACATCTTCAACGCCAACGGCTTTCCGACCACGGTGCTGGGCTGCGGCATGATGAATATCCATCGCCACGATGAATACGTGTTGATCTCCGATATGGTTAAAAGCACCCAGCTAGTGGTCTCGATTGTGGAGACGGCAGCGGCGGCCACAAGCTAGGGATATTGCGAGGGAGTAAACTCCTCTCGCTGGTAAGGGGCGTCCTTCGGACGAAGGAGTGGTGAACGGTAAGTTTCTTGTGTCCGAAGGACAACCTTAACCAGCGAGAGAAGTTTACTTCCTCGCACACCTGATGCCCGCTGAAGCATAATATGAAGCAGGAACCTTTTCTTACTTTGATGCAGCCATTTTTGGAGCGACAGATAAAAGTGCAGACCTTTTGCACCAAGTTTACAAAACTGTGGATGCAGGAGCGAGACAATAGCTATGCGAAGAAAGTCGATTGGCCTGAGCCTTACAATGAGCTAATCATCGCTTCGTTCCAGCGTGGGGAGATCAGCGGCAGCGAATTCCGACAAGCATATTCTGATCTTTGGAGTAACGCGGAAGATCAGGAATTTGAAGAAACCATAAATGCCATTTATTCTGCCTGCGACTGCTGGTATCCTCTTCCTGAGCGGGAAGGGGAGATAGACGAAAATCAGCTTCGGCGAGAAGTCGCAGACGCGTTTGCTGCTCTCCGGGAGCCAAAGAAATCACTCGTGCAGGCAATCTAATATGCTCACACAAGCGGCGGGGAAAGTGCTGGCGGTGACGGAGTGGGACCAGGATGCCCAGGAACTCTCCGTGCGGATCGAAATGGAAACACGCCGGGCTGTCAACTATGTGGCGCTGACCGGCCCGGCGTCGGTGGGCGATGAAGTGCTGCTTAATACGACGGCGCAGGTGCTGAAACTCGGCACCGGCGGCTTCGATTTCGTGTCTGCGAATCTCTCTCGCTCCTTGCCGAAGCCGAATACACTGGAGATGGGCCATATTATCAAAGGCCGCTACCTGCCATCTCAGATCGCCGTGCTGACACTGGAAGAACAGGAGCAGTACGCGGAAGTCTGGGAGCGAGATTTAGAAGGCCTGACCGTGCTGATCGGACAGCTTCATTCGCAGATCGGGCCGGCCGCTGCCGGGTTGTTTCTCGCGGGGAAGCGCAAAGTCGCCTACATCATGACCGATGCTGCCGCACTGCCGATTGCCTTCAGCCATCTGGTGCGCGATCTAAAGGCTGCTGACTTTATTCAGGCGACAATCACCTGTGGGCAGGCCTTCGGCGGGGATTACGAGACGGTCACACTGCATTCGGCGCTGCTGGCCGCGAAACATATTCTGGAATGTGACGCCGCGATTGTCTGCCAGGGGCCGGGCAATGCGGGAACTGGGACGAAGTATGGTTTCAGCGGTATCGAGCAGGCACAGAACTTAGACATTGTCAAAGCCCTCGGCGGCAAGTCGGTTGCGATTGTCCGCATGTCGTCGTCGGACAAGCGCCCGCGTCACTTAGGAATCAGCCATCACACGCGCACGACGCTGGACCTCGCATACAGCCGCTGCCTCGTGCCGCTGCCTGCCGGAACCGGCGACACGGCGCTGCCGCCGGGCCATATTGTCCAATTTGTCCCGAATGCCCAGTCGGCGCTTGATTTGCTGGCTGAAGCAGGCGTTAAAGTCACCAGCATGGGCCGAACACCCGCCGAAGACCCGGCGTTTTTTCTCGCCGCCGCCGCTGCCGGACTGGCGAGCACTGATATTGATGAGGCAGTATAAATCCCTCCGTGTAAGAACCCCTCCCGGTTCGCTAAGGCTCACCTCCCTCCCCTGTTAGGGAAGGGCCACAGAATACAAGGACAGAAACGAGGGCTCTTGTCCTCACTCTTGTTCCGAAAGCCCTTCCCTAACAGGGGAGGGAAGGGTTCCTGAACTATCTTAAGAAAGAAATTATGGCTAACAACGAAGAAAATAAAAACGAAGAGATTGTCACGAGCAGTAAGCGCCTCTATGATGGGCGCATTCTAAAGCTGCGGCTGGATACGGTCATGCTGCCGAACGGCAAGACAAGCCAGCGCGAGATTGTCGAGCATCGAGGTGCGGTCGCGATGGTGCCGATGCTGGATAAAGACACTGTCATACTCGTCCGGCAGTATCGCCGCGCCGCCGAAACCAGTCTGCTGGAAATCCCGGCGGGAACGCGGGACCCGGACGAAGATGTGGAAGCCTGCGCTCGGCGCGAACTGGCCGAAGAGATCAATTACGCCCCCGGACGTATGATCAAGCTGTTCCAATCGTTTATGGCACCGGGATATTCGACTGAAGTTATTCATACGTTCTTAGCCCTGGATTTGACCCCGGTGGAAGGCCACACGGACGAAGACGAATTCTTAGAAATCATTCCGACGCCGTTTGCCGAGGCTCTGCACATGATCGAGACCGGCGAGATTGTGGATGCAAAAAGCATCAGCGGCCTGCTGTACGCTGAGCGTATCCTGAAAGAGATGTAAGAGCCACGGAATAAATTCCGAGGCTCCGAATCGCCCAGCGTCCAGGGGACGCCAGATGAGAAAATTCCCGATTCTTGTGTCGCCGCGACACTGGGCACTCCCAAGCCTCGCATTTCAATGCGTGGCATAATTGAGGAAACAAAGTATGAAACTTGGACTGAGCATGTATAGTTATGTCGCGGCATATCAGAGCGGGCGGCTCGATATCGCCGGATTTATTCAGGAGTCCAAACGGCTCGGCGTTGAAGGTGTCGAGCTGCTGGATTTCTTCTGGCGAGACCCGGCCACGGAACTGCCGGAAGTGCAGGCGGCGCTGAAAGACACGGGTCTGCCCGTCGGCGTCTACTCGGTCGCCAACAATTTCGTGAGTGCCGATGAAGCCGTGCGGGCCGAGAGTGTGAAAAAGATTACTGATGGTGTCGATTACGCGCTTCTGTTCGGCGCAAAGGTTGTGCGGGTCTTTGCGGGCGACATTGCGCCCGAGTTCACCTATGAACAATGCCTGCTTTGGATCATTGCCGGTCTGAAAGAGGCGAGTGAGTATGCCTACACCAAGGGCATCACACTGGCTCTGGAAAACCACGGCAGGCTAGCAGGCCGCAGCGAACAGGTGCAGACGATCTTGAATGCTGTCGGCAGCCCGGCCCTGAAAGCGAACCCGGACACCGGTAACTTTTTGCTGGTGCATCAAGCCTCGCATCTGGAAGTAGCCGCGCTTGCGACCCGTGCGGCGATGGTTCACTTCAAGGACTTCCAGGTCGTTTCTGATAACTACACCGGCGTAGCCTATGTCGGGACAGAGGGCCTGAAATTTGCCGGTACGGCGATAGGTGAAGGTGAAGTCGACCTGCCGGACTGCGTCTCGGCGCTGCAACAAGCTGGCTTCGACGGCTGGCTGAACATCGAGTACGAAGGTTCAGAAGACCCGTTCTCGGCAGTCTCCCGCTCCGTCGATTACACGCGGCGGCTGTTAGCGCAGGTCATATGAAACTCGAAAAGAATGCGAAGCTTGTAATGATCGGCGATTCGATCACTGATGGGGGGCGGGCCCAGCCTGTCGGGGAAGGCCTCTTTGATGCCCTCGGGCGGGGGTATGTCTCGCTGGTCGATGCACTGCTGGGCAGTATCTATCCCGCGCTCGGTATCCGTATCGTGAACATGGGGAACAGCGGCAATACGGTTCTTGACCTGCAAAAACGCTGGCAGACCGATGTGCTTGATTTGAAGCCTGACTGGCTCTCGATCATGATCGGCACCAATGATGTCTGGCGTCAATTTGATTTGCCGCGTCAGCCTGAAACCCATGTCCTGCCGGACGAATATGAAAAGACGCTGGATCAGCTTGTCACCCAAACCCTGCCGGTCGTCCAAGGCATGGTTCTGATGACCCCGTTCTATATCGAGCCGAACCAGACTGATGCCATGCGTACACGCATGGACGAGTATGGGGCTATCGTTAAGATGATTGCCGCGAAGCATGGGACGCTCTTTGTAGATACGCAAGCTGCCTTCGACAGTGTTCTGACCAGTTATTACCCGGCAACTCTCGCCTGGGACCGGGTACATCCCAACCAGATCGGCTATATGGTCATCGCCCGCGCTTTTCTGAATTCGATTGACTTCACCTGGTAGATTGCACAGTTCCCCGCCCTGAAGGGCAGGTCTGGAGGCGCGGACGCCAACCGGTCTGCAACCGGAAATGCTATCGGCATAGGGCTTTCCTACTCATTCACACACCGTGCGGTTGGCGTCCGCGCCTCCAGACCTGCCCTTCAGGGCGGGGCCTCTTCTACGCTTATTGCCTGGGCTCCTCTTAGCCTCTCCATAGATTGCACGCACCAACTTTTGGGAACACTTATCTGACTTATTTACGAAAATAGTTAGAAAGCAGTGAAGTTATGCTGTCAATTTTGGACCGGGAGCGCACTGTCGCGCCGCCCGGCTACAACCGCTGGCTGGTTCCGCCGGCAGCTCTTGCGATCCATCTTTCTGTCGGTCAGGCCTACGCCTTCAGCGTTTTCAATACCCCACTGACCAAGTTACTCGGGATCACGCACTCTGCGCCCGGTGACTGGAACAAAGTTCAGATCGGCTGGATCTTTAGCCTTGCCATTGTCTGCCTCGGCCTCAGCGCCGCTGTGTTCGGTAAATGGATGGAAGCCGCCGGGCCGCGTAAAGCCATGCTGGCTTCGGCGCTGTGCTTCGGCAGCGGCTTTCTTGTGGCCGCGCTTGGCTTAGGCCTGCACCTGCTTCCATTAGTCTATCTCGGCTACGGCGTCTTAGGCGGCATCGGGCTGGGTCTCGGCTATATCTCTCCTGTCTCGACCCTGATTAAATGGTTTCCAGACCGGCCCGGCATGGCAACTGGCCTTGCGATCATGGGCTTCGGCGGCGGTGCGCTGATCGGTGCGCCTCTGGAAGATGCGCTGATGAAGCATTTTGCGTCGGCGTCTGATATTGGCATTGTCCAGACTTTTCTTGTCATGGGCGTACTCTATTTCGTCGTCATGATGTTCGGTGTCTTTACTATCCGTGTGCCCGCCGAGGGCTGGAAGCCGGATGGGTACGTCCCTGCCGCACAGACTAATGCGCTGGTGACCACGCACGGCGTCACGGCGACGGAGGCGATTAAAACCCCGCAATTCTGGCTGCTCTGGGGCGTACTATTCTTCAATGTAACTGCTGGGATCGGGCTTTTATATTCGGCCTCGCCGATGATTCAAGACTTGTTTCCTGGCCGGGTGACTCCAGCGGCGGCGGCGGGCTTTGTCGGTCTGCTGAGCTTGTTTAATCTGGCCGGACGCTTTTTATGGTCATCGCTGTCTGATACGATTGGCCGCAAGAGCGCGTATTTGATCTATTTTGTCCTCGGTTTCGTACTGTATATCCTCGTGCCGATTGCGGCTCACTTAGGCAGTATTGGCCTGTTTATCGGCAGCGCGGCCCTGATTATCAGCATGTATGGCGGCGGTTTTTCAACGGCTCCGGCCTACCTGCGGGACCTGTTCGGGACACTTCAAGTGGGCGCGATCCATGGCCGCCTGCTGACGGCCTGGTCGGCAGCAGGGATCGCGGGGCCGCTACTGTTTACGACACTGAGCAAATACCAAGAATCTCAGCATATTGCCCCGACGCTGTCTTATAACTTGCCTCTGCATATCATGGCAGACCTCTTGGTGCTGGGCTTTATCTGCAACCTGCTGGTTAGACCGGTCGCGCCTGTGTATTATGCCGAGACGAACAGCGTCAATGTACTTAAGGAGGAAGCCGTTCATGGCTGAAAATTATTCGAATTCGTCACTGGGCGTACTCGTATTTCGCTGGCTTGTCGTCGGACTGCCTCTGGCATGGGGTATCATAGAGACGCTCAAAAAGTCGCTGGCATTATTTCATTAAGCGCGGCAAAACATTTAAGAGGAAATCTATGGCACAACATACCATCGTCGTGATGGAAGGCGATCAGACTGGGCAGGAACTGCTGGCCGAAGCACTGCGGGTGCTGGACCCGGCTGTGACTAAAGTAGATGTCACGTTTGAAACTTATGACCTGTCTTTGGAAAACCGACGGGCGACTAAGAACCAAGTCGTCCACGAAGCGGCGCAGGCGATGAAACTGCACGGGCTGGGACTTAAAGCGGCGACAGTCACGCCGGAGATCAAAGGCGATGTCGGCTCTCCGAACGCGATCCTACGCTCGGAGATCGACGGCACCGTGATTGTCCGCACGGGGCGGCGTCTGCCGGGTGTCATGTCTGTTGGTGGCGTTTTCGCTCCCATGTCCGTCGTCCGCATGGCAGTCGGCGATGCTTACGGTGCGAAAGAATGGCGCGAAGGCGAAGGCTACAACGAAAAGTCTTACCGCACTGAAACGCTGGACCGGGGTGTCTGCCGCATGGTCGCCGAGTTCGCGTTCCGCCATGCCCGCAAGATGGGCGCGAAAGTCTTCGGCGGTCCGAAGTACACTGTCTCGCCGATCTATGAAGGCATGTTCAAGGAAGAAATGGACGCGGCCTCCAAGAAGTTTCCCGATGTCCGTTACGAGCCGCAGCTCATCGATGCGACTTATGCCCTGCTGCTCTCGCGGGCTTCTGAGCCGCTGGTCATTCCCGCACTGAACCGCGACGGCGACTGTCTCAGCGACTTAGTCTTAGCTTTCTACGGCTCCATCGCCGGCTCCGAGTCACTTTTGATCTCGTTTGACGAGAACTTTGAGCCGAAAGTGGTCATGACCGAAGCGCCGCACGGCACAGCGCCGTCGCTCGAAGGCAAGAACCTGGCAAACCCGCTGGCAATGATTCTCGCGGGTGCGTCCCTGCTGACCTATATCAACACGCCTGCCGCAAGCCGCGCCTCCCGTGCGATCTATGAATCGGCATTTGAAGCCATTCACGACGGTATCCGCACTTCCGATTTAGGCGGCGGTTCGACCACGACCGAGTTCACCGACACAGTCATTCACCGTGTCAAAAGCAAAGTTGAAGTCTGGGAAACGCTGGGCGAACGGTAAACTATCTGGCTCTCTGGATGATCATGCCTGGCCTTGAAAGGCCGGGCTAGAAGTACACAAAGCCCCTCCGGGGCTGAATGCCATTGGCAAATGGCTTATTTTCTTATCCTTTGCTGGTCATTAGTGCCGTAGGTACTTCGTGTACTTGCAGCCTGGCCTTTCAAGGCCAGGCATGGTCTGGTACGCGCCATGTGCAAATAATCGAATATGCCTCTGCTGCCTGATAACCCATTTACAAGCCTTACACTGATTGCTGCCCCGGCGGTCTTGACCAATGCGTCGTCGGTGCTGGCGCTCGGCACGAGTAACCGGTTCGCCCGGGCGATTGACCGTGCCCGCTCACTGTCGGCGATGCTCGAAAAAGGGGTCGTCAGCGGCGATCCGCTGACGATCATGCGGGTTCACCACCTGAATCGGGCCGAACGACGCTCTTTGCTGCTGCTCCATGCCTTGCGGTTATTCTATCTGGCTCTTGGCTCTTTCGCGGCGGCAGCGCTCACTTCTTTGCTGGGAGCGATTGCGGCTACTTCTACTCATCATTTCATCTTTCGGATTACGCTGGGGATCGCGGCGGTCACTGGAATGCTGGGGGTAGGGGGGCTAGTCTCAGGCTGCGTTCTTCTGGTCGAAGAAACGCGCCTTGCTGTGAAGAGCGTTTCCGAAGAAGCCCAGATGGTGCGGGATCGGTTCTCCGAATATCTGACGGCTTCCGAGAAGGCCGGTGAGCCAGGCTGAGGTAGCCTAGCTCAAAATTGGGTAAGATAGCATTATGCTTAACTCACGAACCCTCCCGCCCCGCTTGTATGTGCAGGCTGGGTTTTATTTTTCCCTCGGTACTATTCTGCTGGTGCTGCTGGCACTGATCGCACGTCGTTTTGCCGAGGCGACTCTCGCTGTCATCACTCCATTTGCCATCGGCCTGGTGCTGGCAATGCTGCTTGATCCTATTGCTGATAGGCTGATGAAGCGTGGCATGAGCCGGATGGCAGCGGCGGGGCTGGTCTTCGGCATTTTCCTGCTGCTGATAATTGGCATCGGCTGGCTCACGATCCCGGCGCTGATCGGTCAGGCGGGGGCGCTGGCACAGAACGGGCCGGGCTATATCACGGCGCTTCAAGGCAAAGCCGGGAATTTTTTGAGACTACACCCTAAAATCGGCCCGATCAAGCTGCCGACCTATGTTTCCCAGATCACGGAGCAATTGACCGCCCGTGCTTCGGGCTTTTTGCAGCAGGCCAGCGGCAGCATCGTGACGTTTCTGATTGGCTCGGCGACTGTCTTGATCCAGTCTGTTCTGACACTGATCATCGCGTTCTACTTTCTCGTGGACATCGACCGTCTTCGGGCGCGGATGTTTTATCTCGCGCCGCAGAACTGGCGCACGATGATGGGGCACATCGGCAGTGATATCGGCGGCGTGTTCTCCGACTATCTGCGGGGCCTGCTGATCGTCTGCGCTCTGTACGGGGTGACGACAATCGCCCTGCTGTATGGCCTGAGCATCTTTCACCATTCGATGGCCCAGTATGCACTGCTGGTCGGCGCAGCGGCAGGAGTCCTATACGCGGTGCCCTATCTCGGAGCGCTTTCTACGGCATTGGTGACATTTATCGTCGCGTTCACGGCGGCGACCGGCGACCATCAAAGTGGTTTGGTCTTTGGCGGAATCGCAGTCGCCGTGACGCTTCTTGTCAATCAGGTCTTCGACAATGTCGTCACCCCGCGCGTGGTCGGCGGCGGCGTCGGTCTGCACCCTGTCATGGCTCTGTTCGCCCTGGTCATCGGAGCCGAGCTGTTCGGCATCTGGGGAATGCTGTTATCTGTTCCTATCGCCGGCAGCATTCAGGCCATTATGTTCCGTCTCTATCCCCGCTTGACTCAGCCTACTCCCGCGCCATTCCTCAATGTCCAGGGCGTACCGCTCGACGGCAAAGAGTCGGAAAAGATTTTAGATGGTAACAAGTCTGTGACCTCCGAAAACCGCGAATCGGAGAAGGCACACTGAGAACCGGGTCTTACCTGCCAAAGCCTTTCCCCGTTGACTTTCCAAGCCAGCTCATGCCATACTGAGGGTGACTTTACAGAACAAAAGCGTCAAAATCACGCCCTATTTATCAAGGAGAAACACTCATCATGGCAGTGCGAGTTGGAATCAACGGCTTTGGCCGTATCGGGCGCATTACGTTCCGCGCTATTCAAGAGCGCTACCCTAACGGCGAGATCGAGGTTGTCGCGCTCAATGACCTGACCGACGCCAAGACCAACGCCCACCTGCTGAAATACGACAGCAACTACGGCCCCTACAAAGGCGGCGATGTTTCTGCCGACGGCGAAAACATTGTCGTCAACGGTAAAAAGCTGACTGTCTTCGCCGAAAAGAACCCTGCCGACATCCGCTGGGATGCGGAAGGTGTCGATGTCGTCATCGAAAGCACGGGCTTCTTCACCGATGCCACAAAAGCAGTCGCGCACCGTGAGCATGGTGTCAAGAAAGTCGTCATTTCGGCCCCTGCCAAGAACGAAGATTTGACCATCGTGCTGGGGGTCAACGACAATATGTACGACCCTGCCAAGCACAATGTCATTTCGAATGCTTCCTGTACGACCAACGGCCTGGCCCCGGTCGCCAAGCTCTTGAACGACAAGTTCGGCATCGAAAAAGGCCTTTTGACCACGATTCACGCTTACACGAACTCCCAGCGCACGGTCGATACCGCCGCGAAAGACCTGCGTGATGCCCGTGCCGCTGCCCAGAACATCGTTCCTTCCTCGACCGGCGCTGCCAAGGCCGTCGGCCTGGTCATCCCGGAGCTTCAGGGTAAGTTCACCGGCATGGCCTTCCGTGTCCCGGTTCCGACTGTCAGCGTCGTCGACTTCACGGCGATCTTAAGCCGCGATGTCACCATCGCCGAAGTCAACGCTGCCGCGAAAGAGTACGCCGAAGGCCCCATGAAGGGCATTTTGGAATACACCGAAGAAGAGCGTGTTTCCACCGACCTCAAGG